>NZ_JAUBOR010000022.1:54913-109406 GCF_036700305.1 Microcoleus sp. Z1_A1
GGCTCAAGTGCTGCGATTTGTGGATTAAACACAATACTATTCGACTAGATATCACAGAATAATATGAATGTCAAGCTCTTTTGATAAAAAGATTTGTAGGGGCGGGTTCACCCACAATATCTCACAAATACAAACAATCTAAATAAACCCGCCCCCTCCCCACGAATAACCTACATGAACCTTGATTTCCTCCCATTATCCAAACGTATAGATAGATTTACCGTTGGGTGGGGCGGGTTTAGGAGATTGTGGATTATTGACGATTATTGTGGGTGAACCCGCCCCTACAATTCCCGAAATGATTAGTCCCAGCCGAAGTCTCGATCGCACAATTGGGCTAATCTCTGGTTGTGCGATCGAAAATATGCTCTCAATTGGTCGTATATTGTGTCGCTGATGGGGGGATATTGGGTGGCGTTGTATTTTTCGTAGGTTTGTAGTTGGTGGGGCGGCAATTCTAGAAATTCTAAGACGCTGTTGTATGTGCCGAAGGGATTGGTATATAAGTCTTCGCTTTTGAGGATTAAAAGTTGTGATTTGGGAAAAAGTTTTATCCAGGCTGGGAGTTGATCGGCGTAAATGCCGCGGGTTAGATAACTGTGGTGTTGGTGTTCGTAACTGTAGTAGTTTGGGTTGGTTTGGAGTTTTTCTATTTCGCCTTTGAGTCTTTCGGGTTCGGCGGCGATCGCACTTTCTAATGATAGGGATTCGTAGCCTATTTTGATATAGTAATAATAGTGGGAGATTGCGCGTTCTACTGGGTTTCTCAGCAGGGCGATTATTTTAACTTTGGGACATAAATCATAAATTCGCTGGGGAACTTGGGGGTGACAGATATAGTAGGGGCTGGCTTCTCCGGTTAGTAGGTTTTCGCCTGGTTGGGGCTGGGGAAATTGGGCGTAGTACCAGTCGGGGCTTTTGTCGAAGTTGAAGTCGAAGTAATGGATTTCTTTTTGGGCGGCGGGGAGGATTTGGGGATGTTGGATTAGGTAGTTGTACAGGGATGTTGTGCCGCCTTTTTGGGCGCCGATGATGATGAAGTCGGGGGGTTTGGGGGGTTGTTTCATGGGTGGGGATGGTAGGTTTATTTGGCGCTTGTACTGACAGTGTTTCGGATTTGGCATTTGTACCGATTGTCCGCCGGGGGTTTTAACCCCCGTCTCATAGCGCAAGTCCTTTGAAAAGGACTGAAGATGTATTTATATATCTAATATCTTAATATTTGATTAGTCCTATGCAAGAGGACTTTAGCTATGAGACGGGGGTTTTTAACCCCCGGCGGGCTGGGGCGCAAGACGAAAATTCGATCGCACTTGGGGGCATTAGGGCAATTCGATCGCACTTGGGGGCATTAGGGCAATTCGATCGCACTTGGGGGCATTAGGGCAATTCGATCGCCCAATTTAGATTTGATGGCGCTGACAGGCATAACGATTCGATGGGCCGATCGTGATTGTAGATTCCGGTGGTTGAAAAGCGCTAGCAAGGCGAACACATCAACAAAGCCTGCCAGACAAGGGCTGGGAAATACATCGGATACGATCGCGATCGCTGTTTTTGGGCGATCGCATTCACTCTGAGTCTGACCACGAATTTCAAAGGTGGTATCAAGCCCCCGCATTTATCTCGCGCAAGTCAATCGAAAATCTAAAATCCAAAATCCTCAAGAAAGAGCATTTATCTCGCGCAAGTCAATCTAAAATCTAAAATCTAAAATCTAAAATCGATTGACCCCTGACATTTCAATTTAACTAGATTAGAGTGGAGTTAGGAATATCTAATCCCTGCGGGGCAAATCTTTCGCGGAAATATATTATCGGCGGCGATTTTGGTTGTGGGTTTGTGGGTTTTATTTTTCAGCCAAGGTACAAATTTAAATTTGTGCAAGAGGCTGATATGCAGGTTGTGGAAAATGGGAACAATAAAGATGGGATTGTACTGTCGAGCAGTAACTACCAGCAATACCATCTCTGAAATTATTCAGGAAGGCGTCAATGTTTAAGAGCAAATTATCCAAAGTTATCGTATCCCTGCTGCGGCGGATTGCTGGTGTTACCAGATCCGGGGCGAAGCGGCTGATGAGAGCAATGCTGCAAACCCTGATGGCTATGGGCCGGAGGGCGAGACTGCCGGTGGCGGGGTTTGTGCTGCCGACGGTGACGATGGTGTTGCTGGTAGTGATTTTGCTGACTGTGGCGATTACGCTACGATCGTTCGATCGGGCGAATACGGCGCGTAACGTGCGCGTGAACCAGCAGGTACTGGCGGCGGCGACTCCCGCGCTCGATCGGGCGAAAGCCAAAATTCAGTATGCCTTATCCCCTCAAGGAAGCGGAACACTTGATACACCATCAGACTTGAGCGTTTACCAAGCGATGGATTCAGATCGCTTTAAATTTGGAGATGAGGAGGTTCTACAGGTTCAGGTTGATATTAATAATTCAAATCGAATTGATGATGATGATCCTGCAGATGCAACTAACATCAATCTAAGCGAGAGGATAAATACCGCTTGGAGGTTCCCTGTAGATACTGACAACAATGGTAAATTTGATACTTACACTCTATACGGAGTATTTTTTCGCAGCCCACCTCGCGAGCTGGACACAGGAGAGTTTAATAGAGCTAGAAAGGCTTTAGAAGCCCGAACCCCTCCTATGTCGGTATCCCAAGGTTCTACCAACGCGATCTGTAAGGCTGCAGCAGGTACTAGCGCTAGTTTGGTAGGCAGTACGGACTGGTACAAAGCAGAGGGCGTACTCAAAAAAAGCTTCTTTGTTTACACAGTGAACGTGCCGATAACTAATATTACTGGGCTCGATTCCACAAAATACGACATATTTAAAGGAACTCCAAGTTTCTCAGCTTTGGAGTACCAACAAGACCAAAAACGCATTCCACTACAAAATAATGCGGTGGTTTATGAAGATGATTTAGAAGTATCTCCCGGCCCGGCGCTGCGTCTAAACGGACGGATATTTACTAACAGTAATTTTATGGTTACCACCACGGGCGACGGGCCGGTGGCGTTCTATCTCGTTAGCAGCAGAGAATCGTGTTTCTACGACCTAGAAAATAGTAAAATAGTCGTTAGTGGTAATGTGGTTAACGGCTGGTCGGGAAGTAGTGGCAACACTGGCAAAGACATAGCAGTTCATCTATTTGGGAAAGAGGCTACCGATCCAGTCACCACAAAAGCAATTAAAGGGGGCGCCGACCAATCTGTAGCCTACAAAGATGGTGCTTTGGGGGTCATGTACAATAACAAGGCTTATTCCGATCGCATCGGTTTGTTAGTTTCCGAACAGCAAAAAAATGCCCCTGCTTCCGATCCCCAGGAAGTTAAAAATGCTATTGCCATACAAGTTCAAGAAGAAACTGACCCCACTGCTCCCAGCGCCGATCGTCAAAAGGAGATTCGCCGAGAAAAGCTGGAATCTTACTTTAGATTGCGGACGCGGAAAGTGCCTTTTGCAGAAGTGCCGGCCACCGCTGTAGACTCATGGGCTGGCGTTAACCCTGCATCTCCCTTCGGCGGAACAGGAGAGGAACTGCGACCGGTGGATGCCTGGGTTATGCCTTTGGACACCAACACTAAACTCGATACAACAAGTGTCAGGCTCAAAGCCAACAGCCCGGAAAAGGTAGAGGAAGATAACAAAGAATCCGAGTTAGGCGATCGCATAGTCGTAGGGAACAATCTACCAGCACTAAGGTGGAGAACCGATTTGGACACTCCCAAATTTGTGGGTGAAGGTGAGGAAGGAAGAGACACATTGGGAGTTAACTGGCTGGATGGGGGCCAACGCTACCGAGAACCGCAAGTGAGGCAGTTCGCTGATGTAGGGGGAGCAGAGAGAGACGGCTTCTGGGAAAAGAGTGCGGCCCAAGCACCTCAAACAGCAGTTGATGGCATTGGCGGATTGCGGGTAATTACGGGTGCGGGTGTTTACGAGCGCACAAACTCTTTTCTGCCACCTCCCAAAGTCTTCAACCCTGCTGCGAATGCAGTATCGGAGTTCTACGACAACCCGGCAACTACTGCTGTAGAAAAGTTCCCTGTTGTTTGGCCCGACTCCATGCCGATGTCACCAGGTCCGAATTCTAAAGTTTATAACTTTAGTTCTCCTCCTGGTACTGACCCCTGGGTTGTACTAAGCTCTGGGGACTGGGGAACTCTTAGTCAACCTGCAGCAGGTGCTATACCCTTATTAACTCCCACAGCTCCCACTATAGATCCTAATACTCGCAAGTATGCTAAGGGCGACTTGCGGATGCGCGCAAGTGCGATCTATCACTACGCAGACAACACAAGCGATCAAGCTGCTAAATTAGCAGATACCCCGCTGGCTTGTGTCAGCAGCTATTACGATCCCAGCTACCGATACAGAAAAACGATTAGTGGAGTTGACACTCTATTTGATTCCAGTCTCAACCATCCAGATTTGCCATTGGGAAGCGATAACAATGGTAAATCCAACAACGGCATCGTCTACGGCCCTCCTGACGCCAGACCGACCGGTGCAACTCTAACGGCAAGTCTCCTGACTGATCCATCAAGTCTCACTTCAATAGGAACACCAGAGAATCGCTTGAATTATCAAGCCAGTCTCGTCTTCCCCGACGGTAGGTTTGTCAACGAGAACTTAAGGAAGGCTTTGCAGAAGGCGGACGCAGAACGCAGCTTGTCGGAAAAAGCTGCGATCGACTCTACTCTTTGCTCTTTTAAAATTTTGGCAAATCCGACTACAGGCTTTGCTACCACCTATCTCGACCACGGGACAATTCGGGAAGTTGCTTTTCTCAATCCTAGGGAAGTTAAGGCGATCGACAAGGACGACCCAGCTACAGCAGTGGACGAGACTTATAGCCTCAGCAGTCCTTTAAGTTCTGCTACTGGTAGTGGCTTGATGGCTTCTACTCAGAGCGCGAAGCTAACCGGACAATACGACCTTCCCCTAGCAGAAAGACAACCCCTAGAAATCCGGGTCACGCAATTAGATGTCGATAAGCTCAGGAACAAAAATTCGATCGCCTACAAGCGAGTGCCCGTCATCAACACCCTTAACCCAGAGTATATGCTGCCTTACAGCGGCCTAATTTACGCCAGCCGTGATGATGCAGCACCCGATCGCAGCGATCGTACTCCAAATAGTCTTGGAACTGCCATTGATACAACCCGCAGCCAGCTAAGCAGCCCAACGGATTCTCGGCTAGACCCCAGCCGTCGCCCCCACGGAATTATGCTGATTAACGGATCTAGCTTGGGTCGCCCGACAACTGTAAGCACGGTGACAGACGTACTGAAAGAGAAAGGTCTGCTGTTGACTTCTAACCTGCCGGTGTACATCCAAGGCGAATTTAACAAACACACAAAGAGGGAATTTACAGGGGCTTTTAGTTGGACTCCCAGCGATTTCTACGGCCGCCCGGCTGCCAACCTAGATCCCAATTTTGCTTGTCGCCTCGGCGATCCCCGATACCCTGGCAAATGCGCTGGCAGCGATAATTGGCGAGCGGCAACAGTGCTCTCCGATGCGATTACCCTACTCTCTGAGCCAGTGTCAGGTAATTTACAGGATGGCTTCCGGTACGGTGTCCGCAATCACGGAGATTTTGACCTGAGAAATAATGCAGGTACCACGATCGTAGGCTATGACTTCGATGGCGATGGCATTCCTCCTGTTGATACAACTATTGATGCAGCTAATGAAGCTGACTTCGGCTTTGACCTCAATGGAAATGGGACTACGAACGATACGGGCGTTAAAGAGACGGAGGTAACGGCTAAAGCAGCTCGCAGGATTAACGGTTTCGGTGCTAACAACTACGTCACTAACGGTTTGAGTAGCGGTGCTGCTTTTGACATTCTCAACCAAGAAAAGTTCGGGCAAAGCGCGGGGACTAGCGTTACACCAACAGACACAAACTACAGCACTACCACAGGTGCTGCTCCTAACAGTTCATACTTCAACAATTTCGTTACGCCAGTTCAGCGACGGACTAATTTTCCAGAATATGTAATGGAAATCTGCCGGAAGTTGCCTGTTTCAGCTTGTGGGCCTGATGACTGGGTGGTTGGCATTGATACTGGTACTCTTGGGGAATTTGATCCATCTACTCCTATTGATCAAAGAGAAAAAGCAAGCATTGTCCCAGCAACTACACCTGTCGGGCAACTTTTGTCAGGTACAACAGCTAAACCAGCGATCGATCCAGCAGATAGACGATATCCCCGTCGCGTAGCTTTTGTGCGAAACATCTCAGGTACTAACAAAAAAAATAGGCTGGTTTTTAATGGCACTATCCCTGTGGCACTGGGAATTAATGGTACTGCAGTAGCTTTCTATGGTGGTGCGCCATCATCTTCTGTCCCTGTGGACGGCGGAACTCCCATAACTACAGCCTCTGGTACGACGCCTACAGCGGTAGCAAATTCTCTTTGGTATGCGACAACCACCACTCCAGCCACTCCAACGGGAGGAAGGGACGATGGTATTACCAACCCCCTGTTTTACGCCAAATTACCAACAGTTAGTGGCGGATTTCCTAATACAGTTGAGCAGCCACAGCTAAGACCGACTTTGCAGATTCAGGCAACAAATATTGCAAGTCCTCCCCTAACCAACGCCCAAAACGCCAACGACGTAACGCGATGGGTACAAAAAGCACGAACGACGGAGTTTAACCTCATAGTCGCCTCCAATGACGTTCCTTCTCGGGCTATCTCTTCCACCCTGGGCGACACCAATGGTGGTATGCAAAACTTACCGCGCTTTATGGAAAATTGGAAAGGCTTAACTCACTCGATCGCAGGTTCGTTTATCCAATTCAAGCGCAGTTCTTACGCAACTGCTCCCTACCTATCTGTTATTAACGATCCTGCTGGTGGTTCTTTATTCAAGGCCAAGCTATTCGACTACGACACAACCTACCCGTCTTTCCCTTACAAAATAGAAACCGGGGTTGGTACGATCGGCTATTTCGTACCACCCACGAGGGAATGGGGATTTGATGTAGGTTTGCTTTCACAGCCGCCTGACTTGTTTGCCCAAAAATTCACTCTCCCTGCTTCTCAGAAAAAACCTGACGAATACTTCAGAGAAGTCAGCCGGAATGATGATTGGGTAAAAACTTTAATGTGCGCTGAAAAATTGAATGATATAGATCGCAAGCCATCTGGAATATATGCTGTCAATGACGGCGCTAAACCAGCAGGCTGTCTTTAACTTCCCTGACCTTTAAACCCTCACATTCCTGAGTTCCAAATGCGGAGTGCTTACTATGATAAAACGCCAACAGCCACACAGTAGTTTACAGAAGTCTCAAGAAGCCGGCTACACGATTATCGAGTCATTGGTAGCGATGATTGTAGTTTCGGTGCTGATGATTGCGATCGCCCCTGTGATGGCTTTCTCAGTAGCAACTCGCGTACAAGCAAAACGGATAGAAATGGCCACTCAAGCCGCCACAACCTATATTGAGGCGCTCAGGTCTGAGGCGCTCAAACAAGGCACTAAGGGGTTTCCTGCTCCGTCCACAACCGCCAATCAATTAGAGGTCAATCCCGCTCCAACCGACATCAACGCTCTTTACTGCATAGACATAGACAAAAAAGATGTAACTGAAAAGTGTGAGACTAACAGCAATCAAGACTTTGTAGTTCAGGGCTACTACTATAACAACTTACCCGCTGCTACAAATCCGGCAAAAACAGGCTACAGCTTAATTGTTCGGGTTTACAGGGCTAGTTCTTTTGCTAGTGGCGTGGGTGCACTAACAACTCAGAGAAGTATTCAAGTCAATGCTCCAAACCGACAAGTACAGCAAGGAATTACTACATCAGGGCTGGGAAATCTCCGAGCGCCTTTGGTAGAAATGAGAACAGAAATAGGTGCTAGCGATCGACAAGGTGCTTACAACAGTTTGTGTACTCGCATTAATGACGGCCCATGTCAGTAATCATCAAAGTCCCCGTTATTAAATTTAAAATCGCTCCCCCCATTGGACAAAGGAAACAGTCAAAATGAAAACTTTACTCAGGTTGCTTCTAAAAAGTCAGCACCAGCGAAACCGCTCCGGACCAGCTCAAACAGAAAAGGGCATGACTCTGGTCGAGCTATTAGTCGGAGCAATTATGGCGTTTTTAATCATTACGCCGATGCTCGGTTTTGTAGTCGATATGCTGAATACCGACAGGAGGGAACAAGTCAAGTCAAATACCGAGCAAGACCTTCAGGCCGCCGTTGATTTCATCGCCCAAGATTTGAGTCAAGCTATTTATATTTACGATAATAAGGCTATTAATGGAACGAATGGCATTAGGTCTATGCTTCCTGCATCTGGAAATGTAAATAGAATTCCGATCCTCGTATTTTGGAAGCGACAACAGATTAAAAATTCTGTTCCTATTAACCCGACTGTTACTGCCAGACCAAACACCTGCGATACTAGACCTAATGAATGCAACGATACCTACGTACTTTCATTAGTTGCGTACTACCAGTTTAAAGAAACTGATCCTAACTCTATTTGGTGTCAGCCTTCAGGAGTCACTTGTCCTACCCGCATTGCCCGCTATGAAATTAGAGATGGAATAAAAAACCCGTCAACTTTGGCTTACTACACTGACGCTGAGACAACAACTGGTCAAAGAAAAGATCCAGCTTTTAACGAAAATTTCGACCCCAGCAAGCCAACACAAAATGTGACAGAGGTTGGGGAACTGGGAAATCCCCTATCGACAGCAACAAAGCCGGAAATTCTGGTGAACTACATCGACAACAGTACAGTTAACGTTCCACCTCTACCAGACTGTAAAACTACTCTTGGCGTCACAGACCCGCCAGCACCAGCACCACCATTAACTCCAACAGATTTATTAACAGCCGACGGCTCAACCAACAGCTTCTATGCTTGTGTAGATACATCTAAAAACATAGCCAGAGTGACTATCAGAGGAAATAGCCTCCGCCGCCTTCAAGCCGATGCGAATTATAATGCCAACAATTCGGCATATTTCCCAACAGCAACCGTGCAAGTACAAGGTCTAGGCGCGCGCGGACAGTAACTGATGTCTGAAACACATTGCCGAATCGCTGCCTGCCGATAAACAATAGGAGAATACCATGAAAACCCCACCAATATTATTAAAACTTTTGCATAACTCGGCTGCCAAGCCCAGCCCTAATTTCAACAAAACTGCATCCAGAAAAGATGATGGAGGATTCACCCTTCTAGAAGTGCTCGTGATAGCGTTGCTCATAGGTATATTTAGCTCGATCGCGGCTCCAAGCTGGCAGGGATTCATCAACAGACAAAGAGTTCGCACTGTGAACGATCGCGTTCTCCAATCATTACGACTGGCACAAAGCGAAGCAAAGCGAACTAAGAGCGATAGAGTAGTTACATTAAATCGATTGGTTGACCCGCCAACAGCTACAATTAAGACAGATCCAGCCCAAAATCCTCCGCTACAAACAGTGACTTTCGACGCTGGAGGCGAAATTAAACCTGGACAGGTTAAACTTTCTGTTGCTAGCTGTCCTAATAACAACTGCACGGCTGCTACACAACTTACTTTTAATTATAACGGTGTAGTCGATCCCAACAATTTAAACAATCCAGAATTACCTTTTGTGGTAACAGTTTCTACTGTTAACGGTGGTGCTAAGCAGTGTGCGATCGTGGAAACTCTCCTAGGAGGAATGAGAACTGCTGAAGGAAATGATTGCCGAACGCTACCATAGTTTTCAAGAAATTTAATCTTAATCTCTAACAGCAATTCCGCATAAGTTCTGAATTGCTAAAATCTATTAACTTAAATTATTTTATATTTCAAATCCTATTAAAACAGTCAAAAAATGCAGCTAGAACTAAAACAAATAATCATCCAGCCCGGAAATCAACCATTACTCAAAGACCTAACCTAGCCGATGTTTGAAACCCTACTAATATCATTTCCGGTAACACCGAAATGAAGTTGACGGTTGACAGTTGACAGTGAACAGTAAACCGTCAACAGTCAACAGAGAACTCGAATTTACTATTCCGATGCTAACCAATTTGATATCATAACTGCTTAACTAACCAAGCGATCGCCCCTGCAACATCAGCAACCTGCTCAACATCGGGAATCCGCGGCCGCTGCACCATCACCACCGGAATTCCCAGTTCCCTAGCCGCCACAATTTTCGCATAAGTAGCACCGCCCCCGCTGTTTTTACTAACAATTGTATCAATCTGATATTCTAATAGTAATTGGCGCTCATCTTCCAAAGAAAAAGGCCCCCTTGCTAATAACAATTTACCATTAGGAATAGGAGAATTGAGTGCCGGAGGATCGATCGCCCGCATCAAAAACCAAATAGCATCCAAACCAGCAAAAGCAGCCAATTCCTGCCTACCAATCGTCAGAAACACCCGCTGAGACAGCCCTAATAAAGCCCTTGCAGCCTCCGAGTGGCCCGCAACTTCAATCCAGCGATCGCCCTCCACCCTCTCCCAAGCTGGACGCACCAGCATCAAAAAGGGCACATTACATTCAGCAGCAGCAACAGCAGCATTAGCAGAAATCCGAGCCGCAAACGGATGAGTAGCATCGATTAAGAAGTCGATCGGGCGATCGACTCCCTTGGCGTAGTCCCCGTAGGGGCGGGCCGAGCTAACGCGCAAAAACGCCGCCAGCCCAGCCGCCCCACCAAACCCCCCAATCCGCACCGTACCCGTTTTGGGGGTAAAAGGCTGTTGAGTGCGTCCTGCTAGCGAAGATATCACCTCTATATCAGCAATTTGAGACGCTCTCACCGCCAGTTCCGCAGCATCCCCCGTCCCCCCCAAAATTAGCAACCGTTTTTTCACCAAATTATACTTCTGCCTGCAATTTTCCTTAAAAACCGATGACTTGAGTGTCAGGAGGCAGTGCAGTGGCCTCGGAGACCTTTTTAAACACAGTTGCCTGCTCGTTTAAGGAATTAGGCCTCGCCTGTCCGGGATTCGTGCCTTGCAACTGAAGCCGCATTTGACCTTCGGGAGTCAACTCAAAAACAGTCTCAACGGTTTCTGTGCTGCTGAGGCCGACATCAATGTGCATCGGTTTTTCACCGAGATTAACTTTGTACCTCATTTCTTTGGCGCGGGCAGCTCCGTCGGGGCCTTTAGCCATGAGAAACAATTTGCCTTCTGGCGCAAAGACGAAGGTGAAAGACTGACCCGAGGCGACAGTGCCTTGCCATTGGCCTAGGAGTTGCTGGTCGAGGGTGCTAGCGGCCGGGGCTGCTGTTTCTTGGGCAATTGTTGGTGTTGCTGCGGATGCTGAACCGAGGGCGGCGTTGAAGCTAATGAGGATGCCCAAGCAAAGGCTACCTGCGATCGCTTTACCAATCATTTTTGAATTAGACATGAGACAAATCTAAAAATTGGTTATTTGTTTTGTACACTGTAGCCGTAAAACCGTACTTTGTTTAGTTTAAATCCCTTTTATGGATAGATATAGGTTGAGGTTCAAACCTACAACGCAGTTGTCATCCCCGAACTAAAGCTTTTTACTCGTTACCAGGCTTTTACTCGTTACCAGGCTCTTCCTGGTAACGCATATCCGCAGGAAGAGCCTCCCTAGTCTGGGCAGAGGCAGAGCCTCGCTTACATCGTTTCCCAGGCAGAGCTTGGAAGTTAACCAGTTATTGAAACTGATGCGAGTATTGCTATAATTGACTATTGCGATCGATCGCATCTCCAGATAGTTTAGCAAATCCATCCCATTAATAAGCTGTTCGACATCTAAATTGCATTTTTTGTGCGGGCTTTCTGGCCCAACCCCTACTCCCCACAACAACTTTATCAAGTTTTGACTGTGCAGTTTAAATGCAGGACAGCTTAGTCTTCATTAATTTTTTTCAGTATCAGCTTCGACTTGTTCTGTCGGAGATTCCGGCGCCGGTTCCTGTGGATTTCGCGATCGTTTCATTAGCTCCAATGCCTCTGCGTAAGACCAAGCCACGTTCACAAGAAAAGCTTTCGCCATGCCGGACAAATTTTGTGCATCCTCGGTTTCAGGCGCTTCAGCTTTTTGGTTGCCGTCATTCATCATATTTTTGTTTTCTCCCGGCCAGGTTTTTATAGCGATTTTTTGCAGTCTGCGATCGATACCCACAAATTATGATTTTTCTTGCACCCGCACCCTACTTATCTTTGAGGATATGACCTTGATTACCACGAATAATATCATAAATAAGCTGTGGAGCATTTAAACCAGTAACGAGGCTAAGCTAATACGCATTTAAATTGCATGGGGCAATAAATTTTCCTTCTTGTGGGGAGTAGGGGTTGGGCCGGAAAGCCCGCCCTCAACATACAGCATATTCCATGTATATGCGGTACATACAAGAAGAGAAACGCGAGTAAGGTGCGGATACACCCGTCAATCTGCAATCTTTATCAAATATGAAGGAGCGACGCACCCTACGGACTAACACCACACAATATAGCTGCTAAGGATCGCGAATTAAATAACTTACAATTTTAATTGTTATTGTGGGATGGGCGTCCCGCCCGTCCAAAAAGGATGGGCGGGACGCCCATCCCACTTTCAAGAGTGGAAGTTATTTAATTCTCATTCCTAATGTACTTTATGAACCAGCGAATATGCTGTAACATAAAAGACTTTCAACTCAAAAACCCAGTTTCACCTGAGAAACTGGGTTTTTGAGCATCTGTTCTAGTTTATGTATGGTCGCCTACTTGATTGCGTCTGCCGTATTAACTAGCTCAACCTATTTAAACCTCAAACTTTTCAGGTGTTCAGAAACTCGCAAGGGCGAGCACTCTTGGCTGCGCCCCGAAAGCAATCAGGTTTCTCAGTGTTATATTTTTTTAGTGGGAGCTACTAATCCTTTAATTCGCGGATACTTCTCTTAGCAGTGTCTTGATACATCTCCCCCATTTCTTTCACGGCTGCTCCTGCCTCTTGCCCAATCTTCTGAACTCGTTCGCCCGGAGAGTCTGAGGTTTCGCGAGCTTCTTGCCTCCATTCCCGTGTTGTTTGGGGTCTTTCAGGATTGTTGAGCTCAGACTTTGAGCTGGCTTGCGCGCCAAAACCTTTGTTACTGCTTCCCGAATCAACATTTGTTGTTAGGAGCAGAAAACCGACTAGGACAACACTCAAAAAACTCTTGATTTGAAAACCCTTAAGCAGGGAACTGATGCGAGCAATGGCTGTGGAAATCAAATTCATCTCAGTAATACTCCCGAAGTTAATTGGTGATAATTTTCAACATTTTTTCATCTAATTGACTCGCTCCAAATTTAGCAGCTAATGCGAGGTAAAGCCAACTTAGCTTTAACTTGCGATCGACCACCTAAATAGAGTTATAGGTTAACGATAAAATCTGGTAAACACGCAACCTATGTGTGAGCCAATTAGCTTTTTCACACATGAATATCACGTTAACAGCAGCCAAATAGTTCTACCTCTAACTAAAGTCATAACTTAGTTAGAAGCAAAAAAAATATTTTTATACACATGGTTAGACAATTTTTAATCAAGCATGGTATGCAGGGCGAATTCTTATTGCAAGCGATCGCCCGTTTTCACGTCAAACCAGTGCAGCAACTGAGACGGAAAAACCAGCTCTACAATTTCGGAATTCCAGTGGCGGTCATTTGGCACTAAAGCCCGCACCGTTACAGACTCCACACCTTTAACTCGGACGCTAACTAAATTTTGCATTCCCAAGTTTTCCACTAAAAAAACCTCACCTTTAATTGCCTCTGGGCCCGACATCTTGCCAGCCTCTACATCTGCAAAGCCGACGTGTTCCGGGCGAATTCCCAACACAATTTCTGGCGGCACAGTCGGCATATTTGGGAGTGGAACTCCAAAATCCCCCAACTTAGCAAAATTTCCCTGGCATTTAAGCACTAGCAAATTCATTTGCGGGCTGCCCACAAAACCAGCTACAAACTGATTGGCCGGACGAGTATAAATTAAGTGTGGCGGATCGAGCTGCTGCACGTTGCCGCAGTTGAGAACTGCGACTTTGGTAGAAAGCGTCATTGCTTCGGTTTGGTCGTGAGTTACGTACACTACCGGAGCTTTTTGTGAGGAAAACAATTGTTTAAGTTCGGCCCTAACTTTTTCCCGTAATAATGCGTCGAGATTGCTCAAAGGTTCGTCGAGCAAAAATACTTCCGGTTGGCGCACTAATGCGCGGCCGAGGGCCACTCGCTGCCGCTGTCCGCCTGATAGTTTTCCTGGTTTGCGATCGATTAATTCCGTCAATCCGAGGGATGTTGCAACTTCCGTCACTAACCGATTGATTTCGCTGGAGGAGATTTTGCGAAGTTTGAGGCTCGATGCCATATTCTCGTATACTGTCATGTGCGGATACAGCGCGTAACTTTGAAAAACCATTGCAATATCCCGATCGCCCGGTCTGAGATAAGTGACATCGCGATCGCCAATTCTAATCTCGCCTCTAGTCGGCTGTTCCAACCCTGCAATTAACCGCAGCGTCGTAGATTTACCACACCCCGACGGCCCCAACAAAGTCAGAAATTCCCCTTCGCTGACATCCAAACTAATGTCTTTCACGGGAACAACTTTAGGGCTGTAGGTTTTATTGAGGTTTTTGAGTTGCAATTTTGCCATGATTTTTAAAGTGTTGACTGTTGACTGTTGACTGTTGATTGTTGACTGTTGACTGTTGACTGTTGACTGTTGACTGTTGACTGTTGACTGTTGACTGTGTTGTTTGACTCGTTCCCAGGCACAGCCTAGGAACCAGTTCAATCTAAAATCTAAAATCTAAAATCTAAAATCGATTTATCCTTTTACAGCCCCCGCAGTTAAACCCTGAACAATGCGCCGCTGGAACACCAAAACCAGCAAAACCAAGGGCAAAGTTCCCAAAACGGTAGCTGCGGCGATCGGGCCGTAAGGAATCTCAAATACTGACACCCCGCTGAGTTGAGCAGTTGCGACGGGAATAGTTTTCAGAGATTCGCGAGTCATAAATGTCAGTGCAAAAATAAACTCGTTCCAAGCTGAAATAAACGTCAAAATTCCCGTTGTGACTAACGCGGGAAATGTCATCGGTAGCACGATTTGCCACAGCATTTGAAAAGTGTTGTAGCCGTCAACTTTAGCCGCATCTTCCAAATCTTTTGGCAACTGTTGAAAGAAACTTCGCATCACCAAAATTGTCAGCGGCAAATTGATAGCAGTGTAAGGAATAATTAAGGCTAAATAATTATTGCCTAAATCCAAAGCTTTGACAATTTCCAGCAGTCCCAAAAATAGCAGCACCGCCGGAAATAGCGTTACAATCGTCACACTTGCCAGGATAATTCTCTCGCTCCACAGCCGCAACCGGGCTAAAGCGTAAGCTGCAGGAGCGCCTACTGCTAAACACAGTAATGTTGAAGTAATGGAAACAAAAGCGCTATTTAAAATGTAAAGTCCAAACGGGCGGCGCTGGAACAGCGACAGGTAATGCTCGAAAGTAATTCGTTTGGGAATGTAGACGTTGGGAATCGCCGAAATATCTGCATTTACTTTGAAAGAAGTTAGCACCTGCCAGATAATAGGTGCGAGGAAATAGGCGACAATTAAGAGCGCTGAGATTGGCAAGATTAATTGCCGGATGTTAAAGGTTTTTTTGCTAGGTTGTTCGCGGGCGATCGACATAATTTATACCAATGAAAGGAAAAATTCAAAACGTTCAGCAATCTACAATCTACAATCTACAATCCTCAAATCTAAAATCTAAAATCTAAAATCTAAAATCAATTGATGCGGGCTCTCGATAACAGATAAGTGGCGATCGCAACTGCTGCCACTAACATCAAAAAAGTACACACCACCAAAGCCGCCCCATACCCAAAGTCTAAATACCTCATTACCGTGCTGTAAATGTAGATAGAAACCGTCTCCGTTGCCCCCGCCGGCCCCCCTCCCGTCATCACCTGAATCAAGTCAAAAATGCCGAAAGATTGGGCAAATCGAAACAGCACAGCAATCACAATTTGCGGCATCAACAGGGGCACAGTAACTTGACGGAAACTCTGCCAGCTACTAGCGCCGTCAATCGCGTGGGCTTCGTACAAATCACCGGGAATTGATTGCAATCCCGCTAGCAAAAGCAAGCTGACAAAGGGCGTAGTTTTCCACACATCCGCTGTAATCACTGCCATCATTGCCAAAGTCGGATCTCCCAGCCAGCTAATGCTATTTTGAATCAATCCCAATCGCCTCAAAATGTCGTTAATTACGCCGTATTGGTCATTAAAAATCCACGCCCAAGCTACTCCCATCAATGCAGTGGGCAACGCCCAAGGTAGCAGGGAGATTGTGCGAACAATGCCGCGCCCTGGGAAGGATTGATTTAAGACTAAGGCAATGCCCATACCGAGAATTAATTCCAGCACAACAGAGGCGACAGTAAATACAGTGGTGTTGCCTAAAGTTTGCCAGAAACGCCCGTCGCCTAACATTCGACTGTAGTTAGCAAAACCGGAAAAAACCAGTTTTAATTCTGTACCGAGGTTTTGGGTGAATAAACTCAGCCAAAAAGCCCGCAATATTGGGTAAGCAAATACTAGCATCAGAATTATCAAAGCTGGTGCTACTAATATCCATCCGGTTTTTTGTTCGCGCTGTCGCATCTTGTCTAATTGCATCTTGTTCACCTTTAATTTATTTTTTGGCGGGCCAGAAGCCCAACCCCTACTCCCCACAATTGAATTAACTGGTTTGTGGAACAGGCATCTTGCCTGTTTCTAACTCTTTGTGGAACAGGAATCTTGCCTGTTTCTAACTCTTTGTGGAACAGGAATCTTGCCTGTTTCTAACTCTTTGTGGAACAGGCATCTTGCCTGTTTCTAACTCTTTGTGGAACAGGCATCTTGCCTGTTTCTAACAGAGACAAGATGTCAAATTTACGAAGCTTGGGGTTGTTTCAAACTGCCTAATAAATTACGAGTTTCGCTAGCTGCTGCTTTCATTGCTTGTTCTGCACTCATTCTCCCGGTAAAAGCTGAACTCAAATAGCGCTGCAAAATATCAGAAGCTTGAGCGTATTGTGCCAGGGGCGGGCGCAAAGATGATCGTTCCACTACTTTTAGCAGTTGCGGGTAGTGGGGATATTTGGCGACTATTTCTTTGTTGGTAAATAGGGATTTGTAACTGGGAACTAAACCGGTTTGTAAAATAAATTTGCGCTGGGTTTCCTCGCTGGTAAGATACTGAATTGCTTTCCACGCTTGTTCTGGATGTTTTGAGGTTTTGGCAATTCCCCAGCCCCAGCCGCCCAAGCAGGAACCGCCTGTTTGACCGATACTGCTGAGCATTGGCTCGATCGCAATTTTGCCTCTAACATTCGATCCCTCGGCATTTGCCAGCTTCCAAACATAGGGCCAGTTTCGCAAAAACAGTGCTTTGCCGTTTTGAAACAACAGCCGGGTTTCTTCTTCGCCGTAGGTGGTGACACCCGGAGGAGAAATGCCAGAGGCGATCGTATTTTTGAGAAATTCCACTGCTTTAATTGCCTCCGGTTTATCTAACCCAACTTCAAAAGTTTGCGGGTTAGCCCAGAAGCCACCAAAACCGGAGAGTACCTCGACAAACATCGCAGATACTCCCTCGTATTGTTTACCTTGCCACAGATAACCCCAAGTTGCTTTTCCCTGTTTTTGCAAGTTTTGAGATATTTTTACCATCTCTTCAAAGGTTTTCGGGGCTGGAATTTTCGCTTGTTCTAAAATGTCTTTGCGGTAATAAAGCATTCCGGCATCGGAAGCGTGGGGAATTCGGTAAAGTTTGCCCCGATACCGCCCGCCTTCGACGTTACCTTGGATGAATTTGGAAAGTTGTTCGGGGGGAATTTTGTCTGTCAAATCCCTTACCCAACCTGCGGCTGCAAATTTGGGAACCCAGACAATATCCATGTTGATGATGTCGTAGGGCGATTCGCCTAAAAGAAAGGCAGATGTGTAAAGATTTTCTATGAGGTTGGTGTCAAAAGGCCCTTCTATGAGGTTGATGCGAATGCCGGGGTTTTTCTGTTCAAATTCTTTGACAAAGGGTCTCCAGTTAACAATGTCTTGGCCTTGCATTAACATGGTGAGCACGACTGGCTGTTGAGTCAGTGCCGGCAGAATAAATAAAAGTAAGACGGTGGCTAATGTGACAGCGAATAAGGCTAAAAGACGGGGGCGCTTCTGGCTTCGTTGCAGCAGGGAATTTATTTTTTGCATTGGCTTTTGAGAAATGGCAGTGCGATCGCCTTCTTTCTCTCATAACTCGCTTTCTTTTGTTTCGCTGGATTTAGTCAGTTTGTGCAATAAAAGTTTAAGTAAACTTTAGCTTACTTAATAATGCTTGAGTGAAGAATGCAAATTTTGATTTAAGTAGGTGGAAGGGGAGTTAAGTAGACATCTATCTATAGAGAGATATTAAACCTATTACAAAAATCATCAACTATCTTGAGATTATCTGCGTTTATCTGTGTTTATCTGCCTGTAATCTGCGGTTGATCCTTCTATCAAAGATTTATCCAATTCAAGTCTATTGAGAACATTTAAATAAATAATTCTTCCTTCTTCCTTCTTCCTTCTTCCTTCTTCCTTCTTCCTTCTAAATACAAAAAACACCGCTCCTCAAAACAGGAGAACGGTGTATAGGGGGTGTTATGGGTTGTTGTCTGGGATTAACCTTAACAAATCACGATCGGCTGAGGCTATGCCTTGTGATGGTTAAAAAATTGGCACAAACCTGAACGATCGCCCGTTGATCGATCGACCTTTGGGATTAGCCCAACCATTCCACAACAGCATCCTGCTTGGTATTGGTGCGCCGTTCTGGGGTTTCGCGGTTGAATTTCAAGTGGATGGCGCGGTTTTGTTCGCCGTCTGCTGCTACTGCAAAAATCGGATAGTCGATTAAGCCGTCTTGGAAGGACATCTGGAAGCGGAAAGTGCCGTCAGCATTGAGTTTAATCGGCTGTCCGCCTACGTAGACGGTAGCGTCAGGCTCGGTGGCGCCGTAGACGATCAGTTCGGCATCAGCAACTAACCAGAACTGGCGGGGGCGCATCGGGGGGGCGAAGCCAACTCCCGACATACCAACACCGGACATACCGAAACCGGACATGGTGAGACCGGACATACCGACACCTGACATGGTGAGGCCGGACATACCGACACCCGACGCGGTGAGGCCCGACATACCGACACCCGACGCGGTGAGGCCGGACATACCGACACCCGACGCGGTGAGTCCCGACATGGTGGGAGCCGCCCACATTCCGACGCCGGAGGGGAACACGTAGGAACTGAGAGCTTGTTCGTGGATGCCGACTTGCTGGACGGAACCGGCGACGTGCTGCATGGAACCGAAGATAGAACCCGCTACGCGCAGGGATTCGGCAGATTCTGCCATGCCGAAGATTTGTTCGTAGATAGCATTTTCGGTGCTGAAACCGAAGCCATTGGCTGCTTTTGCGAGTTTCTTGGCCGGAGGAACCAGTTCGGCAAAGGTTTTGCCCTGCAATTCTTCTTCCCAGTCGAGGGTGATGAATTGATCTTCAATCCAGTCGCTGGGATAGACGGGAGGAACGCGGACTTCGGCCGATCGAGCTAATACCAGCCAGCGGCCATCTGCACAGCGGTAGCCGATGTCGATCGCATAATCCCGATCGCTCACGGGGATTGGCACGTACCATTCCCGCGCCAGTTCGTCGCAGGGATATTCTTGAATGCTGTGCGGGCTTTGAGTATCGAGGTTAACATCTGTAACGTCGTAGATCCGCAGGGCGAGTTGCTGTCCTCCTTGGCGACGCAATTCTTCTTTGCGATCGTTAGGAATATCCCAGTAAGTGTAGGCCCATTCTGGGTCGCGGGGCATTAAAACCACCCGGCTTTCGCCGTAGCCGTTGGGCAAATCTGCTAAACCTTCATCTACAGACGACAAAGAACCGCCTGTTCTATCTTCTTGACCGAGTTCAAACTTTGCTGCTTCCACTGCTTCTTGTGCCTCTAGTTTGCGAGATGGGCTGTAGGAAAATTTGGTGCGCTGAATTTCTTGAATTGATGCCAGGAGTTGCGATTTCCGCATCCGGCTGTAGCGAGAGACTCCACATTCGCTAGCAACTCTGCGGAGTTGTCGCAAAGTCATCTCTTCTAATGGTGGGCGTTCTTTTGCCATGAGTTGGTTCTCCACTAATTTAGGATGGCGGGTTAGATTTTTCCTTTCAACACAAATGTGTTGACTTTTTGAGTTAGAAACTCTTTTAAATCTACATATTATCGAGCTTCCAAATCTCTCCAACCTTTGAAGCCTTGCTTGTTTTGAGCTTGTCTTTTTCCCGATGCGATCGGGGGGTTGGACTTATTGGCTTCTGCGCGCACCGTCCGATCTAAATAAAGCTTTATCTGTCGATTCTTGATTGACAAGATCGATTTTGTGAGTGCGACCGGTGCTGCTAGCAACGCTGTGCTGGCAGCACACGCGCTATTCGACTCCCAGGGCTGCTTAATCCAAGCATTTCTTTGGGATCGCTTTGTCATGACTTAATGTTGCAGACAAGTTGCGATCGGGTCAAGGGGTCTTTTCCTTCAATTCTGGGTACTTATACGCATTTTCGTGATTTTGGGGATCACTTTGTCAGGGAATCTTGACAATTAAGCGCTTGTGGGGATCGTCAGGGAAACAATTGTCAACATTTCCTGACATAAATTAGATGTGAGATTGAGTCGGCCAGGGCGGTACTATGGATAGAGGAGATTTAGTACAAAATTTGGTAGGCTGGCAGTTGGGCGGTACTCTTGTGCAAGCAACGCTTACGGGCGATCGCAACTACAAACCAAAAGTCTTGGACGCAAAAAAGGTTTGACGCTACCTATACAGATAAGGTGGGCACTGCACACCCTACACATAGAGCTTCTGCGTAAATCTTGTAAAATCTAAAATCTAAAATCTAAAATCTAAAATCGAATGACTCTAACGCTTTACAACAGCTTGACCCGTCGCGAATCACCTTTTGAGCCCCTCGAACCAGGAAAGGTGCGGATGTACTGCTGCGGCGTTACGGTGTACGATTACTGCCACGTCGGCCACGCCCGCGCTTACATTGTGTGGGACATGGTGCGCCGCTATCTGATGTGGCGCGGATACGATGTTCGCTACGTTCAGAATTTTACCGATATTGATGACAAAATTCTCGATCGCGCCCGCGAAACCAATTCCAGAATGGAAGCCGTGGCGGAACGCTTCATCGATGAATATTTCGTAGATATGGACAAACTGAATATTCTCAGGGCCGATGAATATCCCCGCGCCACCCATACAATGGACGGCATTAAACGGCTGATTCACGAATTAGAAAATAAAGGTTATGCCTATGCGAACGGCGGCGACGTTTACTACAACGTGAGGCAATTTGCCGATTACGGAAAACTTTCCGGCCGCAAGTTGGAAGAAATGCAAGCCGGGGCTAGCGGTAGATTGGACACCGCAGAAATAGAAGCTCAAAAAAAGCAAGATTCCTCTGATTTTGCCCTGTGGAAAAGCGCTAAACCGGGAGAACCTGCTTGGGAGTCGTCTTGGGGAAAAGGTCGTCCCGGATGGCACATCGAATGTTCGGCGATGGTGCGCGATTGCTTGGGCGAAACAATTGACATTCACTGCGGCGGTTCCGATTTAACTTTCCCGCACCACGAAAACGAAATTGCTCAATCTGAAGCCGCGACTGGCAAGTCACTGGCTAATTATTGGATGCACAATGCTTTTGTGACTGTCAATGGCAAAAAGATGTCGAAATCTTTGCACAATTTTATTACAATTCGCGATTTGTTGGATGGGAATTGGTCGGGCGATTTGGAATCTAACCCCCCCGCAGCCCAGGGCGGGCACGGGGGCACCGCCCCTACGCAGGATGGGAGTCAGAATCAAAGCGAGAATGCAAAAGCGGTGGAACCGATGGCGGTGAGGCTGTTTGTGTTGATGGCGCAGTATCGCAGTCAAATTGATTTTACCGAAGAGGCGATCGCTAGCGCTAGAAATGGCTGGAATACCATCAATGAAGGTTTGCTGTTTGGGCTGCGCTACGGTTCTCAACTGAATTGGGACGTTGAGAAAACTGGACAGGATAGCAAAGCTGTGCAGGAATTCCAATCAGCGATGGACAATGATTTCAATACTCCCGGCGCTGTGACGATTTTGTTTGAATTGGCTAAGGAATTGGCCAAAGAAGGCAATGTTTTAGTGCATCAGGGAAAAACAGAAACTGCGCCGGATTTGTTGCAGCAAAAATGGCTGACATTGGTGAGTTTGGCGGGGGTTTTGGGTTTAGAAGTTCAGCCGGAAGGTGACAGCAATGATGCTGTTGATGGTTTGAGTGATGGGGAGATTGAGGTGATGATTCAGCAGCGGAAAGATGCTCGGAAAGCTAGGGATTTTGCTGAGGGCGATCGCATCCGCAACGAGCTTAAGGATAATGGGATTACTTTGATCGATCAAAAGGATGGTACAACCATCTGGCATCGTGGTTGAAACTAAATTCATAGTCTGCGGAGGCAGACTTTGTTTGACAAGAAGCGGTTTCAACCGCCGAATTCTAAACACGCTCTAATGTCTTCCTCCGTCAACTCTGGGAAATCGTCTAGAATTTCTGCATGAGACATTCCCGCAGCCAGCCAACCCAGCACATCGTGAACGGTAATTCGCATTCGCCTGATGCAAGGCTTTCCACTGCGTTTACCTGCTTCAATCGTAATGATGTTGTCGCTCATGACCAAACCGAGTTTAGTACATTTTTTTTAGTGTAGCCTAGTCTTTGAATAAGCGATATAATTTACTCAACTTCGCAATTTGTTCAACCTTAGAGGTAATAGCCTAGCTCTATGAATACCCTCGACCAAGTGCTAGAAACTGCTTTACAACTGTCCTACGAACAGCAGGAAATGCTGATAAAAATCCTGCAAAACCGTCACCGCGAGAGTGTCCGCGCGGAAATAGCTGCTGATGCCCAACGAACCTTAGCTGATTTCCGTACAGGCAAATTTCGACACCAGTCAGCCGAGGATGTTATTGCAACATTACGCCAGTCTTTGGACGAGCCGGAAGCATGAGACAACTGGTTCTGACTGTTGACTGTTGACTGTTAACTGTTGAGTATTTGAACAATACCGATGCAACCGGAAACGATATCAGTTATTATTAGATAATAACTCCACAAATAGATTTAAGTTTTATTTAACTTGTTCACAAATTCGGCAACAGCCGCGACAAATTCTGCGGTGGATTCGTAGGGCAAAACATTGCGCCCCGGCATTAATAAACCTTCCCCATTGGGAAAATAAGCTAAATATTGCGCTAATCTTTCATCCGGTTTCTCTTCCTTACCCGCTTGACTGATGCTTGAGGCTTTTTCTCCCATGACAATGAGTGCAGGTCGATCGAACTTTTGAATCGTGTTACTATAATCCTGGCGCCAAAACCCCGCTAAAAACGAGAAAACCGCGTGACGGCTGTCAGGATTGGCCGCCCCAGCCTGCAAAGCATCCAACCATTCGCTGTCAACTTGTGCCGCATCGCCAAACAGTTGTTTCACAGAAAAAGAACGCAAAAACTCAGCGCGTCTGGCGTAGCGGTAAAAAGCGTTTCCCAGGGGAGAATTTAACAAATTCCAGACAATTCTTTGCTGTCTTTCTGTCGAATGTTTGTTCATCACCGCCCAAGCTGGAGGCCCTGCGAGAACTAAGCCGCGAATTAAATTTGAGCCGCTTTCCTGCTGCTTTTTTGCTAAAGCCAAGCCTACAGACAGTAAAGCACCTTGCACGAGGA
Organism: Microcoleus sp. Z1_A1; assembly: GCF_036700305.1. NCBI lineage: Bacteria > Bacillati > Cyanobacteriota > Cyanophyceae > Oscillatoriales > Microcoleaceae > Microcoleus > Microcoleus sp. Z1_A1. The sequence goes on from NZ_JAUBOR010000022.1 coordinate 78,753, forward strand.
CGATCGCAGGTTTTTTGACTACAGTTTCCAAGAAATACTGCAACTGTGCCGCCCAATCGTCAGGATAGCAGGCCACAGCCGGCATTTCGCAATCGCCGCAGCCCAAAAGGTCGGGATTATAAATCGGATTACTGTTCCCTGCTTTGTACCAACTCTCACAAAATCTATGCCAAAAGATTCTTGACAAACCAACTCCTATCGGGTGAATTAATAACAAAGGGATGCTATCTTCTGTCGCAGTAGTTGGGTTATAAACATCATAAGCACAGCGATAGTTTTGCCATTCGTAAAACAGCGTTGGTGATTTTATAGATGAAATGGTTGACAAATCTTTATTTGAAGGTGGTGATTGCATATTAATCTTTTAATTTTTTACTTGTTTGTTTACTTATGATGCTACGACAATGTGAGTTTTAGCTTGAACATTTGGTGGCGAGTGGGCAATCCTAATCTCTACGTTGCTGCCGAGTGCGTTGAGAAAACGAAATAGGCGTTCCGTAGAGAAATCTAATAATTTACCGCGCATCAATGCTGAGAGTGTAGGTCGATCGATTCCTAATAGCTTTGCTGCTTGGTTCTGGGTTAGTTGGCGTTCCGAAATTAATTCACTAATCTGATGAGCTAGTTCTGCCTTAATCAGTAATTCCTCTGGATTGGGTAGCCCTAAATCAGCAAAAACATTTCCACTACTGGAATGCACTTTTATTTCTTCAGTCATTTTGTTCCTCCACTTCTTGCTGTTCTAAATATTTTTTGTAGTGTTCTTTGGCACGCTTAAGTCGAGATTCAATCAAATCTATATCTTGCTTGGGGGTAGCAATTCCCTGCTTTGATTTTTTTTGAAAAGCATGAAGAATATAGACTATTCCTTCAAATTTTACGGTATATACAGCTCGGTAAGTGTCTCCATCAAAATTTTCAACAATTTCTAGAACGCCAGCACCTTTAAATCCTTTAAGCGGTTTAGCATCAGGATGCTTTTTACCCAGTTGAGCGCGGTACAAAGCAAAACCCATAATTTGCTGAACATCTTCAGGAAAGTCGCGCAAGTCGTCACGGGAACTGCCGATCCATTCAACGGGTTTTAAGAGCGACTTCATAATCTTAATTATATTATTTATATCATATCGTTTATCATAAAATAGAGAGTGACACGATCGACAACAATATCATTACTCAATTTTGTCAGAATAATCATGTCAGAACAGCGGATTACCATTTCTTTACCTAACTTGCTGCTAATTGTAGCATCGTCCTTGCTGCTAGTGCTGCTGTGGCAATTGCGGAGCCTGCTAGTAATTCTGATGATATCAGTTGTGCTGGCTGCTTCGATCGTCCCGATCGTTAATTGGGCCCAAACGATGCGGGTTCCCCGCTGGCTGGCGGTGATTATGGTTTATTTAACTCTCATCGGTGGATTTAGCGGGACGGTAGTGTTAATCGGGCCCACAGTCATCGAACAAATAGAGTTACTGCTGCGGCAGTTACCAGTTTATGTCGAAAGTTTGCGAACTGTGGCAACTAATCTATTGAGTCGCCTAACCGACGACGCCCCAACCTTGGTGGGTCTGGTGGACACTCAATCGCTGACTAATTGGCTGATTCGATCGAGTCAACAACTGGTTTTGCGATCGTACAGTTTAACCAGAGGCATTCTAGGCGGTTTTTTCAGCTTAGTTTTAGCATTATTTATTTCCGGTTACATGGTTGCCGACAGCGACACATTAATCAAAAGTTTGGTGCAATTTTTCCCAAAACCTTGGGATACAAGATTAGCCGCACAAGTGGCGCCAATTGGTCAAAGAATGGGGAGCTATATTCGCGGGCGAGTGTTAGTTTCGGGCATTTTAGGGATATTTATTACCACAGGTTTAAGCATTTTGGGAATGCCGGAATTTGCTTTAGGCTTGGGTGCGATCGCAGGTGTGACAAACTTGATTCCGTTCATCGGCCCAGTATTGGGAGCAGTACCAGCATTAATTGTAGCATTAGCTAAAGGTGGCTGGGTACTTTTGTGGGTATTACTGTTATTTGTAATTATCCAGAATTTAGAAACTTACGTACTCGATCCTTTGCTGGTTGGTTCCTCGGTTGGTGTGCATCCTTTATATCAATTGCTGTCTGTATTGGGAGGCGTTCAAGTATTAGGAATTATTGGGGCAGTAATTGTGCCGCCTTGGTTTGCGGGAGTGGCAGCTTTGATTGAGAACTTGTATTTAAAACCGAAACTTAGGAGCGAACATCGAGAGGCAATAGATCGGGCTAAAAATAATTCTGACTTGCCACCTCTTACACCTTCGGCGTGACAGCAGGGGAGAAGAGGAGAAGGGGAGTAGGGAATTGAAACATACAATTTATATCGTTTCTGTTGGCATCGGAATAATAATTTTCGGAGTTCAGCGCTTACGTGACCGATCGCGGGGACACTCGTACTTGGGTATAATTCCGTAGTTGCCAGGTTTGATCTTAAATTCACAACAGCAATTTTAACATCCCAGAAGCCGTTCGATATCAAACCCGTTGGCATCGGAATTATTCATCTCTCTCTTCTCTTCCTCCGCGTCCTCTGTGCCCTCTGCGGTTAAATCATTCCGGTTCAACCGGATGTGATATGACCACGAATTTCTTCATGTGGTACCCGCCACGTTATTTATCCGTGGAATCAATCCAAAATCGAAAATCGAAAATCACTTATTGCCCCCGCATTTATCTCGCGCAAGTCAATCTAAAATCTAAAATCTAAAATCTAAAATCGATTGACTCCAATTATTCGATCGCTACCATTAACACTTCAACAGTATCTACAAGTCTGCCGACTGATAACTGATGACTGATGACTAAAAACTAAGGACTAATTGCCACCTCAATGCGGCGGTTGCGCTGCCGATTAGTATCAGAACTATTGTCTACCGAAGGGCGACTTTCCCCATAGCCGATCGCCACCCAATGATACTTCTGACCGAGCACACCAGACAAATACTGCACCACAGCCTGAGCCCGGGCAAACGACACATTGCGATTATCCGCCGCTTCCCCCGCGTCGTCAGTGTGGCCCGCAACCCGCACAGTTGCCCCCTCGTGATTGCCCAACTCCGCCACCAAATTGTCCAAAATCGCACTTGTGCCCGCGCGCAAAGAAATGCTGCCAGTATCAAACAAAACATCGCTGGGCAGAGTCACCATCAGCCCATCTCCCCCAAACACCGGATTATTGGCATTCTGTGGCGCAGTATTCACCGTTTCAGGGTTCAGACTGGGGCTGCTGCCGATCGCCGGTAAAGGCGGAACAGGAGTTGCCGCCGTTTCCGGCCCCGCCAATTCCCGCGACATCAACTGCAAACGCTTTTCCAAAGTTTCCGTCGGGCGGCTGCTGCCCAACTGACTCTCCAAAGCGGCAGTGCGACCAATCAGCGCGTTGAGTTCGCCCTGCAACTGTCTCAAATCCGACTGCAATTTCTCTCTCTGGGCAGGACTGACTGTTGACTGGGGAGTCGGTGTAGCGGTTGGTGGCGGGAGTGCCGGAATTGGCGTTGCTGGGGCGCGTTTCGGGCTGGAGGTCAAATTTTGAGTTACACGCAGCAATCTCTCTGCGATCGGCATTTCCGTCGCGCCTGACGGATAAATTTGAGCGATCGCCATCCCCAAAACCCACGCAAAACCGCTACCCACCCCCAGCAGCAGCAGTCGAAAAATCAGCGACAGTACAAGCAAACCTTTTCCCCGCGACTTGGAGACGCGAGTGGGGGGGATTGAAGGTTTTTGGTTAAAAGATCGCGTCATATTTCATCCCTCTCGGTGTACAGACCACATTAATTTCGATACTATCTTACCTATCCGATTTGAAATTTGAGATTTGAGATTTGAGATTTGTCCTCCAATCTAAAATATAAAAAAGAAACCCGGTTTATATAAATCTGTGGTTTGGTGGCACGCAACGGACTAGAAACCTGGTTTCTAGTCCGTTGCGTGCCAGCCTGAATCTGTTGGATAATTCAGTAAAACTTTTGGAAAAAAAACCGATGACTGACCCTTTAAATAGCCCTTATCCCGTTCCTTGGGAGTGGATTAGTGCCACTCATGCTAAAGTGAGCTCCACTGCAGGCACAGGCCTCCGCTATTATCGCAGTCCATCTCTAGTATCAACTAACGGCCAATACGCAGCTTACAGTCGAATTGAGTTGCAAGTACAGCCGGAATTCTCCCGATGTCGGGTTAGCAGCGTCATGTTTGTGGAAAATCTCAAAACCGGCGAACTGCAAACAGTGGCGGCTGCTTCGCCACTGGCCGAAAGTGGGATGTATGCTAGCGATGATACAGATATGTCCGGGACGATCGCCATTTTAGTGCCTGTTTCTTGGAATCAAGACGGTTCCCGGATTCTCGCCCGCGAATTTGAAGCACTTTTCAACTCTTCCGATATGTCCGACTACGGTGTCATTTGGGACAAAAATGATAATTATACTTATACCGTTGCTCCCGCTCGCAGTCTTTACACTCATGCTGTATTGTTGGGTTGGAGTCAAGTTTGTCCCGGAAAAGTTCTGTTCCGCGCCGGCAATTTGGGCGATCGATCTTGGCCTCTTTGTGCAGTGGATATGACAGGGCAAACAGTAGCAGTCACCGAGGACAAACCCCTAGTTTTCGGCAGTCAAGCCAGCACAGACTGGATCGAACCTAAAACTCGTTTTTAGATATTATGGCGGCATTTTCTTGGATATGGCCCACAATTTTTCTAGTGTCAGGTCAGTCTTTTAACCAATTCATTTTGACCCTGGGGCTGATAGTTCTGGCTGTTATTTCCGGTCTAACAGCTTTTATTTTTATTCGGATTTTTCTTAATTGGTTGCAAGCGAAATTGGAGGGAAACCGCCATTTTTTTATACGCTCGTTCACCAGAAAGACGGGCAATTCAACCGCTCATATTTCCGAACCTGAAAAGGTTTTTTTAGAACCCAGATTCGTAGAAAGTGACGGCAATTTAACTGCTACTATTTTTGGAGGCAAAAGCGATATTTCAAGAGCGATTGAGCCGGAGATAATCTGCGAAAAATCAGCAGCAGTTGCCTATCTCTACAAGCCGATCGCTCTTTGGCACGGGCGCTTAATTTTGCCATCAAACGAACAGCGGCTGCCCTACGGCACAGTGTTTTTTGAAGTAATAAATGCACCCAAAAAATATAAAAACTTTATTGGCAAAACAGCATTTTTGAAATGGAGTACAAATCGCGAAGTACAGTTTTTTGTCCACGCAGTCAGTCAAGATATAAACTTCACACAAGAAACTCAAAAAAGTCAAAAATCTGGCAACATCCATCCAGATAGATTAAACGGCTGGCGAAATGTCGGGCCTTTAGAAACTCTAGCAGGCAGCAGACTTGAAGACAGCGTGACTGTGATGCTGCGGAGGCCGGTGATTGCGATTCATTATAGCAGCAGCGATCGCCAGGAACTCACGATCGATCGCGAACCAGTACAAATTATCGGACGTTTCTGCGCCTTAGTCTCTATTTTACAGCGAAAAGAACGCGACAGCGACAAATTTATTGTCCGGCATTTCAACAAAACATCTCAACAATTTGACGGCGCCGCCGAAATCATTCGGATTCCACAAGTACAGCCAGACAAAAATGGCGTAGCGAGGTCTACCAATCACCTAATCGAACAATCGCCCTTAAATCCAGAAGGCTGGTACATTTACGGCGAAAGAGACGAAGACAGTATATTTGTAGTACAGGCAATCGAACCCCGCAAAATTGCCCAATTAATCCCAGATGAAACACATTTCGGACTAAAAAAATCTATCGATTATTTAAGCAGCCAAAATTGGGAAAATACACCAGCCCAAAAAGGGCAAGCAAAAATAGTATTGTTAACCCCAAATGACGCTAAAGAAAACGCTTCAATCTCTCCTTGGCAAGAAGGAGATATCGGGATAGTGATTCACAGTTTCGGGGGTATCGGCGGCAAAAAAGGCGAACGGCAACCCCTGGGAATTGTCACCGGACATTTTGCTTTCGGAGTAGCAAAAGTAGTGCGCGATCGCTTTACCAGCGAACTGCGTTTTGACATAGAATACAAACAAGTTTACGCCCACAATCCCGACGGAATTGTTGCCGGTTCCAGCAAATGGCAAAGCTACATGGGAGACTTGCAGCGCGGCTGGTTGGGCGATCGCCCGGTTTGCGATATCATCTGTAAATTAGACTGCGTGTGTTGCGACTACGATTTTGACGGCATCACCTTGTCACCTTTAACCGAATTAAACCAGCAACTAGATATCATGATGGCCCGCTACCGCAGCGGAGACGGCACCGGCGCAAGTTTAGTCACGCCAGCAACTTCTTGCGTCCAAGATTCAAGTCAGGCAATTTACGCCACAATTAAAAAAATCACTTCCGAAATAGAGTCAAATCCTCAGATTCAAGACTGGTTAAAAACACATCCCACCGACGCACAAAGCAAAAGGTTTCACCAATTAGTAGCTTTAGGAGAGAGTTTAGAAAAAGTATTAATGCCCCTCGGAATTGTTCGTCCAGATTGGCGGAAAAATTCGACATTGGCGGGGATTGATGCGGAACTGAAAAAAACCTTTTTTGCAGGTATAGCAACCCTGATAAAAACTGCTATTAGTTACCGAACAATGCTGCCGAGGCGAACCCAAGATGAAATAGCCAAAGTTTTATTAAAACAAGGAGCTTTTTTGTGGATAATTCGCACCAATCAAGTTGGAGGATTTGACCCAGACATTAAGCCGATCGCACCAACAGGGTTTTGAATCAGCAATCGGTTTGTAGATGATTCGGCGATTTAAATCGCTACTAGAAAAACCAAGTCTGCCTCCCCAGACTAAGAGATTGATATCATGTCCGGTCAATTACCCTGATTCCTGTAGGGGCGGGTTCACCAACAATATTTGCTAAAAACCGACAATCTCAAAAACCCGCCCCGGCAATTGTATTATGCGCGATCGATCGGACATGGTATGAGGCAGCATTTAAGCGGGATTTGGTATCAGTCAACAGTCAACCGTTAACAGTCAACAGTCAACCGTTAACAGTCAACAGTCAACAGTTAACCATTACCAAGGAGTGACTTGAACAGTGCCGTCTGGTGCCAAAACTACGCGGAAATCAGCCAGCGGTTCCGCAGGTGTCCTGGTGCCAACCGGTTGGTAAAGCAACTCAGACAACGGCGTTTCTGATCGATCGACTGCTGCCGAATTCTCCGGCTTGTAACCGACAATCGCCCCGTCTTGGGCCACACTCACCCGATAAACCAACTCCGCACCAACCGGAGGCTTATCCTTCACAACTCCGTCAATTTGCTGGGAAAGTTTGCCCCTCAACAGGTCAATTTCCCCTGGATCTGTAATTGGCACCGCTGCCACATCTGGGCTTGCCAAACCTTCCGCAACAGGAGTGGGCGTGCTTTCCGGCGAAGTGCTCGACTGCGGTGTGGCCAACGGTGAAGCGTCCGGCTGCGGCGCGGGGATCGGAGTCGGCGAAAGCGATTCAGCGTTCGGAGTTTGAGTCCCAGGCAGCAAACCGTCAGCAGGGGGCGTGGGATTGGGATTAGGCGAACCCGATCCGCCCGGATTCGGCGTCCCCTGATTCTGGCCTGCAGGATTGGGCTGCGGCACCGGATCTCTCGGCCGCTGGACTTCCGGTATCGGCACCAAGAAAAACGCCATCGCAGCCAAAGCCAAACTCGACACCCCCACGACAGCAGGTAAAGTCCGCTTCGCCAAAGGTTCGGCCGACTTGACGTAACGCTTGGAAATTGGGGTTAATTGCAGCGACAATTCCGGCAGCGTCTGCGTGTCGGCAAAAAATTGATCGATCGCCTCTACCAAGTCAAATAGCTGTACCGTCGTCAAATCAACTTTTGCCGACAGTTCTGTTTTTTGATCGATTTGGGTGGCGCTGCCTGTGGAGGCGGGTAGAACGGTCAATCGGTGCAAATTCCCGTCAATTCTGTGCAACTGCACCATACCCACATTCGGGCCGTAGCGATCGGGATAATGCACTCCGCTCATAAATTCTTGAGCGTAGCTGCTGACGGCCCTCACCAAGCTTTCAAAAAACTCCCGTCCCCCGCTTAAAGGCTCGCCAAGACCTGTAACATAGCATTCAGCGCTCATTAATATTGAAAGCACCGGCCGTAAATCTAACTGGCTGGCTGCCGATCCATCGCTCAACCCTTCTAGAACCAGGGTGCAATTTGGCAGACTGTACTGACGCCTAATAGTCATTTTTTATTCAACTTCTCCATCAAACAGGCTAACCCAGAAGCGCTGCATTCCGGCTGTGCCTGTACAAAATAGCAGTTTGCTCAACAAGTTCAAAGCTAGTTCGTTGAGCTTGTCGTCGGAATCGTAAGCTGCAACTAGCGATCGCTTGGGGTTCATGCGCGATCGAAAGTGAGCTCGAAAGCGTTCTAAATACTCCGCCAGCGACTGGTTCTGGTTGAGGGGGATATTTTTCGATCGCAACTGCTGGGAGTCTAGCAGCAACTGCCGAATTGTGGCGGTTAACTTGCGCGCCATATTACAGGCGATCGCCACCAGCGCTTTTGCCTCCACAATGGTAAGGGAGCGGCGCTGGGTATAGCGTCTCAGCGGGTTAGTATTACGCATCAGCCAAAGAGCAACCCGATTTTTGATAATTGATTCCAATTCCAGGTCCTTTGACACAGCCAGCATTTCTTCTGCACCTCCGAGATACAAGGCTTCGATCGCCAGCAACATCAAGTCAATTTGCAATCTGGCTCGGCGGGGACATCCCCCATCGGAGGGCGACAAGTCTGGCAAACTGTCTAAAATCAACGGGTTTGACTGGGTAAGCGAAGTTTCTGACGGCATTAATATCACGGCAACATCCATTCCAAACAAACTATACGGGCACGGGGGGTCTTGAGCAAGACAAATTCTCAACCAAGAACTTCTCTGGGATACTTTATTTTTATCATTGACTTTTAGGTATATTTTCTAATTTAGCAGCAACCGACCGTCGCGGGCGAGCTCCGGCGGCCGGAGTTCGATCGCCCACTCCCCCACCCCGCCGCTTTGTGATTCCTTGCTTCTTGAGGGGGGAGAAGGGGAGAGTCAATCGATTGCGCGATTTTAGATTTTAGATTTTAGATTTTAGAATTGAAGCATTGATCCCACGGATAAATTCTGGGGTTCCTTTATCGGATACAGGTTTTTTATTTCTGGACGGATGAATTACGTGGCGGGTATCCTGGATGCTTTCTGTCGGAAAGCGACCAAGAATTACCCATTTCCCCTTTCTTATTCTCTATTGGGATCGATCAATCTTCCTGCTTCTGGGGTTGCACCGCCGCTTCTCTTTGAGCAGTAAAATCAGTAGCCGCCGTCTTATCAGTTAGACTAATTTTTCCCTTGAGGCTTTCTTGCTCCACAATTCCGCGCATTTTAACAGAACTGTTTTGACCGGTTGCTGTGGAGTCCCTGCAACCCGCTAAATTAGGAACCGCACCCGACAAGTTCAATCCTTGAGTTTCCCACCTACCAAATAGAGAAGGTTTCTCTTGGGCTGTTTTTTCCCTGCCCTCCCTGCTGCCCGATCGCAAATTACCGCTCAAATAAACACCCGATTGCTCGATTGTCAATACCAAAACATCAGAATTCAGACATTCGGGCAAACTTTTAGGATCGAAGCGATAAGTTCCCGCAATTGCCGGGGCCGCCTTTAAATTTGCTTCCCCGTAAGCAGTTACTACTTTAAACAGCAGTGAAACTGAGCCGATCGCAATCCCGTAAAATGCCAGGGATTTGAGGCTTAAATGATTCATCATCTTGGTAATTGGTAATTGGTAATCGGTAATTGGGTAAAATGCCCAGTGCGCCCCTACTCATGACTAATACTGAGTAGTTTGACTGAGTACCGATGCCAAGTGCGATCGCACTTTAACGTAACACCGCGCAATCAGTAGCGAAGAATGACACTGCACAGCCAATTCATCAGTATACTGTCCCAAAGTTTGGCGCTCAATTCCCCACTCCCGACTCGTACCCGCAATAGTTAAATCAGCATTAGCAGAAGCCGCTACTACTGCTTGAATTGGCTCAGCAGCCTCCACAATCGGAGTCTCAATGCGCGATCGCACCTCAACTGGTAACTGATCCATCACTCGCCCAAACTCGTAACTCAGATTGTTTTCAGCTTCCCCGTCAACCGCCACCCGCAGCACCGTCAAACGGCGTTCCTCGCTATTAACTAATAGTCTCAGCGCCAATTCTAAACCCAAATCATCATGAATGTTTGCCGCGTAAGGTACTAACAAGTTATTCAACCTTTCCCGGCCTCTGTCAACAAAAATTGCTACATCCACCTTAGCGTTGCTGAGAATTTGGCCGACACGTCCTCCCAAACGGTTGCTGCTAAAAGTTGGCCTGTGCCATCCTACTAAAATCAAATCCGCGCGATCTATTTCCGCAATTTGTGCCGTTTCCCTGGCAACATCATTAGTAACCCGAATGATGGGATGTACGAATTTTTGTGCCTCCGGCACTTCCAAACTCTCAATCAATTCTGATAATTTCGAGCGGCGTTCTTGAATAATGCGATCGGCTTCCGCAGGCGTACTTTCAAAGGCATAGTCATCATTTAATTCTATCAAACTCAGAGGATGAACCGCCGCCGACTGTAAATCCTCACCACCCATACCAGCAGCCGGCTGCGCCAGCGCTACCGCTAGTCGCAGTAAACCTTTCTGCGTGCTGGGATTGGCAACCGGTACTAAAATTCGATAAGTTGGCAGCAATTTGTTAGCAGTTTCTTCGCTGCTGTCAGCCATTTGTGAATTTTCTAATTCTGAATCCTCAGAGTTAACTTCTGAAATATCTAACCTAATTAACCGTTTTGGATAAGTCCACTCCAACAGAGGCGAAGTCATAAAAGTTGTCACTAAAGCCATGATGACTAACATTGTAAATAGCAGCGGCGAAACTACACCTAGGGAAAGACCGATATTCAGCACAATTAGTTCAGTCAAACCGCGAGTATTCATCAGCCATCCCAGGGCTGAAGCTTCGCGATTGCTGATGCCACAAACTCTGGCCGCAACGTAAGTGCCGAGGTATTTGCCGATAATTGCCACTCCCAAAACTGCGGCGCACAGCAGCCACAATTCGGGACTGTTGAGCAAGCCGATTTCAGTCCGCAAGCCGCTGTAAGCAAAAAATATGGGCAGCAGAAATATTAGTACAAAGTCTTCGGTTTTTTCAGCTAATTCTCTGGTTAATCCCGCATTTTTAGGCATAACAGCACCCAGCAAAAATGCACCGAAAATTAAATGAATGCCGATCCATTCAGTAATTAAGGCAGAAGCTACAACTCCCATGTAAATGCCGGACAGCAATAACTGTGTTAATCTGCCAGTGCGGTTGTACTGTTTGGAAAGTCGCTGCAAGAACCAGCGCACTACAGTCAGCATGAAACCGATGTAAATTAAAGATTGAATAATTGTCGGCAAAGCACCGATCATCGAATTAGTACGAGTAACTGCGATCGCCACCGCTAACAAACACCACGCTGTCACGTCGTCTACCGCAGCGCAAGTCAAGGCCAGCGTCCCCAATTTGGTATTCTGCAAATTGTGTTCTGTAATAATTCTTGCCAGCACTGGAAAAGCCGTAATTGACATCGCCGCGCCCAAAAACAAAGCAAATGCGGTAAAGGAAACGCTATTATTTGAAACGATGGGATACAGCAGCAGTGCGAGCAAGCTTCCCAGGGAAAACGGCACTAGAATGCTGACGTGGGAAGTTAAAATCGCTATATCTAAATTGCTTTTGAGGTACTTGGGATTCAGTTCCAAACCAATCAAGAACATGAAAAAAATCAGCCCCACCTCAGACAACACGTTGAGGAAGGGAACGGCTTCGGCTGGAAAAAGTGCAGTTGCGGTGGCTGGTGCAACTAAGCCAAATAGAGAAGGCCCAAGCATAATTCCTGCTACAATTTCTCCAATGACTTGAGGTTGTTTGATCGCTCGAAATCCTAAACCGACAAGTCTCGAAAGTGCGATAACAATTAGAACTTCAAGCAGGACGAGAATGGGTATGGGCATGGCGTTTTTAGCTTGGGGATTTTTGCGGATGGAGAGGGCAGGGTAGTAAAGCTGACTGAATTGCCGATCGAAAAAAATCGATACCAGCTCGATCGAAGGTAGAAGGTACCAGAGGCGCACCAACAAGGCCATTCTCTCACAAGCCAACAAAGGCTTTGGCAACTTCCCACTTGGATTTTTTGTTTTTTAGAAGCGCTTGCAAGTAACTTTAACCGCAGCCTCTGCACCCCGGACTCTATCTCACCTCCGGTTGCCCACCGCCCATTTAAACTCACATTTTGCACCATTCTCAATTACTTGTTTAGGAACAGGCTTTTCGGCCTGTTCCACAAGAAAACTCGTTCTTTGTGGAACGGGCCCCAGAGCCCGTTCTTGACAATGGTGCAACATCTGAGTTTAAACTGATATCTTGCACCATTCTCAATTAGCCGTAGGGGCGGGTTCGCCAACAGCCTTAAAGCTTGCAAATAGGTTCTATAAACCCGCCCGACCCCACGAAAAATCCTCTTATTGATATTGCTGCAACATCTGAGTTTAAACCTAGTGATATAAAATTGTCAGAAAAAGTAGCGCGCGCTGTGATAAACTAGAAAAGTTGTTTAAATTCGCACATCCGGGTTTTCGGGTGTTTCTAGGGCGCAAACCTTCAGAAATACGACCGGGTGGAGGATTAACCCGAATTAGGAGTTAAAAATACAATGCCAGTAGTCAGTTTGGCTCAAATGTTAGAGTCAGGGGTTCACTTCGGACACCAAACCCGTCGGTGGAACCCGAAAATGTCTCCATACATTTTTACAGAGCGCAACGGGGTTCACATCATCGACCTCGTGCAAACCGCTCAGCTTATGGAAGACGCCTACGAGTACATGAGAGTTGCCTCAGAAAAAGGCAAAAAGTTTTTGTTCGTGGGTACGAAGCGCCAAGCTGCCGGGATTGTAGCCCAAGAAGCTCAACGCTGCGGTGCTTATTACGTCAACCAGCGCTGGCTGGGGGGAATGCTCACCAACTGGACGACGATTAAGTCCCGCGTGGAGCGCCTCAAGGATTTGGAGCGCCGTGAGGAAATCGGCGCCCTCGATTTGCTGCCGAAAAAAGAAGCTTCGGTACTGCGCCGAGAAATGGCAAAACTCCAGAAATATCTGGGCGGGATTAAATCTATGCGGAAGATTCCCGACGGAGTAGTGCTGGTAGACCAACGCCGCGAGTATAATGCGGTGTTGGAATGCCAAAAGTTGGGAATTCCGATCGTCTCTCTGTTGGATACCAACTGCGACCCGGATTTGGTTGACATTGCGATTCCGGCAAATGACGATGCTATTCGATCGATCAAGCTGATTGTCGGCAAGTTGGCTGATGCCATCTACGAAGGTCGTCACGGTCAGCAAGGCGGCGACTCTGATGAAGACTACGACTACGACGGTGGTTACGAAGGCGCTGAATATGATGTCGAAATCGAAGAATTGGATGACCCCGATTATGTAGATCCCGACGACGCCGCTGACGCTGACGGCGAAGAAACCGAGAGCTAGTATTGCGATCGGAATCTGACACCAGGAAATTAAAAATTAAAGATTGAAAATTAAAAATAATAATTATTTTTAGTTGGATATTTTTAATTTTTAATTGTACATAAGCTGGTCTGCATTTAAATTGTATGTCAAAAAAGATTAAAGTCTTGTGGGGTGGGCGTCCCGGCCGCCCTGAATATACAATTTAAATGGGCGACTGCTTAGCACGAGTCTAAGTCATTAGTAGATATCTGGCAAAAGCATTCATTGTGTGAGGGCCAGAATTAATTCTGGCGCTACACCTACAAAGTCGGTACTAAGATCGACTGGGTATTTCTTCACTCTGGTCTAATCATTAACATTAAAATTAGTGACTGATGACTAATGACTGATGACTAATGACTAATAACTAATTTTGATTGGGAACTTAAAGAAGATGGCGGACATATCTGCAAAACTTGTTAAAGAACTGCGCGAAAAAACTGGCGCGGGCATGATGGACTGCAAAAAAGCCCTCGTTGAAAACGAAGGCAATATGGAAACATCCATCGAGTGGCTGCGGAAAAAAGGTCTGGCTTCGGCAGGTAAAAAAGGTGGACGAGTTGCCTCAGAAGGACTTGTAGGTAGCTACATTCACACGGGCGGCCGCGTGGGAGTGCTGGTGGAAGTTAACTGCGAAACAGATTTTGTGGCACGTCGCGAAGAATTCCAAACTTTGGTGCGGAATATTGCGATGCAAATTGCAGCTTGCCCGAATGTGGAATACGTGAAAGTTGAAGATATCCCCGCCGAAGTTGTCGAAAGAGAAAAGGCAATTGAAATGGGCAAAGATGACTTGGGCAATAAGCCGGAAAACATCAAAGAAAAGATTGTTCTAGGGCGGATTGAGAAGCGCATGAAAGAGTTATCTTTGATGGATCAGCCTTTTATTAAAGATCAGAATATCTCGGTGGAAGAGTTGGTGAAACAAACGATCGCCCAAATTGGAGAAAATATCCAAGTGCGCCGCTTCGTGCGTTTTGTCTTGGGCGAAGGCATTGAAAAGGTAGAAGCTAACTTTGCCGATGAAGTGGCAGCCCAAATGGGTGTTCAATAATCCCAATTAAGATTGAGAATTAAAAATTAAAAATGTGAAAACTTGATTTTTTGCATTTTTAATTTTTAATTTTTATAGGACTTATGGACAGACTATATTTGTAGGCTGGGCACTGCAAAAGTTACTACTACAGACAGCGTAAAAAGTTAAAATTTGCGTAAGTCTTAAGCTGTTGTGCATTTAAATTTTTTGTTGAGGGCGGGATCGGCTGCCCACGCCACAAAAGTGAAAATTTATTTGACCATGGAATTTAAAAGTGGATTAGCTTATTTTAATTTTATACGAGAGATATGGTGCGACCAAGAGAGAGAATAGAGCAAGATTTGGCAGGACTCGAAGAGGCTTTAGCAGCCTTGAATATGGAGTTTCGCAGTACCTACGATGGTTATTTAACTGCGTTGGGACAAGCGGTGCGACAGCAGTTAATTTTGGCTTGCTATCACCTTTGCACTCAAGCAGTACCGGAGTCGTTTCTTAAGTTGTCCTTCGATGGGCGGCAAAAAATGCAGCAGTCTGTAAAGGCTTTGGCTGCGGCGTCGGAGGAAAAATTGCGATCGCTGGTGACTGAATCAGAAACAGAGGAAGAAATAGAGGAAGAAATAGAGGAAGAGGAAGACGAAGAGGAAGAGGAAGACGACTTCGACAAAGACGAAGAGGAAGAAGAGGAAGACGAAGAAGACGAAAAGGAAAAAAACCAAGTTTCCGCGATTAACTATCTATTTTCATTGGCAAATTATCAATTGCCAAATGCCAATTCCCCGGAAAGTTTGGCACGCTGGCAAAATAGTATTGAAAAGTCGATCGTCCATATACTCAAGCTGCTTTCTCGCGACACCAACCGCTTGCTGCAACAGTCGGGAATCTTGCCGAGTCAATTACCAGAACCGGTTCTAGAAGCTGCTTCTGCTGCTGAATCCTCCGGCGATAGTGTTGCCGGGCCGCCTAACTTATTAAACATAATTATTGAAACCGATGCCTCATCAGCATCGCGCAAATTGGCGGCAGCAACCTTTGGTAGTAGGGCACTGCACATTACAGCGATTAAACTGCGGCTGTCGGAAATAGAGTTTGCCGATGCGGGAACCTCGGCTTGGCGCCAGCAAATTCGTAACCTGTCTGTCAAGTTGAACTCGCTGGGCCGCGATTACCAGAAAAAGCAGCGGGAACTTGCTGTGGTGGAGGCTGAGTCGGCTTGGCGATCGAGTTGGTTTGAAGATTAGTCAGTTGTTAGTTGTCAGTTGACAGTTGACAGTTGTCAGTTGACAGTTGACAGTTGTCAGTTGGCAGTTGTCAGTTGACAGTTGTCAGTTGACAGTTGTCAGTTGTCCGTAGGTAATTGTCGGGAATTCTTGAGCTATGATTAATAACTAATGACTAACCACTAATGACTAATGACCAATGACCAATGACTAATGACTAATAACTAATGACTAATAACTAATGACTGATGACTAATAATCAACCCGAATGGCAGCGATTGCAAAAAGCTCTTTCAGTAGAAGCCGATCGCGGATTTAACGACATCCAAGGCAGTCAATACCGCTTCAGCGAGTTTCTGGGCCTGAGTTTGAGACAGTTGGCAGGTTCTGTGGCGGCTTCGGCGCGCGAGCGAGCCAGACAACTAGCCGCTGAATTTGACATCTACCCTCAGAAGGATCTCGAACAGCGCCAACATTCGATCGCCATTACGGTCAGTTTCCTCAGACAAATGGAGCAAGTTTGGGAACAAGAAACTCGCCACCAGCAAGAACAAGTAGCACAAGTCAGACCCGCAAACGCTCCCCAACCAACCGCCCCGGCAGTTTCCGTTCCCCGAACAGCACCCCTGAGTACAGCCGCCGCACCACCAAGCCTGACTCTTGACCAACAGTTAACCCGCGTCACCGGCATCGGCCCTGCCAACGGCAACCGCTTGGTCAAACTTGGTTTATACACTGTATATGACTTGCTTTACTACTATCCCCGCAATCACATCGACTATGCAAAGCAAGTACAAATTCGCGAGCTAGTAGCTGGGGAAACTGTCACTTTAATCGCCGAAGTAAAGCGATGCAATTGCTTTTCTAGTCCGAAGAATAAGAAATTAACCATATTAGAAGTAATTTTAAAAGACCGCACCGGAGAGATAAAAATTAGTCGTTTTTTTGCAGGCCCTCGCTACAGCAATCGCGGTTGGCAAGAATTCAAAAAGCGCGAGTATTGTACTGGTGCAGTGCTGGCAGCTTCGGGGTTGGTGAAGCAGGGTAAATATGGAATTACTTTAGAAAATCCTGAGTTAGAAGTATTAGACGACTCCGGCGGTGCGATCGAATCAATGAAAGTCGGCCGCCTGATACCAGTTTATCCGCTGACGGAAGGGGTGGATGCCGGTTCGGTGAGGCGATCGATTTTGGCTGCAATGCCGGCGGCGAAAATGTTGCCAGAATCGCTACCAGAGGATTTGCGCGAGCGTTACGGTTTAATGGGTTTAGCCGATGCCGTGACTAATATTCACTTTCCGCTCGATCGAGATTGTTTGGCCGCCGCCCGCCGTCGCTTAGTTTTTGACGAATTTTTCTACCTGCAATTAGGACTTTTAAAGCGCCGCCAAACCCAAAGAAAAGCTCAAGCTAGTGCAGTCATCCTTCCTACTGGCAAATTGATCGAACATTTTTATGAAATCTTGCCTTTTGCCTTGACTAATGCTCAGGAAAGAGTCATCAATGACATCCTCAACGATTTAGCTTCATCGCAACCGATGAACAGATTAGTGCAAGGCGATGTCGGTGCTGGCAAAACCGTAGTAGCTGTCGTGGCAATGCTAGCAGCAATTCAATCCGGCTATCAAGCCGCTTTAATGGCGCCGACAGAAGTTTTAGCAGAACAGCATTACCGCAAATTGGTAGGTTGGTTTAACTTGATGCACTTGTCTGTCGAACTGTTAACTGGTTCCACAAAAGTAGCCAAGCGCCGCGAAATTCACAACCAATTAGAAACCGGAGAATTACCTGTTTTAGTGGGAACTCACGCGCTGATTCAAGATACAGTGAATTTCCATAAATTGGGTTTGGCGGTAATTGACGAACAGCACAGATTCGGTGTGCAGCAGCGCGCTAAATTGCAGCAAAAAGGCGAAGCTCCCCACGTTTTGACGATGACGGCAACTCCCATTCCCCGAACGCTGGCGCTGACGCTGCACGGGGATTTAGATGTGAGTCAAATTGATGAACTTCCCCCCGGTAGGCAGGCGATTCAAACCACTGTACTGTCTGCCAAAGAACGAATCCAAGCTTACGATTTGATTCGGCGGGAAGTGGCGAGCGGGCGTCAAGTTTATGTGGTGCTACCGCTGGTGGAGGAGTCGGAAAAGTTGGATGTGCGATCGGCAATTGAGGAAAAAGAGAAACTTGAAAAAAGTGTCTTTCCTGAGTTTAAGGTGGGTTTGCTCCACGGGAGAATGAGCAGTGCCGACAAAGATGACGCAATTTCTAAGTTTCGGGACAAAGAAACTGATATTTTAGTATCTACTACTGTGGTCGAAGTGGGAGTAGACGTGCCGAATGCCACGGTAATGCTGATTGAAAATTCAGAGCGTTTTGGACTGTCGCAACTGCACCAGTTGCGGGGCCGAGTCGGTCGGGGCAGCAACCGTTCTTATTGTTTGTTAATGCCCGGTTCCAAAACGGCGGAAGCTATGCAGAGAATGAAGGTTTTAGAACAATCTCAAGATGGCTTTTTTATTGCGGAAATGGACATGAGATTGCGCGGGCCTGGTCAGGTTTTGGGAACTCGGCAGTCGGGTTTGCCGGATTTTGCTTTGGCGAGTTTGGTGGAGGATCAGGAGGTTTTGGAGTTGGCGAGGGCGGCGGCTCAAATGGTAATTGAGAATGATGAAAGTTTGAATCAATGGCCGGTGGTGCGGGATGAATTGGAGCGGAGATATCAGCGGATGATGAGTGGGTCGATTTTGACTTAGAGTGTTTTGAACGCAGCAACGGGGTTTTTAATAATATTTTGTAGTGGCCGGTTAAGCAAAGATATATCAAAGCTGCCAGTTTATTGCTGCACTCAGCCCCCCTCCTCCCCACAGGGAGGTTTATTTGCACCTACTTATTTAATGTCAGTAATGTAAGAAATCGGTTTTCTTCCCATAAACTCACGTAAAATCCTAGGTTTTTTGTCAGGAAACGCGGTTTATACTTTTTTGCTGAGACTGCTGCAAAATATCAGGTTGAGCGAAACGTCAAAAACACGAAGTTGTTGGGTAGGAGTGCCTCAACCCAACCTACTTTCGGAGACGATTTTTCCCTTGGTCTAGGGTATTTTTATGAGTTGTCAGGCTTGGGGCTCTTATTAAACCAAGAATCCTTCGCAGGAATGACGGAGAAGTGTCAAAATTAAGATAGTCCTGCCAGAAACAGGAAAAAGGAAATCCGGCCTGTACTGGCCTTACCAGGCAACATTGATTCCTCGCTTGTCACGCTTGCAGGTGGTCGCCGACGGTTCGTCGCATTTAATCTCAACACTAATTTATGAAAGATCTCACTCGTTATCGAAATATCGGCATCTTCGCCCACGTAGATGCTGGCAAGACCACCACAACTGAAAGAATCCTGAAACTGACGGGTAAAATCCACAAAATCGGTGAAGTTCACGAAGGCGCGGCGACTACTGACTTCATGGAACAGGAGCAAGAGCGCGGTATTACGATTCAATCCGCTGCTACCACCTGCTTCTGGAACGAGCATCAGCTCAACATCATCGATACTCCCGGACACGTCGATTTTACGATCGAGGTTTACCGTTCTTTGAAGGTTCTCGATGGTGGCATTGGTGTGTTCTGCGGTTCGGGTGGAGTTGAACCGCAATCTGAAACCAACTGGCGCTACGCTAACGATTCCAAAGTCGCTCGCGTCATCTACATCAACAAGCTCGATCGCACCGGTGCAGATTTTTACCGCGTTGTCCAGCAAGTTGATAAAATCCTCGGCGCTAAACCGATGGTAATGGTATTGCCGATCGGCATAGAAGAAAAGTTTTGCGGCGTAGTCGATTTGCTGACCCGCAAAGCCTGGATCTGGGATGATTCCGGCGATCCCCTGAACTATCAAATTAAAGATGTTCCCGCCGATATGGTGGATGATGTCGAAACTTGGCGCGAAAAGTTGATCGAACTGGCCGTCGAGCAAGACGACACTGTGATGGAACAGTATCTCGAAGGCAACGAGCCGAGCCTCGACGACCTCAAGCGCTGCATTCGCAAAGGTACTCGCGATCGGGCATTTTTCCCCACCTACTGCGGCTCATCGTTTAAAAACAAAGGCGTGCAGTTGGTTCTCGATGCCGTAGTTGACTACCTACCAAACCCGATGGAAGTCACACCGCAGCCAGAAGTCGATCTCGATGGCGAGGAAACCGGCGAGTTTGCGATCGTCGATCCCAACAGGCCATTGCGGGCACTCGCGTTTAAGATCATGGACGATCGCTACGGCGCTCTAACCTTCACACGCTTGTACTCCGGTACTCTGTCCAAGGGCGACACCGTACTCAACACCGCCACAGGCAAAACCGAGCGCATCAGTCGTTTGGTGGAAATGCACGCCAACTCTCGCGAAGAAATTGAATCGGCCCAAGCAGGGGACATTGTGGCGATCGTCGGTATGAAAAACGTCCGCACCGGACACACCATCTGCGACCCCAAAAATCCCGCAACCCTAGAGCCGATGGTATTCCCCGATCCCGTTATTTCGATTTCGGTCAAACCGAAACAAAAAGGCGGCGAAGAAAAAATGGGAGCAGCCCTCACCAAGATGGTGCAAGAAGACCCTTCCTTCCACATGGTGACGGATCAAGAAAGTGGCGAAACGATTCTCAAGGGGATGGGCGAGTTACACCTCGACATCAAAGTAGACATTCTCAAGCGCACCCACGGCATCGAAGTAGAAGTCGGCGAACCACAGGTAGCCTACCGCGAGTCGATTACCAAGCGCCTCGAAGACGATTACACCCACAAAAAGCAATCAGGTGGTTCCGGTCAATTTGCCAAAATCGGCTACGTGATCGAGCCTGGTGAGCCTGGAAGTGGCTTCATATTTGAGTCAAAAGTGACTGGTGGTAGCGTGCCGAGAGAATATTGGCCAGCGGTCGAAAAAGGCTTTGAAAGCTGCATCGACAAAGGCGTCTTGGCCGGATTCCCTTGCCTAGACTTGAAATTCACCCTTCTAGAAGGCGGTTTCCACCCCGTTGACTCGTCAGCAATGGCTTTTGAAATTGCTGCCAAAGCGGCCTATCGTCAGTCTTTGCCGAAAGCCGGGCCTCAGTTGCTCGAACCGATTATGAATGTCGATGTATTCACTCCAGATGACTACATGGGCGACGTGATCGGCGACCTCAACCGCCGCCGTGGGATGATGAAATCTCAGGAGACAGGACAAACTGGAGCGCGGATCAAGGCAGATGTGCCGTTGAGCGAAATGTTTGGTTACATTAGCGATTTGCGTACTATGACATCTGGCCGCGGTCAGTTTTCCATGTCCTTCTCGCACTATGCTCCTTGTCCTAATAACATCGCTGAAGAAGTGATTAAGGCGGCAAAAGAGCGTCAAGCTGCGAAGTAGTGTATTTGACTCCTGGTAGGTGCTATCTGGAGTCAAACAGAACAATTCAATCCCCGACAACTTCTACGAAGTCGGGGATTTAATCTAGATAATAAGTACAGTGAGGTTCGACAAAAAAATATGATTGAGTCGATCGCAACACTTTCACTAACAGACTTCCTCGCTCAACCGGATATTGAATCCTCGCCTGCATGGGAATTTATTCTGGGACGAGCAGTTCAAAAAACTATGCCAACCCTTTTTCATTCGCGACTGCAACACAACTTGGTTAACTATATCAACGATCGGACTGATCGATTTGAAGCGATACCAGAGTTGCGTTGCTTGGTACTTCCCTACTCGCCAGTACCAGATATAGCGATTGTAGCAGGCGATCGGCTTACCGATGAAGACGGACCACTTAATGGCGCACCGGATTGGTTAATTGAAATTCTATCGCCGGATCAAAGCACTTTAAAATTGCAGAATAAGATCCTCCACTGCCTCATTAACGGCACGCAATTAGCATGGCTAATCGATCTCTCTCACCAACAAGTTTGGGTATGGCAGGGTGAGGAGCTACCTATAATCTGTTCGGGTGCAGATATTTTACCAGTTTTAGGTATTCTCCCGGAACTTACGGTTGATGCTGTGATGGCTATGATTCGCCGACAGTAGGCATTTTATTAGAAAACTGGGTTTAAAACCCCGTTGATAGTAATTAGGGTTTGCTGAATATACCGCATATTGCGTGGTCTGGGTTTGCGATCGGCTTATTCAGGAAGCCCCACATATTAGATAGTAGAACCACGAGCAGACTTCAACAACATCTGGATTTCTTCAAGACTAAATGGTGGTGAACGACGATGAATCATAGCGTGACAATTTGGACAAACAGGACGCAAATCTTTTATAGGGTCAATTTCATACTCTTCTGCAATTTCTGAAAGGGGTTTTAGATGATGAACATGAATGAAACCTTTTCCTGGTTGTCCAAAAGTTTTGCCAAAATCGAAATCACAAATATAGCAACTAGAACCGTAATAATCAATACATTTTTGTCGAGCTTTAGGCTCTCGTTCATAGGCATTGACTGAAACTTGCCGTACAGCCCCTTCACGAAATGTTTGTACTGAATCTACTTCATCAGGAAAGAATCTAGTAGTAGTTACAGATTCCTGAACCTGAAGCGGATTTTGATTTTGCCAATCCAACAAACATTTTAGGTATTCCTCAAAACGGTCTTCCTCACCAAGAAACACATTTGCTGCAGCACGAAAGATCGCAAAGAGTGTGACAAAGTTATCAATCACTGGCTGAGCTGCATCTAGGTCTTTAATAGGAAGAACTAGGGATGGACTCCAAATATAAGTACCATTCCAATCTCCTTCAGGAACCAATTGCAGCTTGTTAATTAACTCATCAAAAGCTTCTCCCGGTAATCCAATAGCATAAGAGTAAACTTCATATCTACCCTGCTCGAAAATCCGAGTAACATCTTCCCAATGGTTCTTCAGGACTTGGACAATCGGATTACCTTCTAGCCCTCTTAATCCAAAAAAGTGCACAGACAAACTATCAGAAGTACACTCGAACCTCTGTTGGAAATACCAACTTTTTCCTTTTATAGCCAAGCCAGCGGTTGCTACTTTGACGGCCTTGGTTTTCTTGGCTCCAGATCGATGGGCTGGTGTAGTCGTTATTCGGCAATGTGAGAGTACATCTGTGCCATAAACCTGGTGAATTAGGCCACAAGCTTGTTCAATGAGAACCTTAAGCTTGGGGACAAGTAATTCTTGTAGCTTATCAGCACGCTCTCGATCATCCTCGACTGAGAAGAGATATTGTTCAGCAGACCCTATCAGTGGCAAGTCAACGATTTGTGACAATCCGGTCTCCTCAACTGAATTCATATCTGCTCTCCGACATGACAAGTCCAACGAAAACTAATCGATATTTTAGCTTTTTTTCGACATATCCTGAAATAGGTCATGCTTCCCCGGCTCCTAAAACTTGTGCTGTGGTGAGTTTCAGCCTTGTAGGGTGCGTCAATCGATTTTAGATTTTAGATTTTAGATTTTAGATTTTAGATTTTAGATTGACCCCACGGATAAATGCGGGGGCTTGAGGATTTTCGATTTTCGATTTTGGATTGATTCCACGGATAAATCCGGGGGCTTCTACCCTCAAGAAATTCGTGGTCAGTTAGAATACTTACAGGACTTGGGAAACGCTTATGGACTGACGCACCCTACTATCGTCTTTTAAATGCCGAACAGCTTATGACTCAAATAAATCCCGATCGCACTGCTGGTACAATTGCGATCGACGTTTGCGCTCAATCAAACGGGCAGTATCTTTGTCAGATTTCGTCATCTCTGAGCGATCGCCCTGATGATACCATGAATTTTTACGGACAAACGAAAGAACACGCGATCGCGATCGCCCTGGAAAATTTAGCATCTCGCTACCGCCAGCAAGCGGAAGACTCTCAAAATATAGATTGGGATGCGGTGGAAATTTCGGATTCTGGAGAGCCAATTGAAAAGCGTTATCACGTAATTTTGCACTACGAACGAATTGCTAAGGATGAATCTAAGTTTGAGGCAATGCACAATACAATGCTCGGAAATACAGTAGTTGAAAATGCCAAAATTTCAATAATTGAGATCGATCCCGATATCGAAATCGAGGCCAGAGGGCTATCAAAATATTGAGGCATCGGGACTTAGGTGCAGATGGGCATCTTACCCTACGCATCAACGATCGAAACGTGAGTTTGAGGCGGCGATCGACTAGAAGCGATCGCATAATTTCAAATCCCCAAAATTTCTTTTCTATTACTCCCCCGCAAAATCTGCCCTAAACTTCTCCACAACTCGATTTAACTCAACCGAATGAGAAGCCTTAAATAAAATCCGATCGCCCTTTTCGACAAATCCCAACAACCGCTTTGCTAAATCTTCCCGCCCATCCTTGGCTGTAATATCTCCTATCTCCACAAAAGGCAAACCCGCCGCGCCCGCGGCCATCGCCGCTGCTTCCTCAAAATCAGCAAAAACAAACAAAGCATCCAGATTCAACTCTCGCGCCGCCATTCCCACTTGTCGGTGAAATTCGATCGCCCTGTCGCCCAATTCCTTCATCGTTCCCAACACCGCAATCCGGCGCTTTCCTGGAGTATCTGCTAACAGTCTCAGGGCCGCCAACATCGACTCCAAACCAGCATTGTAAGTCTCATCCAGAATCACAATATCCTGCGGCAAATCGTAACGGCGCGCCCTTCCATCCGGTAACTGCACAGACAAACCTTGCTTTAAAACTTCCCAATCAATACCTAACACTTTCCCTACCGACAAAGCCGCCAAATAGTTTACAGCATTGTGCCGTCCCGGCAGCGGTAATGGTAATTCTATACCATCTATAAGTATTGTATCATTGTTGAGCAATTCTCCGCACAAATCCCCGCCTTCTAAACCGTAACTTAAAGTTTTTCCCTGCCAAACTTCGGTCGCAGTTGCGATTAATCTGTTACAATCGTGATTTAGAATAGCAATGCTATCAGCAGGCATTTCGGCTAAAAGTTCGCACTTAGCTTGGGCGATCGCCTCTTCGGAACCTAATCGCCCGATATGTGCCGTTCCTACATTAGTAATTACCGCAATAGTAGGACGCGCAATTTGCGACAGCAGCGCAATTTCGCCACTCCCGCGCATTCCCATTTCGATTACAGCATAATTGTGTGTCGATGAAAGCTCCAACAGAGTTTTCGGTACTCCAATTTCATTGTTGTAGTTATATTGAGTTTTAAGAACATTTCCACTCGTTGACAAAACCGCTGCAATTAACTCTTTAACAGTAGTTTTACCTACAGACCCAGTAACAGCAACTATAGGTATACTGAATTGGTCACGCCACCAACGGGCGATCGACTGGTAAGCTTTTAAAGTATCGTCAACGCGCAACAGCGGAAAATTAGGCAATTCCTCTTGCCAATGTCGATCGACAATCGCGGCAATCGCCCCCAAATCCCTGGCTTTTGCCACAAATTGATGGCCGTCAAAATTGTCTCCCCGCAGCGCCAAAAATACTTCACCCCCCTCAAGAGTGCGCGTATCTGTGGCAATACCTGTCCCTACAACTGTCAAAACGCCTTCAGACACAGTAGGCAAAGGTACAGTTAAAATTTCAGCAAGTTGGGCGATACTTACGCGACAAACCATAACCAGCACTCACATTTAAAATAATTATTTTCACAGCTAATTCTACCTCGCCCAACCTCAAATTTAACTAACAGCGGGCGGCGGATCGGGATTGACCTCGATCATCCTAATACTAAATCGTCGGTTCACCAAAAAATTATCCCGTACCCACCCACGATCTTTACCAATACTTTACACAGTCGATGGTATTTAAGGCCTTGCTAATTACCAACAATTCATGTCATGCTGGTGTTGATAAATAGTTTAACTAAGCAAAAAATATCGATCGGCATAAGCTGCTGACCGCTTCTACCCATAAGTCTCCGCCGGCGAGAAGCTCGGTTGACTCAATTATTGCGATTCATTTGCCAATTCATCAAAATAATAGCGCTGAAAGCTCCTGCCCCAGCCTCGGAGGGTTAATCCACAGTGAACGACTACAACAGACAAAGCCACGAAGAAGAACAGCTACTTTACAAGCACTGGCTGGAGTTGGTACAACGAGAGCAGCCTGCCGAACTCATCAGCCGCTTTCGCACTTTGTTTATCCAGGGTACCGGATATCCCGATCGCTCGATCGCCGAAGCACTCGAAAAAATAGCAGCCTCAAAACACGCCGAACAAGAATTCAAATACATTCTCAACCGCTGCTGCCACATCCTGATCAACCGCTGGCAAACCTACCCCAGCAAGCAAGCAGCCATCCCTGAATTGATCGCTCTGTTTGAAGAAGCACCCAAAATCTTATTTGGATACCATAGATCGCGGGGGCGAGGCTCCATCCCCCAATTAGTAAATCAATTTACCGAAAGCGAACAGTACCTCACCCTCCAACGTTTAGCCAAAGTCATAACTCACAACAATGAAGATAGCAGCAGCAAAACCCCTGCTACCCTCGCCCTCGGAACCTTAATTCCCCGCTACCCTTACCTGTACAAACACTGCCTGCTCAGCGACGACAGCAGCTACGAACAGCAAAAAATCATTAAAAAAATCCAAGCTCAAAAGCAGCAGCAATTTGAGATCAACCTCTCCCAGTATGTTGCTCACCAAGTGAGAAAAGCCCAAACAGCGCGTCGGGAAACCTCAATTGTCTTCAAAAGAAGTATACAACCTATAAAAAATCCGACCCTGTTGACCGACCCGGAACTATTCTTTGCCCTCAAGCAATTTGTCGGAAAAGTAGAAGGAGCAGATACCTACAGACAGCTAGCGGGCCGTTTCACGGCGAACGCCAGCACAAATCAGTCCTACCGCTCCTTTAAAGACGACTTGTACGAATACCTGATTTCTTCTGTCACCGACGATCGCTACGGCAAACGTCTCTTTAACGAAAAATTGTATAAGCAACTACAAAATACCCTGCCCCACAGCGACGATCAGAAGTTTAATGAATTTTTAATGATCAGAACTTGCAGCCAGTTATTGAACTTTTTAGTAGTAGAGAGTCCTGTGCGGCCCAACCACTTTGTCTTCATCGACTTGATCTCAAACCTCGGTCCCACCCAAACCACAGGTTTGCTGCTGAAAATCGTACTAATTTGCGGCAAAGTCAAGCCCTACCTAGAAAAGCGGCTGGCAATTTTGTTCGGTCACTACGAATGCAGTACTCGAGAAGGCGTAGTCTGGTTAGTCAAAGCCCTGGAAAACGTAAACCTAGCTTTGAGTACCAACTTTGGCAAGGTGGATGTATCTTTCCTGCGATGAGAGGGCGCGGCATAACTTTCTCTGCTTCCACTGCAGGCAAAACATCACACCGATCGACCAGGTTTCTGAATACCCTAAAAGTTTTACCTTTAATTAGAACAACTTAATTAACTCCTGAAACCTACTCAAAAGACTCTATTCTATGTTAAAGTATCAAGTGTGAATCAGATTCAGTTGCAGGCTTTGTTCATTGCTACAGAATTGTCTAAAAACTTGCCCTTCTGTATCGGCAGGGGACTCTCCGAAACTGAAATCTTCGCACTGTCTAAATTTTGGAGTTATTCCTCATGTCGATATACGTCGGTAACTTATCCTACCAAGTTACCCAAGAAGACATCACCACCGTCTTCGCCGAATACGGAACCGTTAAGCGAGTACATCTACCTACCGACAGAGAAACCAGTCGCCCCCGCGGCTTCGGTTTTGTAGAAATGTCCACAGATGCAGAAGAAGATGCAGCCATTAGCGCTCTCGACGGAGCAGAGTGGATGGGTCGCGACCTCAAAGTTAACAAAGCTAAACCCCGCGAAGATGAAGGCCGGGGTGGCGGCAACCGGGGCGGCGGTGGCCCTGGAAAATTTGCTCGCGGAGGGGGCGGCGGCGGAGGACGTTATTAATTTCCTCTGAGAAAGATTTGAGATTGGAGAGTTGAAATTGGCGCCAGAGCTCACCTAGCTCCGAACCACTTCCGGTCGTTCCGAAAAATCTATGCTCTTCAAATTTCCATATCTACCCGATTAAATATACCAAAAAGCCAAGGGCCTAACCCTTGGCTTTTTGGTATGTATGAGGGTTGACGGTATAAGTCGGAAATCGGCTGGGCGAATCCGTTGCAGTACCGTCAGGTTCTAATCGTCAGGTTCGATGCTGCTGCTCAATCCGTGATTATTGAGCGTTTCAGCGTAAAACTCAGCGTGTTCGAGAGCGCAAACAATCACCAATCCCATCCCGTTAGTATGGGCTTCCATCATCACATTTACCGCCTGTGGCTGAGTCAGACTCGGTACCGTCGCCATCAAAGTCTGCACCACGTACTCCATAGGATTGAAATCATCATTGTGCAGCAGAACGCGGTAGCGTGGTGCAAGCTTGCGGACTGTGGAAGGCTTTTGAATAATTTCGACAGACACTAATCTATACCTCCTGACTTGTAAAATGTTAAAATTTGTCAACAATCTTGAGCCGGATTCCTCCGCTGTGCAAGACTATCTCACTTTCAGCTATTTTATTGAAATCTGAAAATTCAGACAAGGCAGCCCCTTGGTCGATCGCAAGCTGTGAACCCAACACCAAACCCACAGGGCGTGTCCTGGGCCCTGGGCAACCACCTTCCTAGCGCCATAATATTAGAAAGGCGCGATCGGTTAAAAATAACAAACTACTACCTGTTGAGTCTCCAGAACTGAGGGAACGAACATTATATGAAACGCAAACCTAAATCCTACAACGACAGATTCAGCGGCGACCCATCCCGAGCAGATGAAGACTCCGACTACCCAGGCTCCTTTGGCGGACAGTCGCGGCGTCAACCTCAGTCCGGTAAACCCTCTTTCCTCAATTCCGCCACCCTAGGGATTTTAACAGCCGTCTTTATTCTGGGAATTGGCATTGGCATTGCCTTTAGCTCCACAGCTACAATTAGCCCAGAGAACGTAGCCTCCCGCGAATTTATCGATCGCAGCGCCCCGAACCCAGAACTTTGCGTGCAGTTTGGAGCAAGCGCGATGGTGACAGATATGCGCCTCTACGTCACCCTCAACCCCTTCAACGTCTACATCTCGCAGCCGAGTATGCGCCCCGGATGCGTCCTGCGAACCAATAACTGGGCAATTCTCGAACAAAGAAAACTCATCAGCCAAGACCAAGTGCGCGATTGCAAAAATCGCATGAACACCTTTGGCTTCACCGGCCCCTTGGAAGCTCAACCCGAAATTAACTGTATCTACCAAAATGACGGCGCTAAAAACCTGTTCCTCAACCAACCGGGTTCGATAGCTCCAACCAGTGAAGGTCAAAATTTCTAAATCGCCGATATAGCGGTTTTCAGTTGAGTCAATTACAGATATGGGGTAGGGATTTAGGCAAAGCCTAAGTCCCTACTTTATTTCAGAGAATGGAAAACTCCTTCTGGCTTCAAAAACCAAACTGGGGCAAATCTTCCGTTAACTGAACTTGAAAAATTTGGCCGGGTTGAATCGTAGCAGGTTGAGGAGCAGCCACGTAAGTTGTAGCAACACCACCTGCTGCTCCCGCCAACAAACCGACACCGGAAAAGCCGCTCAGCAAGAACAAAGCTAAGCCACCAATACCAGTATTTCGCAACAAACTGCGATCGGAAGGCTGTTGTCGGCGGCCTCCCACGGGTTCTGAGCGAGCCAACAGAGGAATATTGCGGCCGTTGAGACTAATAGCTTCGACCACAAATCGACTGCCGAGGTTGGTCGTTTCAAACCGACCGATGACCGGCGTATTAGCAGGTACGATCGTATTGCCGCGACTGTCGAAAATTCCCCCTTGCAGCAACAGCACTTCCTCTTGGCTGGGCTTCGCTTGCAGCCGCAAAGCCCGATCGCCCGGGTATAGTAAACTCAGCTCCGTGCCCGCCGGCAACAAGACATTCGCCCCAGTCGCAGCCTGCAAAGGAGCATTCGATCGTCCCCCAGGAAGCGGTTCACCAAAAGTAAGCGTCCGCTGTTGGGGTGCAGCAGCCGTTATTTGAGGATCTAGGCGGGGTAGAGCAGCAGCTTGTACCCCACGGCGTTCGTCAAGGCGAACATTGACTAAAGGCACTCTTAGCGGCCGGATTTGGTCATTGGGAGTTGGCGGCTGCGAATAATTTGTAGCGGGATTCGGGGAAGTAGGAGGCTCAGGTCGATCGACCTCTGGGGCAGCAGTTGAGTTGGAATCTGTCAGCCGCTGGTTTTGCGGTACTTGTATGGCAGGCTGGGGTTGAGTTTCGGGAGTTTCCATAATTCGAGTCGGTTCGATCGAAGGACGCAACACCCAGCGATTTTCTAACCCGCTTCTTTGGAATTGAACTTTCCCCGCGCTGAAACCGACTCCAGGAGCCAAATTGACCAGAATTCTCGCCGTTCCCGGTTGAAGTTGACTCACTTCCACAGAACGCACTCTGCCTTGCGGGTATAGCTGAGTTGTATCTACTCCGATCTCAGTATTGGGCAAATCCACAGCAATCTGAGACGGATTGAGTAGAGAATATCTGGGGGTTGTTCCCTCTGGGAGAGTAATTTCTAGCTGATTTGTCGCCGGATCGAATTTCCAACTTGTGACTGTAGAAGCATTTGCTGGTTCCAGTGTTGCTGGCACTGCTGCAACTGCGGCAACGACTGCTAGACTCAGACTCAGTGACTCGATCGCAAACAATCCGGGTGCTAGATAATAGACCTCTTGCAAAAAAGATATATGTTATAATCAGAAGTTTTAATTTTAATCGGCTAGAGCTAACTCATGAT
>NZ_JAUBOR010000023.1:0-97446 GCF_036700305.1 Microcoleus sp. Z1_A1
CAAAGTTTTCAATCGATTCATGCCGTGTGTATTCAAGGAATTCAGCAAGTTTCTAATTTGACATCAGAACGGTTAGCCATCTTAAATTTATTTCCAGTCACCTGTCGGTCTTATTATTTTTTGTTGTGAAAAGAAGTCTATTATTGATTGGTAAAACTGACTTACATTTAAATAATTGTTGATTCAGCAGTGATGTATTATTGTCATAATGCGGGCGATATATGCTGGGAATTAATAGTTATTAATGGTCTGATTTTTGACTTTTAATGGGCTAAGAAGATTGAATTAATGCCCTCATGTCAATTTTTAGGAATTCCTAACTGAGTGATGCGAGCGTTGCACAGATTTTTGGGTGTTTTTACTCACTATTATCTCGGATGATTCACTTTTATCCCCTCCATCTGCCTATGTGCCAGTTGGGGGTGCGGAATGTGGGATCAAATCCTCTAGGTCGGGGGTAGGCAAAGAAAGGCACTACAAGAGTCAAAATTCATGTTTTTGGTGAGAATGAAACAGCCTTGCCTTAAGAAGGGGAGTAGGGGTTGACTTTGAGTAAGTTATTGTCCCCCCCTCTTCTTATCCCGAACTCAGGTTAATTAAGATTTAGCCATTTTTGAGCGTTAAGCCGCTGGACGACGCCAAACACCATGAGGTCTAGTGTTACCTTGCGCTCATCTATCAAAAAAGGCTCTAAAGTGCTGGTTTTGGTATTATTTTCAGCGCAGGAAAACGCCCTTTGACTTTGAATATTTTCTTGAGGAAAATACAGGTTAAATTGGCGCTGACCTTCTTGGAATTTGCCAATTACCTGCCAGCAATCTCCGGCGGAACTCATGCCAGCAACTGGGAGTTTTTGCTTTGCCAAACTCACCTCTAAATCCTTAACGCCCTGCTTAGTCAAAGCAGTTTGCAAAGCGGGCAAATAATCTTGTTGAATAAATTCCGCAAAGGGCTTGTCTTCAACAGCAGGTGCTTTTTCCTTCTTAGCTTTAGCTGGGGGCTTGTCGCCTTCGGCCTTGGCTGGGGGCTTTTTAGCAGCCGCTGGAGGCTTGTCAGTGCTGGGTAAGTCGCTTGTGTCTGGTTCGTCGGAACTTGGGGCGTGATCGATCGCAGCACTGGGAGTTTCGGATTCGCCAGCGGTAGGATTTTTCGGTTCTTCTGACATTAACGCTTCCTGGTAAAAGTGATTGGGTAAGGAGTTGGGAGTTGAGCAAGCGGGCGATCGACTTTCTTGAGGGCACACATTTTATCGAAAACCAACCTGAGAGAATGGCTAGTCAAAAAAATTTGAACTCAAAACACTCTCACAGGGCGATCGTCCGCCAAGATCACAACTCCTTTGGTTATTCTAAATCTCAGCGACAGCTCGTTCAATCAAGCGGCGGGCGAGAGTTTGAACACCAGTGTGTTCGTAGTAGTTGGTAGTGATATCGAGGAATGCGCCCACGTAGTCCACCTTGTCGGCAGAAATGTCTACAAAATTCTGCAATTGGCCGAGTACGTTTTGGGGAGTCAAACCTCGATCGCTCACAAAAGAGCTCATCCAGCCAGAAACCGAGTTAAAGCTTTCGCCGATAAAGCCGAGTTGGCCTGCGGGAGAGCCCCCAGGAATCATGCCGCCGATCGACTTAAATGCCTGATTCTCTTGCAAATCGCTGGGGGAGAGCCTCTGAATCCAAGACTGAGTTGCCATGATAAAGTCTGGGCCCAGGGGAATCAAACCATCAAAACAAACCAAAGCAGCCATCCGCATCAAGGAT
The DNA here is from genome assembly GCF_036700305.1 of Microcoleus sp. Z1_A1. NCBI lineage: Bacteria > Bacillati > Cyanobacteriota > Cyanophyceae > Oscillatoriales > Microcoleaceae > Microcoleus > Microcoleus sp. Z1_A1. Next base: position 1,761 of record NZ_JAUBOR010000023.1, read on the forward strand.
TCGCCGCCGTAGTCGCCCAAGGAAGCGGCAAAATCGCCGATGCTGTCGCCGGGAATACCGTTAATTTGGCAAAAAGCGAGCAACTCAGTGACTAACTTCAGAGAAAGGTCGATCGTTTGAGCTTTTTCCGGCTTGGGAGTGAGATTGCCCAGAAGGGACAAAAACGGCACATTTTGGGAGACTTTGTTAGCGAGGGCGGCAGTACCCAAAGCCTTGTCGGCGTTGTCAATAGTTTGGTAGAGCCAGAGAGCGCGCTGGTAGCCCTCAGATTTATCGTTGTACAGGTAGATGGCGCGCTCGCCAATTTGCTGGATCAGTTCTTCGTCTGTTTCGCCAGTAACGGTGCGAATGGTATTTTCAAAGCCAACTAAATTGTTCCACTCGCCGGGAACCACAAAGTCAAGCGCTCGCAGGGCTTTGACAGTCATGTTGTCTTGAGGCAGTTGATCGACTAATTCAAAGACTGTTTTGCTCACAAAAAAACTCCTTATGCTGAAACGAAAATCAAAGGTATTACTTTTGGCAGATTGCAAAACTTCACAGTCTCATAGTGGCCGACTTAGTTCTGATAGCGCCAGACTTGAGTCGGGCGCCGAGTTGGAAAAAAGACATGGCTACTTGAGGCGGGCGAGGCCGCCCAGGTTAAATTTTGACAGCCAAGCTTCGCGATCGCTAGCGGTAAAAGAGGAAGTCCGGGATTGAACTTTCACCTGATAGCGATTTGCCACTAAAACAGCAGTGATATTAGCACCTTGATTAACTGCGGGATAGCCGCCTATTTTCTTGGTACTTTGCTGGAATTTTGCACCTGCGCTGGGGTTGCCGGCGATGTCGTTAATTGAGAGAACCGCGACATTTTTACCGTCTTTGTTCAACTTAGCTTCAGCAAAACCGGATTTTTCTTGAGCAAAAACGCGATCGAATCCACTCCCAGAAGACGGGAAGTATTTATTTAACTTACCGCCTGCAACTGCCTTTTTGGGCAGGTTTTGATTACTAGCCGTTGATTTGTCAGCAGTTGTCTGCTGTGCTTTACCAGGTTTTTGGGTGCTTTCCTCCTGGGCTTTGTCCCAGCGTGATGGGGCTTGGGTTTGGCCGCAGGCGGTCACCAGCAGCAGTACCGAGATCAGGAATGGAGCTAAGATGCGGCGTGCGGGGAAAAATTGCATCGCTGTCTCCTCATTAGTAGGTTTCCATAACAATTGTGGCTTAGAATTTGGCAATTTGTGTCCTCTGAGCGGATGATTTGTCTTCTTTGTAAAAAAATCCTCTGCCTGCAGGCGGAGGATTTTTTTGCAATTATGAGTTTTGAAGGAAGAAAACTGAAAGATTGCTCCACAGATAAATTCTGGGGATGGGAGTAAAGAAACTAAGTTTTCGGATAGCCAGCAATCTCAAAACAATTTTTGCTGATTTTCCCTAGATTTATCTAGAAATGTCAGAGCAATTGTTCGTCAATCGTCTTATTACTTCGGCTTTCCAACTTAGGTCTTACTTTAGAGGTAAGGATCAGGCGTCGCTTTCAATGTAGATAAACAACAAACCCATTACCACAACTGGCATCACCCAGGTAATTAGGGGAATCAAAATCCAAGGCAAGAAAGAGGCAGCGTAGGAACCTGTCATATCAAATTCTCCAAACTAAAGTTAGTGTGTTCCAACAGGGATATGTGGGAGTCGAGTCTAATTGTTGACTAAACCCCGGAAAATGGCATCAACGCCGTTAAAGTTTTCGAGTAAGAAGTAGGCAGCAAAGACACCACCCATTCCACCAATAAAGAAACCAGCGGTAAACTGGCTCCAGCCTTCAGCATTTCTGAGGGAATCGGGAGTCATGGGATTAGCGCTAGGGTAGCTGGTGTTGTCTTGCTTGAAAGAGACCAAACCGTAGGCAGACATACCTGCTGTGCCAAGCAGAACTAATACGAGGGCTGTAATTAATCCGCCGAGATTAGCTGCTTCTGGATAATCCCGCAGGGGCCCGAAGACGATTTCAGGGCCGACGAGGAAATAACCATGTGCCAAACCGATTTCTAGACCTCGAACTAGGGGTGAGAGTCCTTTGCGGTAGGCCGGCAAGTTCCCAATAAATGCTTTTGTGAAATCAGAAGCACTGATGGGGGTGGCTAGATGACCCGTGAAGGGGTCGCCGTTAAAGGGTTTAATAAGCTCTGCATCTCTGGGATCTGCCATATTCTGTGTGTCCTCGCTGTGCGTAAAAGTTGAGGCGTTCAAGTCATATTTTACGCAGGGACGTGTTTCCTATTTACATAATTAACGGCGAGCTTTAGAAAAGTTCACTATTCTTTAGTTTTTGGAAGAATTTTTCTTTTGCCTCTTATACCAGAAAGCGAGTCGATCGGGCGACACTCCCAGGAAATAAGCGATGATTACTATTTGATTAATGGCGGTGGTGTGGATCACCCCAAGCTGCTGCCAGCGACGGGCGGAGGTCAGGACTGGCTGGGGTACTATTTCAATGCGACCTTGTTTTTTCAATCGGCGCACGAATTCAAAGTCTTCCATGAGGGGCAAGTCGGGAAAACCGCCGATTTGGTCAAAAGTAGCTGCGTTGAGGAAAATGGCTTGATCGCCGTAGGGCAGTTGCAGAAAGTTCGATCGCCACTTTACCCCTGTTTCTACCAGCCGGAGGCCCAGGCTGCGGGCGTCAATCTGGAGTTGAAAGGCCCCCGCTACAGCAGACGGGTTAGCTAGTACCCGACGCGCGCTATCGTCGTACCCGCGAGGCAACAGAGTGTCTGCGTGGAGAAACAGCAGGATATCTCCAGCAGCAGCGGTGGCACCTGCATTCATTTGAGTGGCGCGGCCTGGGGGGGTGGAGATAACTCGGACGCCAAAAGATTTTGCTATATCTGTAGTACCGTCGCTGCTGCCACCGTCAGCGACAATTATTTCGACATTTTGGGCCTCAAGGGCGGTGGAGATGACTGAGGCTATTGTAGGTGCTTCGTTTAAGACTGGAATGATAATGGAAATTTTGAGATTGGGATTTTCTGGCGACATACAGACTTAAGCAACCCGTGAGAGAGAGGGCGGGTTTTGTACAAAGCTGATTTTTCCCATTTCTGACCCCAGGCTCGCCCCTACATTTTGCCTTAATTAAGGTGGGAGAGTTTGGTAAAAAACCAAGCTATTAGTTGCTCATTTTTTACAATAGCCTCGCACCTACATTGGGCTTTCCTGTGGCAGGGCGGGTTTTGTACAAAGCCGATCTATTAGTTGCTAATTTATTTGCTAATTTTTTGTTTTTTCTCGCGCCTGGGACTATTGTCCCAAGCGCTGTCTAACTGCTACTGAGATTCAGCATTTGGTTAGACAAATACACTTACTATATTATGACCTTATGGTTTCACAATCAAGTAGTTTTATTTAATTAAATATGACAATTACTAATGATTGAAAGAAATTAAATATAGTTTAGTTATTTCAACATATTAATATCTAAACCGAGGAGGTCTTCAGGTCGATCGATATCTGCAAGAGTGGGAAGATAAGCAATATTGAGAGCGAGCTTTTGGGCGATCGCCCGCGTACAAGCAAATACTTCACTGGTTCCCCACTGAATGCCACCGAATAATTCCGGAATCGATCGCCGCAGCCCGATCAGATAATAACCTCCGTCTTTTGCCGGGCCCAAAACTAAATCGTGGTGGCTCAGTGCCTCAAAAGCTTGTGCCATGATTTCTGCTTTCAAACCAGGACAATCAGTGCCGATAATTGCTGTTTTCTCAACCCCTGAATTAAAAGAGTTTTGAAACGCTGCTGTCATTCTGGCGCCCAAATCACCGTCTATTTGATTTTCACAAAAAATATCACTTCCCAACCACTCTTGCATCAGTTGTTGGCTGCCGCCGGCTCGGTGAATTTCTACCGATAATCCGCGGGTTTTTTCGAGAGAGAGCGCGCAGGCGATCGTCCGTTGGGCCATCAAACGGTGAAGGTTAGCAGCGCCTGTTTTTCCCAGCACCGGAATTAGTCGAGTTTTGGTTGTTCCCGGTTCGGGATAGCGGGTGAAAACAATCAGTTTTTCCGACATCATTTATTGTTCATGAGTTTTAAAGGCAGGCACCGCAGAGGAAAAGAAGAGAAAGAGTGGACAACTGATTCACAGATTGCCGATCGAGCTTGGTGGGTTAGGCCAGGACTTAATTTAATCGCCCCGGCCAACCCAGCATAAGCTGTGGAGCATTTAAACCAGTAACGAGGCTAGTAGGGTGCGTCATTCGCGAACCCTTACGCTGAAACGGAAAACCTTAGATGCTGACGCACCTTACGCAAGTCCTTTAAATGCCGAACAGCTTACAATGTATTTACTGAAAAATAGCCAGCGATTAGCTCATTTCTAGCATTCGCTGGATCGGCTGCAAGGCTGCTAGTTGAATATTTAGGGGCATGGTAATTTCAGGGGTTTGATTTTTCATAGCTAGATACAATTTTTCCAAGGTATTTAATCTCATGTGCGGGCATTCGTTGCAAGCACAACTATTATTGTTGGGAGGAGCGGGGATGAAGCGTTTGTGCGGAGCTTGCTTTTGCATTTGGTGAATGATTCCCGGTTCAGTCGCGACAATAAAAGCTTGGCTGGAACTAGCTTGAGAATATTTGAGCAAAGCAGTGGTAGAGCCGATGTAATTAGCGTGGCGCAGCACGGGAGGTTCGCATTCGGGGTGGGCGATTATTTCGGCTTCGGGATTCTCGATTTTGAGTTGAACTATCTTTTTTTCTGAGAAGTTTTCGTGGACGATGCAGGCTCCTTGCCAGATTTCCATGTTTCTGCCAGTTTGTTCCATGACGTAGCGGCCGAGATTGCGATCTGGCCCAAAAATTATCGGCTGATTTTCGGGAATTTGGTTGACAATTTTAACCGCGTTAGAACTGGTGCAAATTATATCGCTCATTGCCTTAATTGCGGCGGTACAATTAATGTAGGAAATTACCAAATGTCCGGGTCGATCGGCTTTGAAAGCTGCAAAGGCTTCGGGAGGGCAACTGTCGGCGAGGGAACACCCAGCATTTAAGTCGGGCAACAATACTAATTTGTCAGGATTGAGAATTTTTGCGGTTTCAGCCATGAAATGAACTCCGGCAAAAACTATGACATCGGCGCTGGTGTTGGCGGCTTTGCGGGCAAGTTCTAGGGAGTCGCCAATGAAGTCTGCGATGTCTTGAATCTCGGAGTCTTGGTAATAGTGGGCGAGAATGACGGCGTTTAACTCTTGTTTGAGGGCGTTAATTGCTGCAAACAAGTCGTCGGGCAGTCGGGTTTGAGTAAAGTTCGGAGCAGGTGCGGTGGTAAACACAGTTAGAATATTCCGGGGAAGGTGCGGGCTGGACTCAAGTGTATTTTGAATTATAGTTGAATTCACCAAAAACGGTGGGCAGTTGGGCCAGAGGTAGAAAATTTGCCATAGGTTAACCGACTGACTGGCAATGGGAGCAAGATTTTGCGATCCAAGAGTGGACTCAGCTAAGTTTTTACCTGACTCTAATTAGACTGAAAGCTTTATCCCGCAAGATATTCACAGGTAAATGACTACCTTGAGCCACGAGTATTTTGAGTAGCCTCTATTGACATCCTTTATTTACATCGTTTACTGTAATCAGTATACGCTGTAAAGTGGTTGGTTTTATACATCTATGTACTTTGAAGACGATCGCCAGTGGGAGGGAACTGCTGAGTTTCTGACAAAAGAACTAAAACGACGGATTGAGCAGCTTGGGCTATCTGTGGAACCACCAGCCTTACGAACTGTGCGATCGTGGAGAGCCAAGCAACTCCTGTCACAGCCGAAAGGTCAAGAATTTCGGTTTCGGCAGATTTTAGAAGGACTGGCAACAGCACTTTTGCTCAAGAAAGGCTGGACACTGGCCGCGATCGCTCAAGTTTTACCCTCATTCCCCGACGCAACATTGGAGCAACAAATTGTTGCCGAGACTGATGGTCAAGACCCAACCTGGTTGCCACAAATGCAAACAACGACATTGCCATTACCCACAGGACACGCCAGCACGATCGATCTCGCTGAAGATACTGTTATATTGCTAGCCCAGGGAATTCTGCGACAATACACAAGAATTCTCAATCGAGACATCGTTCGCCAAGACGATGATAGTATGCCATCGGAACTTTATCGGGCTATGTGCAAGTTGGGCAGGCTATATATCGAATCTGGAAAAAGCGATCGCGCCGCTTGCGTGCATACGGTTTTGGAACGTGCTAGATATCCCCTCGATCAGTGGGAATTAGATATTTTTTGTCACGCCGATTTTGACTCTGGTCAAGTAATTCTCATCGATCCAGACTTGCGAGTGCCAACCCCAGATTGTGCAGTAATTGCCAACAGTAAAGGTACTTTTGGCGAAGATAATATCATCGAACACCGCCTGTACCAACGGTTGCGCGAGGCAACTGAACGATTGGGGATTCGCCACCAGCACAAAGCTTATACGGCTTTGCGATCGCTATTTGGCAGCCAATCGCTCATCGGAGAACACCAACTTTTAGACTACTTACGTGACAACGATTTAACCCCTTTACAGGGAATGATTGTTGACACCTTTTTTGATAGCGTACCCGATGTCTGGTTAATTGACGGACACGCTCATCGCTGCGCGTATTGCGGTACGCTGATGCGCCCCTATCCCAATAAAGAACTTTTTCCCGATGGGCGATGTCCGATTCGCCAATGCCTCGGTCACAACTCCTCAACAGCAAAAGTTTCGGAGAAATCAGACCCAAACCAAGACCGATTGCTGATTGCCCAACCGCAAATTTTAACCTATTGGACTGGGCCGGCGATCGACGAATTAGCAATTTTTAAGGCAGCCATAAAAAACGGACTAGATGCCGAACTTTACCCAGAATCAGACCTATGCGATGTAGCAATTAACGGTCGCAATATCGGCATTGATGCTAAGTCATACACCAGTCCTGTCTCCCTTGCTTTGCGCCTCAACCGCACTGGCATCGGAGGGCTGATTCACTACCGCCGCCGCATCATTGCCGTCAGCGACCAATTAATTGAGGAGCGGCCAGATTACCTCTCTACTTTTCAGTCTGCGATCGATAAAAAAGGCGATCCTGCTACTCTCGAAATTCTGTCTGTTTCACAAGTCATACAGTTGTTAAAGAAAATCAAATATGAGAATTAAACCAGATTTCTGGACGGGAATAGATCGCATTTGCTGGCTGTGTGTCTTGATGGCAGAATTTATTGAGACTAATTCCCTAGAATATGCCCCTTTAACGATATCGGGAATGGCGAGTATCATCAATGCACCCGCGTTGGCAAAAGCCCGCCAAGCCATTTTCAATATGCGCCTGATGTCGCTGGCTTACGTAACAGAACAGTCAGTGAAACACGCAGTTGCTATTTATAACGATCGCCACTACCGCAACAAAACTCAAGGAACCTATAAAATTAACTTAGAAACACTTCACTTTCAACGCACAGACCCCCTAGAAGACCCTTTAATTGCCCAAGCACGTCAAATTCTGGGTCAGCCTTTAGCACACCAATTTTACAGCGCCACCTTTGCCGATCCCCGCCAGCCAATGGCCGTTGCTTTAGGTGAAGAAACAACAGCCGCGAGAGTGCCAATTGGGCCGATCGCAGCCCCGCTTGCACCGCGCCGCACTCATTCCCTCGATCGCGCCCCGAAAGCAAAAATCCGCATTCCCCTTGCGGAACTGTACGAGTTAGCAGTTGAGATGGATGAACGCGAAGCAAATCACCCTGAAAAAAGACGGGGTAGCTGGGTACAACGGTTTCAACATTTTGCACTTAAGGTGCCAGAAATTGGCAAGGGTTTGCGGGAAGAAACAGTCATCGAATTAGAAGGCATCAAGCACTTAATTGGACTGCCTGGATCGGGCAAAACAACTTTGCTCGTATTAATAGCTGTGTGGTTGGGAAAACGCGGTTATAAAGCGATGTTTGTGTTTCCCTCTATTGAAGTTGCCAGACAGTACATGGCAGAACTAGCATTTCATGAAATTAAAGTGGGAATGCTAGTCGGTCAAAGCGATGGAACTCGCCGCCGACACGCTAACAATATTGCCGAGGCGATCGCAGCATCAGGGGGAAATGGCGGCTTTGGCTATAGTTTGGAACAAGCAGAAGTTTTTGGCTTAAATTGCGTCTTACCTGCGTTTTCTACTGCTGATACTTCGATGTGGGGATTTGGTTATGCACCCTGCAATGAAATTTTACAAAGCGGTGGCAAAAAAGGGCAAATGAAAAAGTATCTTTGTCCGGTTTGGACGATGTGCGGTCGCCACAAAGCACCCCGCGATTTGCTAGATGCCGATATTTGGGTCGGCCACGTTCTTTCAATGGATACGGAAGTACCACCCCATGCTATTCGCGAGCGCATTCGTTATTTTGAATTAATTGCCCGGACATTCGATGTCGTAGTTTTTGACGAAGCAGATATGGTGCAATCAAATCTGGATGCTTACGGTGCTGCAACTTTAAAACTTTCCGGGGCGAAAGAATCTATCCATTTAGCCATTCAAGAGCAAATTCACAATCCTTTTGCTCGCGGAGAAAACTATCGATTGTTCGACCGCAATGTAGAACTTTACAGCCGCAATTTATCGGAATTTGGCGATCGCAATACATCATTAATTACTGCCGTTCAAAATATGCCCTCATCGCGAGTGAGCCAACGCTATGAGAATCAGTTATTAACCGTTCTGAGAATAGTCAGCGATTTGTTGGATGGCTATGAGAAAACTTCTAAACGCGATCGCCTTGACGAAGAGGAAGTCAAACAGGGATTTAGCAAAAGTCGAGCCTTGAAAGAATTCTGGGAAACGGCTGCTTACCATGCTTTTTACGATCGCACTGGCATTGAACCGCACGATCGGCTAAACATGGATCTGTGCGCTCAAAGGCTGGGAATAAACGCCGACACGCTCAAACAGCAATGGGAAACTCAAATTCTTTATTTTCGTCGTTATTTAGCGGAGAATCTGATCGAACGGCGCGATAAAATAGTCAAAGAAATTGCCGAATTGTTTTTGCCTTTGTGTTTTAAGGATGCCACTGCATCAGGCGAAGCTCAGGATACGATTACCTTACTTGTTTGCGTTACTTTTGTGATTTTAGGCTATCAGCGTATCGTACCGCAAACTCGAACAATGGTAGCAGAAGGACTGCTTCGGGAACCGATTGTCGAATCAACGGCAACACCCGAACTGCGACAACTGATTCCTGAGAATATTTTGGGGTCTTTTTCGGGCGTGAAATACAGTTGTGAATCGGCACAAACTACTCGCTCTCAAGCCCGAAATGTGGAACTGTCTTATATTATTTTTGTGGGCGCGCCTCGGATGTTAATGCACCGTTTTCATCAGTTATTTGAGGCAGATGGCGAACTGACAGCGCCGGCAGTTTTAATGACTTCAGCTACCTCATTTCTCGAAGCAAGTCCTGCTTATCACATTAACTCTGGGCCGGATTATCTGCTGAAACCGCGGCAAACAGAACACGAACCCAAAAAGAGCTTTTACCGCTTCAAATGGCTGCCCGATCGCGAATCGCGCGATGAACCTCTCCGATATAGCGGTGCAGGCGAATTGCGCGATCGTAATTTAAAAAAAATGGTAGACGCGCTGGTGCAAGGAGGAACCAAGAAATCTGAAATTTACAAATCCATCCTCAACTTTGACGTGCAACATGGTATTTACCGCAAAGCTGCCTTAATTGTTAACAGCTACGAACAAGCTCGGAACGTTAAGAATTTTATCAACGATTACCATCCAGAAATCGGCAAAAGAACCAAAGCAGTTGTTAATTTTCTCAAAAACGGAGAGCAACCCACAGATTTCGTTACCACGGCTCAGTGCGAGGCTTTAGGAGATGATGAAACTTGCGATATTATCATTTTTCCGATGTTGGCGATCGGTAGAGGCGTGAATATTGTTTTTACCAAAGGAGATAGGCAACTCGATGCAGCGATTGGCACAATTTATTTCCTCACCCGTCCCCACCCCACCACTGACGATACGCAACTTTTGTACAGCCTCGCCGGCAAAGCTACCCAAGAATTTGACAGTCGAGTTTTTACTGAAATAGAAGGCTTGCCTGCAATTTCTAATGCTTGGAAACAGTCGAGAAAACAACTATGGAAAACGGCGAATCGACTGTTGCGCGAACCTCTCATGGCTAGCCGTTTGGGTGAAGATTTATTTAAACCGTTTACGGCAAATCAGATGGTTGGGATTTTGCAAACTATCGGGCGCGGGATGCGAAATGGGTGTCCGGTACAAGTTTACTTTGTCGATGCAGCTTGGGCTATTAAATCCACTAAAAATGAACCTGACTCCGGGCGGGACAGTATGCTAGTTCAAATGCGAATTATTTTAGAAGAATGCGTCAAGCATCCCGATCCAGTGATTCGAGAAATTTATCAAGAACTTTACGGTGCATTTCTGGAGCCCCTGCGGCGCATTAATGGCATAGTTTACCCGGAAAGTTTACGCGATTCAGAAGGTTTGACAGAGGAAGAAGACGATTTTAATGATTTTTCGCCTTTATTGGAGATGTAAGCATGAACGACGAAATTTTGGACGAAATTGAATTCGATCGCGACGGCGAAGTAAAGCACTCCTGGACGCACTCAGACCAAAGAAACCGGGTTTTTTACCGAATCTACGGGCTGTAACGAAATATTTTCGTAAAAAAACCCGGTTTCTGGCCCCCATGCGTCCAGGACTATAAAGGAAACCACTATTATTGGAGATGCAACCATGAACGACGACATTTTTGACGAAATCGAATCCGATGATGACGAAGAAACTGAAGCTACTGTGGTTTCAGACACTCTTTACATTCCTCTTGCGAATAAGAGTCTGAAAGAAATTACCCTAGCTTTTACCGTGCCAGATAATATCGAGCCAGTAACAGTCAAAGGCTTGACACTAGGTTGGACAAAATCTGCTTTACATGAGCTTTCAACTATCCAAAAAGCTGCTTGCAAGGGCGATTCAGCCATCAAAAATCTCCCTTATGCCTCGCTGCGAGGTTTGTTAGAAGTAGGACTTGACAGTGCCGCACGGATTCAGTCAAATGTAGGTTTGAGTAACTATTCGTTGAATTCTAAAAGTGTAAATGAGCCGGAACCATTTGCTTACTTAAATTCCGAAAGTACACAAGATATCCAGAAAGCGTTACGCCCAATTATCAACGAGTGGATAACAAATTTCCTAAAACCTTTTGCTGAAAAAGAAGATGGGCTAGTGGAAGTTATCGACCGTTTGGAAGATTTGCACGATCGAAAGGAGTTGTTAACAATTACTCCGTCTGAGTCTCAAGTTTTACCTTGGAAATGGAATCCAAATACAGGAACTACAAAACACAGCAACAATTATGATTATCGCGTGTTAGTCGATTATGCAGCTCGTGCGATCGCGGGAAAAGAGATTTTTCAGGAGCTAGGAACAATGAAGCGGGTTATTTCCAGCAGTGGTAGCCTCACAACTGGGATGGCAGAATTGATTACCGATCCCATTACTCTACCCGACACTACAGGAACATTCAGTCTGGTGGTACGCTTAGAAGTTGTAACCTATCCTTCTTTGCACCAGCCTTTATTGAAGATAGATGTTTCCAAACGCCGCTGGTTAAGTGGGTTACAACCTGCACGCTATAACTCAGCAAATATTAGCGGCTTTGTCTTTTCTGATGATTATAGCGATCGCACCTTTCGCTACACGGTGCTTTCCGATTCCGAAAAACCTGAGAAAAATCAACCCGACAAAAAGAAAAATTGGTTTTGGGCGATCGATAAAGATTTTGAAGCATTGCGCGGCAAGCTAAAACTCCCGCTGAAAACCCCTAACGGTCAAAATATTGATGGTTCCCAAATTGCTTTGGGGAAAGCTTCAACGGATAGCTGTAAAGTAGTATTAACTTACCGCAACGGATTGCAAGAAGGGAAACACGGAATTGACGCAGGCGTACCGGAGATTGATAAATTAGAAGCTTTTGAGTCGATAGCCAAAATTATTGAACCTATCGGTTTTAAAGCTTTTGATAATTACTATCCTGTAAATTTTAAGAGAGGTGAAAGCCACAAATTAGATGATACAGCTTCACGCATGATTAATTTGCCTACTCTGTTAGGTGCTGCTTTAGAAGTTCTCGAAAAAGACGACTGCTATGATTTGACTCCCAAATATCTAGAAAGCTTTGAGGACAATGAGTTAAACAGCTTGCTCACTAAACACCTTGATATCAATTTAGATAATATTGCAAAAGGCAGAAAAGCCCTTAAATTGGTTTGTCAATTAAAAGAACTCAAGGCGATGATTCAGGCAAACCAGGAAGCTATGCGTCGGCTATATCCTAACGAAAGACTGTTGCTTGTTGTCTTTTACGAAGAACAATGTCAAACCGAAGTGAAACTGCTGCAAGCAATGATTCCAGTTCTGTGGGGTGGTGCGATCGAACTCATGGCTAATCGTTTGCCAGCAAACACTCACGGGCCGAGAGAGTCATTGCCCGGTGCAAATTTGAAAGCGAAAGAGCGATCGCAAAACCGCATAAAAGCCTGGGAGTCGATCGTCCAACAACTTGCTTTACGCAAACAGCGAACTTTTTGCCTGGTAATGGCACGGGAATGGTATCCAGACAAGAAACATGATGATTCGGTGAATAAACCCTCCTCCCGTCAAGCACTGGCTAAAATCGCTGGTTCTTGCGTGCAGTTTCTGCTACCGATTGAAAAAACTAAGGACAAAAATATTCTCAACCTCGATAATTTTTCCCATCGAGTGCAAGCGGCCCTAAAAGACTTACTTTGGGCTCATTCTGGCCGCATTGATGATGTCAAGGAAAAGGTTGACAAATGGCTAAAAGATACTCCTCAAGAAGCCAGACCAAAAGAAATTATTGGGATTACGATCGTCCGCAAACAGAAAGGTCGCGCTCGCGGCTCTATTGAGAAGACATTTTTACCAATTGCTATGCGTCTCAACGTGGAGACAGGCGAGTGCGAACTGTGCTGTGCTTATGATAGGAATAGTTTACAAATCAGTCCTTGGAGCAAGTTTTCTGATGCGATCGCCTTCATTTCCCAAATCTCCCCCGTGAAACTGGCTGACAAAGAAGATGTGCGTCGGAATCGTTTCATGGAATTTGTCAAGCAGATTATTTCCAATTCTGTAGAGGAGGGAAATCAACCATTAGTTACGATCGATTCTTCCAACTGCGTGAAACTTTGGTCTTGGCTTGCCGATTCTAAAATGAATGCAAATCAGATTAATTTTGAAACCCAGTCGGGAAGCCCCTTGCACGAACATATGGAGCAAGAATGGAAAGGCGCGCGGATAATTCGGATTCGCCAAGACCTCGCCCCTGGAATTATAGATAAAAAAGTCCGATATTTAACAGAAACTTCTCTGGAAGATACGCGGACAAAAAAAGAACTGACTTCAACCCTTGAAATTCCTTCAGCCTCTAGTGTAAAGGGATTATTTCGACTAAGTGCAACTAATCAAACGGGTTGTGTTGCTTATCTATCTGTAAGAAATGAAAAACCAGGTAAATTACGCGGTCAAAGTTGCTATCGCTCAACAAAAATTAACGTAGCTGCCAAGAAAGCTGAGGATTCTCAAGACAAACTTTTAAATAATGCTGATTTAAAAGTTGACGAAGCTGCCAATAAATCTGATGATTCCAAAGGCAAACTTTTAAATAAAGCTAAATTAAAAGTTGACAAAATCGCAAGCAAACCGCCGTTTTTGGGTCAGTGGACAACTCCCAATCCCCTTGAGATTGTTGTTACCTTGCGACAAGAAAATGACAAGCCCGATCGCCTTGCTGCACTGGTAGAATCTCTGCGCTATGGTTTCGGTCACTACAGCGACTGGTCGAGCTTACCGGCCACCCTGTTCTTCGAGCGTGTCGTGCGAGATTACATCAGCGAATTTGCAATTGAAGATGAAGAAAGGTCGGCGGAACCTGATAGGGAGGAATAATTCAGTCTAGGGGTTCTGTCCCGACTCGCTTGAGTTTTATAGCGTTGGAGTCGGTGATTAACGGGCTTAACTTCAGGCCAATCGCTTCTCATGTCAAAGGGGGAGAGAATTTTTGCGCCCTGGAGTGAAAGATGAAGAAAGCTGAGCAAATCTAAAATCTAAAATCTAAAATCTCAAATTCCCTGGGAGAGGCTGCACTGTATAATTAGTGAAGGCTGGATTTGCCGAAAATTGGTAAGTTTAGTAGGAATTTTTAAGCGGTAAGGGATCGATCGAACGAACGCAAATCACATGAATGAGGCTAAATCTATCAAAATTGCGGTGGTTGGGGATGTTCACGATCGCTGGGAAGCTGAAGACGGCGAGGCCCTGAAGCATCTGGGCGTTGATTTGGTGCTGTTTGTGGGGGATTTTGGCAATGAGTCGGTGGAGGTGGTGCGGGCGATCGCCCAATTGGACATTCCGAAAGCAGCGGTGTTTGGGAACCACGACGCTTGGTACACGGCGACTGAGTGGGGCCGCAGTCAGTGTCCTTACGATCGCACTCAAGAAAATTGGGTAAAACAGCAGTTAGATTTAATGGGAGAAGCTCACGTCGGTTACGGGAAACGGGATTTTCCCGAATTGGGCGTAACTGTGGTGGGAAGCCGCCCGTTTACTTGGGGGGGCTCGGAGTGGAAGTACGGGGATTTTTACTCGGAGTGGTTTGGGGTAGAAAGTTTTGAGGAGTCGGCGCGGCGCATTGCAGCGGCTGCGGCGGATGCCGATTGCGAAAATGTGATTTTTTTGGGTCACACGGGCCCGACGGGGTTAGGAGAGGCTCCTGAAGACCCCTGCGGGCGAGATTGGAAGCCACTGGGAGGGGATTGGGGCGACCCGGATTTTGCGGAGGCGATCGATCGAACTCGTACCACAGGAAAGCACATACCTCTGGTAACTTTTGGTCATATGCACCACAAACTGCGGCACACAAAGCACGAGTTGCGGAAGTCGCTGGAGGTGAGTGCAGAGGGTACGGTGTATTTGAATGCGGCCAGCGTACCGCGAATTGTGGAGAGAGAGTGCTCGAAATTGCGGAATTTCTCGATCGTCCTGCTGGAAAATGGAGCAGTGTCGGAAGTGTCCCTGGTATGGGTAGGCGAAGATTTCGCGGTAGAAAGAGAACAAATTCTTTATCGGCGCACTGAATCTGCAGCTATTTGTAGTTAGAGACATTTGCTGGTATGATAAAATTTATGCGCCGGGAGAGGTGGCAGAGTGGTCGAATGCGCCTGACTTGAAATCAGGTGAACCGCAAGGTTCCGTGGGTTCAAATCCCACCCTCTCCGTTTAACAATTCTCTTGTCCGTTAAGGGTTTCAGGTTGACTGCATAGCAAGAAAAACCATTTTCCGCTCAACTTTCGCGCCAATGGTTTTCTAATATGTCCAAAACCACCTCCATATCTGCCAAGTCCGCCCTCGACTTTTTACGCTGCGCTTTTAACTGATTGAGCAAGTCGGCCGGCTCTGGAAATTCTGCGACGGTCGGAGCCGAGTTTTTACTTTCTTCCCGATCGCGCTGCACTTCCTTGAGTTCTTGCTCCAGCATTTGCACCTTCAGTCCTAAGTCACCATTGCGCTCATGCAACTGGTTCAGTTCCTTATCCCATTCTGCAAGCTGCTTGTTGGCCGCTTTCAATTCCTGCCTGAGTGATTCATCTTTGCCATCACTCAGGCACTCAATTTTCCCAGCCGTTCCTCAATGGCGGCCATCCGCTCCATCACCGGGTCAAGGCGATCGGCTACAGCCTTGTCTACAGTGTCTACAATTTCTGTAGACACGACGCTATCATTACTTTGTGTAGACAAGTCTGTAGACACTGTAGACACTATAGGTGTAGACAAATTAGACAGCGCTGTAGACGTGCCTGAGACTTCCTTGAGAATGCGTTGTGCAGCTTGACTAAGCGACTCACTGTCTAGCTTCTGAGCTTCTATCCAGTTCAGAAAATGACCAGAAGCCCTGAATGATACGACTTGACTTTGACTCATTGTAGACACCTGTATACAGTATTTGTCTACACTAACTGATATCTGTCTACACTGTCAACATATTGTAGACAAAACTTGTAGACACGAAAATCCCCCAATTAAGGGGGATGGGATTCAGTCGTTAGTTGTCAGGCAGTGGGTAAGGATTCAGGTCACTGAACTCCTTGCTGGGCAAAGACTTTAGATATGGAGCTTGATACTAAATCAATCTCTATTCTCAATAAACCACGAAAAACTGTCACTTATCCTCGTTTATTGACAATTAACCACGAAAGACAAAAACCCTTAGTTTGCCCTAAAACCCTTGCCAGACAAGCGTTGGAGCCGCAAGTTTTTAGACCTGAATCCTTACCTTTAATCAAGAATACTATGCTAATATAGAGCAAGGAGGAAAACAGAATGTATGGATGCCAGCAAAATCTAATTAGTCCAGACAAAGAATTGAAAGCAGTCTTAGAATTCTTGTGTAGTGAAGCCTCAAAGTTAATTAATTGTGGAACTTATTATGCCAGACAACTATTCTTCAAAACTGGCAGGATACCGAGTAGAGCCAAGCTGCATAAAGTTTTAGGAACGGACAATCGAAACATTCATTATAAAGCTTTTTATTCAGATACCGCACAGCAGATACTGACTAGCGTTGCTGAATCTTTCCAATCCTATTTGGGCGGGCTTGCTGGAATCAAAGAAGGGACAGTGACGCAACATCCAAGACTTCCTGGATACAGACAAGGTGGATTAGCCCTTGTAACTTTTACAGGTAGATCAGTCAAATTAAAAGATGGAATGTTGCGATTTCCTTTAGGGAAGCAAGTTAAAGCTTGGTTTGGCATAGATGCGTTCTATCTGACGATGCCATCTAATAAGGAGCATTCTTCGATTCGAGAGTACAGGATTTTACCCAGAAACGGATGTTTTTATCTAGAATTGGTTTACCAAAAAGAAGCTGTTCAATCCGATGTCAACGTTGATTATGTATTGATGATCGACCACGGGATGGACAACTGGATAACTTGTGTCAGCAATATTGGAACTTCATTCATCGTAGACGGAAAGCATCTCAAGTCCATCAACCAAGGCTATAACAAACGAGTGGCAAGCTTGATGTCTGGAAAAGACAATGGATTCTGGTCGAAAAGACTGGAACGGCTGACCGAAAGCAGAAATAGAACAATGCGGGATGCAGTTAATAAAGCTGCTCGTAAGGTTATCGATCATTGTATATCATCCAAGATTGGTACAGTCATATTTGGATGGAACAAGCATCAGAAAGATTCGCTAAATCTGGGTACAAATACCAATCAAAAATTTGTTCAGATTCCCACGCGTAGGTTAAAAGATAGAATTGCTCAACTCGGCGAACAGTACGGAATTAAATTCGTCGAAACCGAAGAATCCTCTACTTCAAAAACTTCTTTTCTCGATGCTGACGAACTGCCTAAAATCGGCGAAAAATCCGAGTGGTGGAAAGCTTCGGGAACAAGAATTAAACGTGGATTATATCGGACAGCGAAGGGGTGGCTAATTAATGCAGATTGCAATGGTTGTGCAAATATTGGTCGTAAAGTAGCAACAATACTTGGACTCGATCTAAGTGGAGTTGGTAGAGGTGACTTTTCAGCACCTGTAAGACTTAAATTGTGGTCTTATGAATCCCCTCGCCTTTAGGCATGGGGAGATGTCAAGATAGGCGGGTGTACTTCATAAATGTGGAATCTCCTGTAAATGTAAATGGAAAGCAATAGCCATAGACCTCAAAAAATCAGGTCATCTTCTCAATCAGTGGCTGCATCAATCCTGTGGGATGAAACTGAAGATAAAAATACAATTTTTTGGGAAGAATGGCAGGCGCATCAAGATTATCTTTCCCATTGCTGTCTCAAGTGGATGAACTCAAACCCACTCGATGCCGAAGAAGTATTGAGTCAGGCAATGCTTAAAGCCTGGAATGAATGGCAAAACTATGGAATTCAAATTAAATGTCCTAAAGCTTGGTTAACTCAACTTCTCTATAACTTCTGCATAGATTTCCATCGAAAACGAAAACGAGAAACATTAATAATTGAAAACATAGACGAGATTAAACTTGAAGATTATCCCGCACTTTATTCTAACTTAGGATTTACTGAACCTAATCTTATAGACCTGGAATTGCCGGCATATATCTACCACAAAATTGACTCCTTGCCTCCCAGACTCCGCGATACTTTTGTCTTATACCACTACCAAAATAAATCTTATCAAGATATTGCCAAGCTCTTTCTATGCTCTGAAGAAAACGTCCGCAAATGCGTGACCAAAGCCGGACGTATTCTGCGAAGGCATTTAACCAAATATCTGGCCGGTGAAGATGATACTCCTCTAAATTCTTCCTCGCCCGCCTTAAAGTTGGTAATTCCTTTGCCAGAAAAGTCTCAACCCCAATGCAATTGGGAATCACTAATTCCCCCAAAAAGCCAGGATGAAGAAATTAGCTATCAAGTCACCGTACTATGTCTGGAAACTTTACCAAGAAATTGGGTCTAAAGCCCCGTCCTTATAGGACGGCTTTAATTACAGAGACTGTGAAGATTCGTTAAAGATACAGACTTGCAAATCAAAGTTTCTGTAATAGTGGTAGACTATTGAAATGATAGTATTAGAGTTTAAGTTGAAGGGCAAAGCGGAGCAGTATCGAATCATCGACAACATGATTCGGACGGCTCAATTTGTGCGAAACAAAACTCTTAGACATTGGATAGATAATCAAGGGATTAAGCTAGTAGACCTGTACAAACAATGCGCCGTTATGGCAAAAGAGTTTGAATGGGCAGGCAAGCTTAATTCGACGGCACGTCAGGCTTCCGCCGAACGTGCCATTTTTGCTATCCAGCGTTTCTTTGCTAACTGCAAAGCTAAGAAGCCAGGAAAAAAAGGATACCCGCAGTTCAAGAAACATACTCGCTCTGTTGAGTACAAGCAGTCCGGTTGGTCGCTTTCTAGTGACAAAAGATGCCTAACATTTAAAGATGGATTTGCTGCTGGGAGATTCAAGTTAATCGGTAGTCGGGATTTGCATTTTTATGCGCCTGATGAGATTAAACGAATTAGGATTGTGCGCCGTGCCGATGGCTACCACGCCCAATTCTGTATCAACGTGGAGCGGAAAGAGGAACTTGTTCCGACTGGTAAGGTTATTGGAATAGACGTGGGATTGAACCACTTTTATACTGATAGCGACGGCGAAACAGTTCCTAATCCTCGCTACCTCCGAAAGAGTGAAAAAGCTTTGAAGAGATTGCAGAAGCGAGTTTCTCGGAAAAAGAAAGGTTCCAAGAACCGGAAAAAGGCGATCAACAAGTTAGGAAGAAAACACCGGAAAGTCAGCAGGCAGCGTAAAGACTTCGCCATAAAGACGGCGTTGTGCGCGGTAAAATCTAACGATTTTGTAGCCTACGAAGACCTTCAGGTTCGGAATATGGTTAAAAACCACAAGCTCGCTAAATCAATCAGCGATGCAGCCTGGTCACTAACTTGATCATTATTTGGAATATTTCGGGAAAGTGTACAGCAAAACAGTCATTGCTGTTCCACCACAGTACACCTCTCAGAACTGTTCAAATTGCGGCAATCTAGTCAAGAAAACCCTGTCAACTCGAACCCATATTTGTGGTTGCGGTACGATATTGGATCGCGACCACAATGCTGCGTTGAACATTTTGGCGAAAGGGTTAAAGCAGGCAAAATTTAATTTAAATACGGCGGGGCACGCCGGAATTCACGCTGGGGGACAGACCGATCTCTACTCGCTGGTGGTGACATCAACAAGCAAATCGACTGGATGATCCAAGAATCCCCGCGCCTTCAAGGCCGGGGAGTGTCAACCCATCATTCCTACATCTCTACTACCCTTCCAGTCTGGAGATGAAAGTGCGTTGAGTCAGCCGTTGTTTATCCCGCATGTGGGGAAGTTGAGAAGATGTTGCAGCAGCCAAAAGGTAAGATGAGCAAGGGTTCTAGGGGTTGAGGGGAGATTTTTGGAGAGAAAATTTGCCTGTAACTCGAAAAATTCCCAAATTGGGGTGGGAAAACGTCTAACTAATAAATAAGCGGTCAGATCAAACCGCTTAGAGTCTAGGCATTAGTTACATCTTTCTTAACAAAAAATGAGTACATCCCGCAAAATCCAGATCGCACTCGTGGCAAGTCTCCTGTGGTCATCTACATCAGTCAGCGGCTTTGCTGCTACCAACTCGATTACCTCTGAAAAGTTTCAGTCAGACACGGTAAAGCTTCCTGTGGAAAGTATTCCGTCTAGGCAGTTAAATTTAACACCAGATACTTATTTAATTGCTGGTCAGTTCAGGGATATGCTGAGTAAAGTACCTGGGGGATATGCCACGTTCAAATCATTTGACGAGATATGGAAGAATCCAGCAGACAGGAAGACAAGATTATTTGATTACTGCAACACTCAAAAAGTGTTATCAGTTAAGCTATGTTTTAGAATGCTAACAATTTGGGCAGACGATACAGGGGAATCTGCCAACCGTAAGGACTCCGAGGAGCTAGACAAGATATTTGATGAAGCCAGAAAAATGTAAAGGTAAAATAATCCATAATGCGTGAGAGTGAAATCTCTTTGACTTTGGGGACATTACCAACTTAGTGCTGCTCCATTTCAGTGTTCAAAAAATTGAAGAAAAAGCGATCTTGCCCACTCGACGAAGGGCGCGATCGCTTTTTTTCGGAGTGCGTAGGCAACGCCCGTTGTAGATATCGCTTTTTGTTTACGAGAGAGCCATTGATTGACGCGATCGCATTGATTTTCCTTGCTAACAATTAATCTTTTATAGCTTGTTTAGTTTGAGTAACTAAGACATAATCGGATTAACGTAAATTATTTTATTTCCCCTTATCTATAGCCAGTCTAAATTATGTCTGGATACTTTGCCACATCATTGGTGCAGTTCTGCCAATCTTCTGGGCTAGAGATGAATGTTCACTTTTTCTTAGAAGAAAAGCCAATTAGACAAGAGCAGAAATTGAACACTTTAAGTAAGTATGTTCAGAAATATCCCCAAGGATGGAAAAAAAGGTTAGAACTAGCTAATTTGCTTTACCAGATGGGAGACTGGCAACAAGCGGTTGTCGAATATCATCAAGTGATTGAGCGACAAGCGCAATTAATGGGTGTGCGGCTGCAACTAGGGAAACTATTGCAGCTAATGAAACGAGAAAAAGAGGCAATAGAAGTCTATGAAAAAGCCTTGTCGTGTTACGAAAACGAAGCGACTCAGCATCATATCAAGGGATTGATTGCAGTTTGTCGGGGTGAGAGTGACAAAGCAATTATTGCCTTTAATTTAGCAACTCATTTAGAACCTGAAAAAGTCGTTCACCGGCTCGCTTTGATACAGGTGTATCAGCAGATAGAAAATCATCTTGGCGTGATCAGTGCTGTGGAGCCAATTTTGGCAATCAACCCAGATGATGTTGTGGCGTTGATTTACAGCCAAGATGCGAATCTGGCGGTGGGGGATATGAGCGCCGCAACAGAGCTGTTGAGCGAGCTTATAGCTCTATTTCCGAATGATTTTAGGGTACTGCAACGACAAATTGAGCAACGTCTTCAGATGAGATTAGTTTCTGGTGAAGAGGGGAAACTGACGAAAAAGATGATTACCTCTTTACTGCTACAAACTCCTCATGGGGCTGAGGCTCACAATTCTCTGGGCTATTATCACATCTTCCGAGGCGATTGGCGGCAAGGTGTGGAGGTGTTAGCAGAGTTTACCGCCCAACACCCCAATCATCCTTATGGTTGGTATTACTATGGCAGGTGCTTATACGACACGGGAGACTATCAAAAAGCAGCACAGATGATGGCGAATGCTTATCAACTGTATCCCGATAATTGTGCAATTTATCAGGTCTTGTGTGAAATTTTACCGGCTGCCAAACGCTGGGAAGAATTGCGTTTTGTGGTAGAACAGATGCTGAAACGATTTCCTGAACGTTGGAGTGTTTGGGCGACTGCGGGGCGGGTGTTGGTGGAACACTTCAAAGAGATTGAACGAGGATGTAGTGTTTCTGAGCAGGGCACAAAACTTCAGCCGCAGTTAGTTGATGCTTGGTTTCGTCATGGGCGGGTGTTGGCTTTGGCTCTTAAACATCAAGAAGCGGTGGAGGCGTTGGAGAAAGGATGGAAGTTGTTACCAGCGGGAATTTCTCTGCAATTCGTACCGACGGCGCTGTGGCTGGCGGAGAGTTACCAGGTGCTGGGGGATGTTGGGGCTAGTCAGCGCTGGTGGAAAGTTGCCGGTGAGGGATGTCAGGAATTGAGAGCGTTTAACCCGGCTATGGCTGACTACTGGTTAGGGAGAGCCTTGGTGGGGTTGAAAGATCCGTTGGGGGCGATACAGGCTTATGAAAGTGCTTTGAGTCAGCAGTTGTTGTATCCAGCGCGTGGGGAGGTTGAGAAGAGTTTGCTGCGCTTGAAGGGTAAGAAGGGGAAGGGTTCTAGGGGTTGAGAGTGTATTTTTTGGGAGAAAAATTGCCTGTAACTCGAAAAAATCCCAAATTGGGGTGGGGAAACGTCTAATAAATGAGGATGAACAGGAAAATTACCTTTAAATTCTGCCATCGATGCGCAGCAAGGGTTTCAAATTTCCAGTTGTCAACATACGCAGTAAACCTACGGAGCAAGAACTAATTATGTCTCGGATTATACAATGCAATACCGATGTATTAAGAATCAAGCCTAGCGAAGCTGTTAGCTGGTACGCTACTGCTCAAAGTGAGAAGTCGCATACAATCAAGCTGGAAGACGAGGATGGTCATGTATATATAGATACTGAAATCCAGAGTATAGATTTATCTAAGTCTGTGACTGGTTCTTTTATTACTCCTCCTAAATCCAATGGGAAGGTGCAAAAATATACCTTAACCTTTGGTAACTGTATTTCGTACATAACAGATAGCGCAAACCTTGATGATGATGAAGCAACCACTTTAGTATCAACATTCCAGTACGCATGCGAAGATTCTGCTACAGATCCAAATGATCCAAATTATGATTACAATGACCTATTCTTTGCGATAACTTTTTATACACGAAAAGGTTAAGAACTGAAAAGATCGATACCTGCGGCGGGTAAGGACAGTTTGATCGCACTTCTCTTATAGGGTGCGATCGCTCTCTTCGTAACGCACCTTCTCAATTGTCAGTGCAATGTCTACGATGCCGTAAGCTGGAGGGCGATCACAGAAGATGATGGGATTGAGTGAGATCGCAAAAGCGTAGCATCCCCCAGGTAAACCCAAGGGCGTAGCTGATAGGTTGGGCGGCGCGTGGGGAAGTCGAGAAAATTTTGCAGCAGCCCAAAAGCAATCTGGGAAAGGGTTAGAGGGGTTGAGTGTGGGTTTTGGGAGAGAAAATTTGCCTGTAACTCGAAAAATTCCCAAATTGCGGTGGGAAAACGTCTAAAAGATGTGGGAAGAAAAAACCACTAATCAACCTAAATTTCAACAAACGAGGTATTGTCGTATGAGCATTGTCAAAAAACTACCAGCAGTTTTAATGGCTGCTGTTGGCATCTCTTTTAGTTTCGCCAGTACAGCCTTAGCACAAAAAATTTTATTAGGAGAGAAGACTCTCGGTCTTCAAGAGGATGTCGATTTTAAGCCACAAAATAGGAGCAATATGACGATTTGCTTCCAGACAACTGATAACTTACCGGGTTCCCTAATATTGATTTATATGGCAAGTTCCAACTCAAGTGACATAAAAATGGAAAGATTAAAGGCTACCCCCACGGAACAATGTATATCCAGAAGCGTGTATATAATTCCGGCAAGAGTAAGCAATATAGGAAGGGATGATATACCTGGGTTTAGTCGATCTGTTCGTGTACGTGCGACGCAGGGATAAAGAATTACGTCAGGAAGCGCACATCTAAAGGCATAGGCTTGAAAAAGCAATGTATCATAGTATTTGCGATCGGGTCAGACCCGATCGCAAATACTATCCTAACTCGGTGTATCGCTAATGAACTTAAGAGACTGTTGGCGAATTCACATAGGGTTTCACCCCTCACCTCTAAAACCAGCACTCGCGGTGTTTCTCACATAGATGTAGTAGGTTGGGTAGAGCGTCAGCGAAACCCAACACATTATTTTAAAAGAGTTGGGTTTCGCTCGCGCTCTACCCAACCTACACTATCTACATTTTACCTATGAGGGGTATTACCCTTTTTTAATTCGCCAACAGTCTCTGAACTTAATTGAAGCTATTATTGCAGTTCCTGACCATCGACATCCAAGAGGTATTAAGTAGGTAGGCGCAAAGAAACCTCGCTAGGTAACGGAATGTAAATCTGCCAGAACCATTGCGATTGCTTCGTTTCACTTCGTTTCATGCAGCTATGACATACTTATGTATTTTCCCACTCATCTACTTAATTGCTAATTGCTGATGCCGATAAGATTGTTTTTCGGAGATGCCCAATGCCCCATGCCCCATGCCCCATGACTAATGACTATTGACTAATGACAGATTTTCTTCGGATTTTGTCAAAAAATTGCGAGCTTGCATAATCCCATAAAGGTTAACATCTGTTTCTAACAAACAAGCATGACCGCTGTTAGCCAGCAGCACCATTTCAGCTTTGGGAATTACCTTGACTAAAAGCTTCGCTTCTGCTAAAGAAGGCAGCAGCCGATCGGCACCGCTAGCAATTACTAACGTCGGCTGTTTGATACCGCGCAACTGATTTTCGTCAACATTAAACGATCGCACTAACGCCAATCTCCACACAGACGTGTTTTGCGGTACTGCTTGCATCGCTTCTAGCAAAGCGCGGCGATCGTCGCGCCCAATCTTTCCTAATGATGCTAATATCGGCAATAAACCGATTACCGACAGCGGATAAAGGTTGGCCGGCAGCCACTGAGTCAGATACGAGCCCCACTGCACCCAAGGCTGCTGTCGAAACGAAGAAGCTGGATTGACTAAAATTAATCGATCGCACAATTGAGGAGCTTCTAACACAACTTTCATCGCTAAACAGCCCCCAAATGACTCGCCGCACAGATAAACCGGCCGCTTCGGCTTTCCGGCTTGCTTTTCTGCTTCAATTAAGGCAATTGTTTCGCTAACAAGTACCTCCCAACTAGCCATGTCGTCAGCCGGTATAGTTAAGCAACGAATGTCGAAATGATTGGCTAATTTAGGAATTTGGGAGCGCAGCAGCAAACCGCCCCCGTCCATACCGGGCAGAAATACAAATAAAGGGCGATCGGGTTTCGGGGGTTTGGGGGTTAGGAAACGAACCTTGTTGTTAGCATTTGCCATGATTCAAGTCAATCGATTTTAGATTTTAGATTTTAGATTTTAGATTGGAAAGCTGACACCAGCCAATAGTTAACAGTCAACAGTCAACAGTCAACAAACTTACAAACAACCTCGTTGGAGTAATTCGGCAATTTCCCCCTGACAGTGGTTGGTGAGTTCAGCAACAACTGCTTTGGCTTTTTTGCCTTGATATTGCTGCTGTCTCTCGACAGTAATCCAATAAGGCCGGCCGATTAAAACATTAACTCGCTGATAAATTATCACAGGATGCCACCCTGATCGATCGAACAGCGGTTCCGAAGGATCGAACAAACTCAACAACTTCAGCGGTACACCCGATCGTATTGACTGTTCCTCAAAGGAACTAATCGCCACCGGCAAAACTGCCAAATCCCGCACCGGCGCCCGCAAAGCCAAATGAGCAAATCCCCGCTGAAACTTCCCCACAGTATTCGGGCCAGTCAGCTTCACCATCGGTTCTGCACCCTCTGGAAACACCCCCACCATCTCCCCGCCTTGCAGTAGCGCTGTTGCTTGAGAGAAAAAATGCTGCTGTCGGTGTTCCGGTGCTTCCAAGGGGAAAGCGCCGAAAGTCGTGACCACTTCCCTCATCACCGGAACTTGACCCATGTAATGATGACAAGCAAAGCGGATCGATCGACCCAAAGCCGCCGTCAGCAGCACAGGATCTAAGAAACTGCGGTGATTGCTCACCACCAGAACCGGACTCTCTTGGGGAATCCGGTCTTCGCGGTACATAAACATCTGCGTTCCCAAACCAGCCAGGAAACAGCGCGAAATCAGCAATTTGCTCTCTGAAGACATGGGCGAAAAGACAGGTGCGACGCTATAAAGGTTGATTCCATTTCCACGCAGCTTAACATTTCTTTACCAAGTCGGGGCTCCCTCAAAAAGTAGACTTTCCCCTTGTGCCTTTGTTTCGTAAGCTGTTGGACATTTAAACTGTGAACTAAAATTTGATAAAGTTCTTGTGGGGAGTAGGGGTTGGGCTTATAGCCCGCACAAAAAATACGATTTAGATTCAGAACAGCTTAGTCCTGGACGCAGGGGTTGCCAGAAACCGGGTTTTTTGCGAAAAGACGCGTTACAGCCCGCCAAAACAGTAAAAAACCCGGTTTCTTTGTCGGAGTGCGTAAGTCTTGTTTCGGCCAAATTTCCCAGTCAGAAACAAAAATTCATAAAGTGTTGTTGCAAACTTCTATAAAAATGTTTAAAACAGCCCTAAAACCAGGTTGCGGCAGCTAAACTTAGAAATTTACAGTGGCCATTGACACACTGTCAAAGTATTTTTGGACAAGTCGTAATAGCAATCTCGCGAGGCATCAAATGAATAACATCCAAAACTATCGCCTTAAATGTACGCTCACCTTTGGCGACATTTACGGTCAAATCATTGTTTGGCTGATAGTCATCTTCCTAAGTCTAGCGTCGGCACTCGCCTTGTGGAGTAGCGCCCGCCAAATCTTCGCCTTGGCTACCGTCGGCTTGATTTTAGTGCTGTCTCTGCCCTTCTTGCTGTTTGCTTTCGTTACAACTCTGCTAAATAACATTGAAGTGCTTGCTGTAGAACCCGGTACGGAAACTCAACCTTCTGCAACGGGAAATCAGTCCAATCAGCAGCCTGTCGAAAGCGCCGGCTAGTCCAATGTGAAATTTTAACTTTTGATTTCCCATTCAAATCAAAAGTTAAAAAACTTCCTGCTCTTTTGGTGGGAAGTTTTTTTTTGCGTCACCATAAGTTGAGCAGAACACTCAAAATAATTCAAAAAGATGCTAGAACACGACGTAATCATTGTAGGCGGCGGTTTAGCAGGTTGCCGCGCCGCAGTAGAAATTGCCCGGACTGACCCCAGTTTAAAGGTAGCTGTCGTCGCTAAAACTCACCCGATTCGATCGCACTCCGTCGCAGCCCAAGGCGGCATGGCCTCCAGCCTACAAAATGTCGATCCCGAAGACAGTTGGAAAGCCCACGCCTTCGACACAGTAAAAGGTTCAGACTATTTAGCCGACCAAGACGCGGTAGAAATCCTCACCCGCGAAGCCCCCGGTGTAGTCATAGATTTAGAACACATGGGAGTCCTCTTCTCCCGCCTCCCAGACGGCCGAATTGCCCAGCGCGCTTTCGGCGGACATTCCCACCGCCGCACCTGCTACGCCGCCGACAAAACCGGTCACGCCATCCTCCACGAATTAGTCAACAATCTGCGCCGTAACGGAGTTCACATCTATCAGGAGTGGTATGTTACGCGCCTGATTTTGGAAGAAGGCCAAGCCAAGGGCGTAGTTATGTACAGCCTGCTAGACGGTCAAATTGAGGTCGTGCGCGCTAAGGCGGTGATGTTTGCTACGGGGGGTTACGGCCGAGTTTACAATACCACGTCGAACGATTACGCCTCCACCGGAGACGGTTTGGCGATGACTGCTATGGCGGGATTGCCGCTGGAAGATATGGAATTCGTGCAGTTTCACCCGACTGGTTTGTATCCGGTGGGAGTGTTGATTTCCGAGGCTGTGCGGGGCGAAGGTGCTTATTTGATTAATTCAGAGGGCGATCGATTTATGGCCAATTATGCCCCGTCGCGGATGGAATTAGCGCCCAGAGATATCACCTCGCGGTCAATTTCCATAGAAATTCGCGCCGGTCGAGGAATTAATGTTGATGGTAGTGCCGGCGGCCCCTTTATCTACCTCGATTTGCGGCACATGGGACGCGAAAAAATTATGAGCAAAATTCCTTTTGCTTGGGAAGAAGCCCACCGTTTGTTAGGAATTGATGCCGTAAATCAGCCGATGCCCGTGCGCCCTACGGTTCACTATTCAATGGGGGGAATTCCTACTAATGTTAGCGGGCAAGTTCGCAGCAGTCCTGACAGTTTAGTAGACGGTTTCTTTGCCGCCGGCGAAGCAGCTTGCGTCTCGGTTCACGGCGCCAACCGTTTGGGCAGCAACTCGCTTTTAGAATGCGTCGTTTATGGCAAAGTTACTGGCGCAACCATAGCACAATTTGTACAAAATCGCAAGTTGCCTGCTGTAGACGAACAGCGTTATATTACGGAAGCAAAAGAGCAAATTCAGGCACTTGTAGAGCGTCCCGGAAAATACCGAATCAATCAAGTGCGGCAGCAGTATCAAGATACTATGACTGAGTATTGTGGTGTATTTCGTAGCGCCGAATTGATGCAGGAAGGTTTAAAGAAATTGGAGGATTTAGAGCGACAATATGAGGAGGTTTACTTAGACGATAAAGGCAAGTTATGGAATACGGAAATTGTGGAAGCTTTGGAGTTGCGGAGTTTGATAATTGTCGGAAAAATGATTTTAACTTCTGCTTTGAATCGGCAGGAAAGTCGGGGAGCTCATTCGCGGGAAGATTTTTTGCAGCGGGATGATGAGAAGTTTTTGAAGCATACGCTGGCGTATTATTCCCCTGCGGGGATTGATTTAGCTTATATGCCGGTGGCGATTACGATGTTTGAGCCGCAGGAGAGGAAGTATTAATTTGTACGGGTGGGCGATGCCCACCTTACTAATTTTAAACAGCAAAAAAAGAGGATAAAGAAAACAATGCGCGAACTTCCCGAAAAGGAATTTAAGAACGAAGAAGCCAAATCAACTTTAACAAGCGAGCAGCTAGCGGCTTTGATCGTTGATGCACTCATTGATGCAGGCATTATCGATAAACAAAGGGTTCCCGAAGCCATCGAAATCGCTGCTGAAGAAATCGAGGTTCGTAAAGCTCTATGTGACTACTGAGTAAGCTCGCCTTGTAGATTGCTTTAGGATGCACGGGTGAGAAGCGATTGTAGAAGATGCAAATGTGGTATTAATTTGTAGGGCGGGCCGTTCACACCTAATGTGTTCCTTTTGAAAGTCGTCTCAGGATTTCTCCACATCACAACTAAAAAATGCTAGCTTAGGATAAGTCTTGCTAAAACAAATACAAAATATCGTGATTATAAGTAGAAAAAAAATATGAGTAAAACGACACAGACATCTCAATTCCAGCAAGCTCTTGAAGCTGTAGAAGTTTTATCATTAGAAGATCAAGCCATGCTTCTAGATATTCTTCAGAATCGTCTGCGACAACAGCGACGAAATGAATTACTCAAGGAAGTGGCAGAAGTTCGTCAAGAGTATGCTGAGGGCAATGTTAAATTTGGGTCGGTAGCCGATTTTATGGCGGAGTTGGATGATTGATGAAAATTGGTTGGACTCCCAAATCTATTCGTACTTTCAAAAAGTTAGTTCGTAAAAATCCTCAGCTTCGCCTTTTAATTGAAGCTACGCTTGAACTTTTGTCTGAAGACTGCTTTAACCCCAGCTTGCGAACTCACAAACTGACAGGAGATTTATCGGGTATCTGGTCGTGTTCAATAGATTATGATTATCGGATTTTATTTGAGTTTGTGACCGATCCAGAAGATGAGGAGGAAGCTATTTTATTGCTCAAAATGGGTTCTCATGATGAAGTCTATTAAGACCGATCGCCCTTTTCGCCAATTCTCTCTCACTATCTCACTCTCCAGTATTCTCCGTTACTTCCTCCACGGATAAACTTAACGCCTGCGCCACTTGTTCGGCACTCAATCCCATTCCCAACAAGCGGGGAATTGCATCCCTTCTTGCCTGAAATTCAGCTTGTCGTGCCTGTTCTGCACTCTCGGCTCTTTCCCGCTGTTGCTCCCCTCGCAATCTCTCTAATTGTGCTCTTTCATCGCCAATCAACAGTAAATTACCTTCCTCATCCCACCACCGCAGCCAAAGCAGGGTTTGATTTTGATAACTGCCTTGCCAAAGTCCCAATTCTACGCCTAAAGGTGCAATGGGAAAATGACCGCGTTGATTGAGTTCTAACAGTTGATAATACCCCTCCATCAACCGATAAACTTCTAATCGACCGCTGTTAATTTCATAGATGCCGTAATAGGGAATTCGCATCACCCGCTCGTAAACCCAAAACTTTCCAGGTTTAGTGACTAGCCCTTCATCGGTGCGAGATAAAGGAGTACGTGAAGCGAAGCTATCCCGAAGGGAATCGCGCTCTTCATCCCCGTTCCCGCTAGCAAATTCCAAAGCAATTAATGGTGCTATGTGTTCTCGCCACAGCACGTAGGAACGGCGAATTTGACCAAGAATTTCTTGATGGTACAAGCCCCCGGATTTATCCGTGGAATCAATCCAAAATCTAAAATCTAAAATCCTCAAGCCCCCGAATTTATCCGTGGGGTCAATCCAAAATCTAAAATCTAAAATCTAAAATCGAATGACCGTCTAAATTAGGAGGTACATTGGGAACATAAAACCAATCAGGAGCTTCTGCACCTTTTTCCGGCGGCTCGGTTTCTCGCCAGTAAATGCCGCAGTCTTGACCGATCGCATATTGTCCGTCAGGATGCCGTGCCTGCATAATTGGCCAGATCGAATCTGTTAAAATTAAACTTTGCGGATGCTCCTGAAAATTTTTAACAAAAATACCGTCGGAGTCTGGTAATTGAGTGTGGTCTGGAAAAGCAGGAGGTAGAACAACGCGGTCAACGCTTTGGGTCATAATTCCCTCCGAGGTCTTACCTAATTGGTAATTAGTAATTGGTAATCGGTAAAAGGACACTGGGCGTGAGGACTTATAAACCCGGTTTCGACCTGTATCTGTCGTCGTTCAACCAAGATTTCTCGTAGAAACCGGGTTTCTTTTCGTAAGTCCTGCGTAATGAAGAAGAAAGCGAATAGTTTTGATTTTAAACGATTAAGTTTTTAACTTCAAACTCTTTCACTGACCACTCAAAACTCTTTTACTTAAAACTTTCCTTAAGGTTTAGGTAGCGCACCTTCTGGACTAGGAGAAGCAGCCGGTTCGGGAGTCGTCGTAGCCCCAGGAGAACGCGAAGGAGTGCCACTAGCTAACTGATTAATTTGGTCTTTATAGTTAGGAGGAGCTAACTCAGTAGCTCGATCGAACAGCGTTTTTGCCTCATCTGTTTTGCCCTGTTCCTGAAACACGATCGCCTTTCCTAAAGTCGGGCGAAAATCTTTGGGATTAGCCTTAGCAGATTCGTCGTAAATTGCGATCGCCTCCTCGTAGCGCTTCTGCACAGCATAAACCTGTCCCAAAATCAACTGCACTGAAGTTACATCCACACTTTCCGGTTTCGCCAGATTTGCAGCCGGAGCTGCCTTGAGCGTATCTTGCAGCAGTCCGATCGCAGCTTCGGGCCGCTGCTGCACCAGCAGCAAATTCACCAACCCCTGCAAAGCCTTAATTTCCCCAGGCCTAGACGCTAAAATTGACCTGTAAGCCTGAGCAGCCCCTTCGCGATCGCCCGTGCGTTCCTTAGCCTGAGCCAGCAAAATCCCGTATTCAGTAGTCTCAGGATTCAGCGAAGCCAACTTTTCCAAAGGAGCGATCGCATCCTTAATGTCGCCCACTCCTTGTCCAATCAACTCCAGTCGCACCTGCAACAATCCCCGCAAAGCCGTTACGTTGTCAGGTTCCCGCTGCAAAACCAATTCGTATCCCCTCGCCTGAGCTTGCAGCAACTCTGATTGCTTCTCCCCAGACTGCGCCGTCTGAGTAGGCGTTGGAGTTGACTGACTTTGCGCTTGGCTGGCCTGGAGAATACTGTTTAAAATTGGCACAAGGGAAAATCCCAAAAAAGCGATGAGCGACAGCACCACCACCACAGTAATCAACCCACGACGCTTGTTTGCTTTTTCCATAATTCAACTATCCCAGCTTAAAATCTACTATTTTCTAAGAATTAAGGCATTGCCGGGGGGCATCTGCCATTTAGCTCGATCGGTGCAACCGTAAATGTTTTTAACTTCAAAGTCCCAACGGACAAAGCAGCCTTTTACTTGCAGCTAATATGGTAACAGACCCACAACTCCATGCTAGCTAAACAATTTTGGACACTGGGACCCGCAGCCCCAAGGACTGCGGTGTCTGTCCAATTTAGTCTGGTCAAGCTAAAAATTACCAAAAATATGGCGGATCAGGCCGTTAGGTAATTGGATTAAGTAAAATAGGCAAGCTGAATATCCTAAATGCTATTAGCCAGCAACTCCAAACTCAGCGCGATCGCAGGATCGATCGGTCAGCAACTCCCAAAGTCCTTGCTCGCAAGGATTTTAGCAGCCAGCGAACCGATCGGCACACGTAGCGTTGAAAGTTGGCGTTGACGGGTCACAACCAGACCTCCGGGCGCAAGCCCGCCTGTCAGGTGCTAGTAGTTTTTAAAGCAGTTTCTTCAGTTTATTCCTAATTTCCCTTAAGGGATGTGTCTCCGCTGCAAGGAGTTTTTATGAACCCCTCTCCCAACCGGTCTTCCAAATCGTCCAAATCTACTTCAACTCGCAAGGCTCAGCCGAGCGAACTGGCCGTCAATCCGCCTAAAGATACAGATTCCATTCCTGAGACACCAGACGAAAGTTCGGTGCCTTCGGCGTTGGCTGCGCCTGTTGACCAAAATCAACCGGCAACGCCAACAGACGCCCCAGCGTCCAAGGATAGGCTGCAACGACCACGCTACAGTTCTGCCCCCGACAAGGACAAAACAAAGCCACAAGACCAGCCCAGCAATGCTCCTGCCCCCCCGGCGTCTGCAGCGTCTTCGACACCTGTCAGCGATACTCCAGCCCCAGCAGTCGCACCGCCGGCAAACGCCGAGCCTGCCACTAACGAAAGTCAGGCCGCTGAGGACATACCCTCCGTCATGCGCCAACATCCCATTCCCCCCCCCAGCGAACCCAGACAGTACCGAGCTGTTGGTTTGGTGCGGGGCCGCTACACGCCATCAGAAGAGCAATTCACCCGGGGTATGCTGATAGCTGCCGACGGAACTGCCATCGACGCAGTTTTGCTGGGTAGAGTCATGAGTTTAGTCAAAAATCACCTGGAGCTGGAACAAGAACACCTGTGGGTGGTCTATCCCCGCACCAGGCAAGAAGACGGCAAATTGCACGCCCAGATTATGGGGGTTTGGGAGCCGGAAACGCTCAAGAAATCTCCCGAACCGTCCTCTGATGAGGAAGAAAATCAGGAAGCAGCGGAGATTGAGGCTAGCGGCGAAGCATCGACCGCATCTTTGCCTTCCTCGGAACCTGATGTTGAAGATGGCTATTTTTCGATTAGAGGTGAGGTGATTTATCAATCCCAAGACGAAGAAAAGTATGTCATCGTCAAAATCAAGCAAGCTCCCCGCAAGAATGACGACAAGATGAAGTTTTTTAAGTTGAAACTCAAGGGAGATTTAGCAACAAAAGCGATCGGGTTTTTTTGGGATTTCCACGTCAAATTGAAAGCTGAGAGTCTGATGATTGAGCAGGCTAATAATATTGGTGCCCTGCCGATTAAAAAGCGGAAATTCCCCCCCGGCAGCAAGCCGCCCGGTGGCTTCAAAGGAGGAGGGAAGCGTCCGTTTACTCCTAAGCCGAAGGGTGACGGTGCTCCTGTAGGGCGTCCTACCATCAAGTCCGCAGCAGCACCACCGCCTGTCCCCAAGGAACCTCTTCCTAAGCCGGTTAAGAAGCCTAAGCCGATCGAGGAATGAACCAATTTTAGATTTTAGATTTTAGATTTTAGATTAGTCTGTCCAAGACTAATTTACAACCGCTAAATCGCCAATCTAAAATCCTTTATTCGAGCCGGACTTGTGCACCCCACAAATCTTGCGGGAGAAATACTCTGTCAGTGGGTAGGGGAGCAACTGGGGCCGTGAGGGTAAATTGACCCGCTTCAATTTGCTGCTTCAATTCCAATGCTACTTGCCGGGAGAGAAACATACTCGCAAGGGGGGCGGCCCGCACTGGTTTGCCCTCGATGAGGATGCGGCCAGTCTTTAATTGAGCATAGCTAACTAAACCGAAGGTGGGACGAACGCGCCGGGGGATAGAGAAATCTACCACCGGCGCTACTATTTTTTTGTCTGATACTGCACAGTGGGCGACGACTGTTTCGTTTAAGACTGGAAACGGAATGCCGACTCCCAGCATCAGGGATGGGCCGTAGTTTTTGAAGTAGCAGCCGCGCACCCATTTGGAGTTCATCTGTTTGGCGTCGCCGATGAGTGCGAGGGTGGCAGCGGGGCCGATGGGGGTGCGGTTGGGCTGGCGTTTTTGCAGCGGGAAGTGCTGGGTTCCTTCCCAGGTGATGTAGCCCTGAGCGCCTCCTAGGAAGATGCGGGTGCCGATGCCGATGATTTCGAGGTCGGGGTCGTTGAGCAGGGGAGACATGGCTCCAAGGTTCGAGTAGACGGCGTTGCCGAGGTTTGGTTGCAGGGGGCCGAGGTAGGTGAACAGCGGGCGATCGCCTCCATTGACGCCAACAATAAAGTTTTGATATGCGTTGCGGGGATTGAATAAATAAAACTGGTTGATTGTATCGCGGGTAATCGTGGTTTCAAAGGAGGCGCGGGGGTAGCAGTCTGTTACTTGCCCCAAAGCCCGCAACTGCACGGGTTTGCCGGCTATTAAGTCTTCGATGACGTGTCCGCCTCCCCGTTCGCCGGATTCTTCGCCGTCTTCGGCTACTTGGGTGGCTCCCAGGTAGAGGTCTACTGCGCCGAAGCCGGAGTAGGCTAAAACGCCGTCTAGCCAGCACTGGCGGATTTTTATCGGCGGGTCAGTATGGCCGAGGTTGATGATTGCACCGGAGGATTCCATCGGCTCGAAGGTGCCGGTGGTAATCACATCGACTTCTTTGGCTGCTTGGGTAATGCTGGTTTCTTGAACTCTTGTTTTGAGTTCTTCGATTGTCCAGACTGTGGCTTTGCCCTGGCTGATTTTATCGTTGATTTCGTCGATCGATC
Source organism: Microcoleus sp. Z1_A1 (assembly GCF_036700305.1). Lineage (NCBI taxonomy): Bacteria > Bacillati > Cyanobacteriota > Cyanophyceae > Oscillatoriales > Microcoleaceae > Microcoleus > Microcoleus sp. Z1_A1. The sequence continues at coordinate 36,959 of NZ_JAUBOR010000023.1, forward strand.
TCATATATTTTAGATTTTAGATTTTGGATTTTAGATTTTGAATTGATTGATTTTGGAGTAATTTGGATTTGGGATTGATGGAATGTCGATCGAGCTGGTTGTTTGAGATAAAATCAATATATTATAACTGAGATGTTGCACCATTCTCAACAAGCCTTTTATGAACAGGCTTTTCGGCCTGTTCCACAATAAAATTCACTTTTCGTGGAACAGGCATCTTGCCTGTTCTTGATAATGATGCAAGATGTAAATTATAACGGATACAATAACAATATCATAAATCAAATAAAGGGCGATCGCCATGACTCAAGCGATATTAAAACCAGTCACCTTCGATGAATTTATTGACTGGTATCCTGAAAATTCTGAAAACCGTTACGAACTGCACAATGGAGCTATTGTTGAGATGCCTAAAGCAACCGGAGAACATTCAGAAGTAGCGGGCTTCCTTGTCGCTGAACTCAACTTTGAAATCCGACGACTAGGACTTCCTTACTTCGTTCCCAAAGAATGCGTTGTCGCCACCAATTATGATACAAGTTTCACAAAAAAATAATGTCACTGCAGGCAAGCTCCAAACCCATATCCAGTAACTCATGGCTAATCTAAAATCTAAAATCTAAAATCTAAAATGGTATGAGCTATCTGGTTACGAACCGGATGCGATCGTTTTGGACAGGCAAGGGATGGACAGCGAACCGAGATGGAAAAAGGAATCTATCATTACGATGGGTAGTTCTGTCCGGCTAATTGTCGAAGTTGTCAGTACCAATTGGCGGGATGATTATGGCTACAAATTGGTGGATTACGAAGCTTTGGGCATTTCTGAATACTGGATTGCGGACTATTTGGGACTTGGCGGGCGACGCTATATTGGCAATCCTAAACAACCTACTTTTTCTGTTTAGGAATGAGAATTAAATAACTTCCACAAAATTGTGGGATGGGCGTCCCGCCCGTCCCACAATAACAATTAAAATTGTAAGTTATTTAATTCGCGATCCTTACCAGTTGGTTGACGGTGACTATCAAGTCAATCGATTTGAGATTTGAGATTTGAGATTTGAGATTAAAGAATTGACTTGCGCGAGATAAATGCTCTTTCTTGAGGATTTTCGATTTGAGATGCTTTCGATTGATTCCACGGATAAATGGGGGGGCTTGTACCCTCAATAAATTCTTGGTCAATCGATTTTAGATTTTAGATTTTAGATTTTAGATTAAAGAATTGACTTGCGCGAGATAAATGCGGGGGGCAAGTTTCATCGGATACAGGTTTTTTATTTCTGGACGAATGAACCCGGGGGCTTGTATCCTGGATGCTTTCGGTCATTATGAATTTTAACTATTGATTTTCAGGAGCCTCATTGTCAGAATGATCGGGGATGTTGGGTTTCTGTTCTGGTAAATATTTTTCTGGCAGGGTTTCGCTGACTCCTATAGATTCATGTTTTTCATTGATAGCAGAATCGATTGCTGCTAAGGTTTTAGGACTGGCACTCCATTGGTTGAGAATATCTTTAATTAGGGCTTCCCTAATCCAAACTTGAGCTACAACGGTGAGGGGGAGGGCTAGTAATAAGCCTAAAAATCCAAAGAAGGTGGCGAAGAATACTTGAGCTATTAATGTTACTGCTGGCAGCAGTGATACTTGCTGTGCCATGACGTAGGGGGTGAGGACGTTACTTTCAAACTGTTGAATTAGAAAGTAAAGGATGAAGACAAAACCGGATTGCAAGGGAGAATCTAAAAGTGCGATCGTCATTGGCGGGATGACGCTCAGAGTGGGGCCTATATTGGGAATTAGGTTAAGAAATCCTGCTACTACAGCGTGAGCTAGCGGTAGGGGAACTTGCAAGACTGACAGACCAATTAAGCTCAAAAAAGCAATCACACTCATGCTAATGAGAGCCCCGATGACCCATCGACCTAGAGCTATTTCGCATTCATCTAAGATGCCATCGACTCGTCGCCGATAAAAAGAGGGAAATAGTTGGATGAATGCTTTGCGGTAAGATAGAGGTTCTGCTAATGTCATCAATGTTAAAACTATGACGAGCAAAAAGCTGAGGATAACGCCTAATGTGTTGCCTACAAAGGCTCCTGCACCGCCGACGAGTTGGTTGAATAAAGGTTGCAGTTGTTGCATGATGTCGTTAACATCAAGATTTGGCAGTCGCTGACCAAATTGCCCTGAAAAGCGACCCTCAAGTTGATCTATCCACTGATTTAATCTTTCTATTCCTTGAGGGGCTCTTTGGGTAAGTTGTTGAAACTGTTGGGTAAAGGGCGGTACAATTATCAGGAATAAGCCTACGAATACGAGGATTAGGAAGCTAACTGATAAGAGTACGGCGATCGATCTTTTGAGTCCGAATTTTTGTAAGTAGCGTGCTAGTCTGTTTAAGGCTGTGGCTAAGACTACGGCGGCAAACAGCAGCAGTAGGGCCTGCCTGATTTGCCACAGGATGTAACAAGATGCGATGAGGGCTAATAAGCCCATCCACTGTCCTAGCTTCATTAGATTTTAGATGTTAGATTTTAGATTTTAGATTGAGGAATAGGGTATGGGGAATTACTGCTTGCTAATTGCTCTGCAGCCCAGAAGCGATAAATCGCCTCTATACAAGATACAGCAGATGGGCGCGATCGCATCTTTAATCAGATACCCCTACTCGGACATCAGTACAAGCAGCCTCCTCAATTCCCTTTTGCGAACACCTGCTGCGCTGTCAGCTTCAATTCTGGGAAAGTTGGGGACTCAATACCCTCGCCGCCTCTGAACAGTTTGACTTGGTATTCCCCGTTAATTAGTTGGTAAACCGAAAAAGTGGGTTGTTTGGGGTTGCCAATAAACCGTCTGCCGCCCAATCCTAGATAGTCTATAATCCAATATTCTTGAATACCCATTGACTCATATGCCTCAAGCTTTAGGGCATAATCATCACCCCAATTAGTGCTAGTTACCTCGACGATTAGGGGGACTGATGAACCCATTGTGATAATTGATGATTTTTCCCATCGTGGCTCGTTTCCAATGGTTTGTTCGTTAAGTACAATTATATCTGGCTCATATCCAGATTCCTCGCGCATGGGTTTGATGACGCATTCTTTGGGGATGAAGTAGGGTAGGTTTAAGCGTTCTATTTCGAGAAATAACCAGCCGCTGGTAAAACCGGCCACTTTAGAATGTTTGCCTGTTGCTTTTGGCATTTCAACAATTTCTCCATTGTGTAGTTCGTAGCGGTGTTCGGAATTCTCAGGATACCAGTCAATGAATTCATCGAATGTTACTAATTCAGGTATAATTTGAATCATGGTGAGTGCCTCAACTTTGGTTTTGATAAGCTGTACGGGGAATTAAGATTTTGGCTAAAACATAGTCTTTAGACCTAGTGTAGATCGATCGCACTTTTTGATTCCGTCTCTACTGCTGCTGTTGGCGCGATCGCCAGCCGAGGATGGCGGCTAGGATGATACTGGGGGTAAACACGGCGATTAGGGCGTTGAGGTCGGTAGAGGGTATGGATAAGCTAGGGCCTGCGTACTTGATGGCTAGGGAAAGGGCGGCGGAAAGGGTGAATACTTTGAGGATGGGGCTGATGTTGGTGTTCATGGAGGTGGTAGTTGGTTGTATAATTAAGGATTGAGACTATTATCGCAAGTATTGTGTTGCGGCTGCGATCGCGCCTTAGAGTTTTTAACAGGAAAGAGGCGATGAATGTTGTTTTAAACCCAGAACTTGATTGAGGTTCGCATGATGACACAGACACTTTTACAGCCACAAGACCAACGGTTCATTCACTCCGGGATTAGCTGGCAACAGTTCAAGCTAATTGAACAGGGGTTTTCTGACTCCCCTGGCATCAGGTTGTTTTATTACAAAGGAGAGGTAGAAATCTTGGCAGTTTCCCCAGAACATGAATTTTTTAGTCGGACAATTTGTACGCTGCTGGCTATCTACTGCGCCGAAAATGAAATTGAGTTTTCACCGACGGGAAGTTTTACCCAAGAAAAGGAAGGGGTAGTGTCTGCACAAGCTGATGAATCTTACTTTATTGGCCGACGCATAACCCCAAATTCTCCCCCAGATTTATGTATCGAAGTTATATTCACTAGCGGTAATGTCAAAAAATTGCAGCGCTATCGAGTATTGGGAGTTTCTGAAGTCTGGTTCTGGGAGGATGGTGTATTGGCTATGTATCGCTTGGGTTCTGAGGATTATGAAAAAATTTATTTAAGTGTTGTTTTGCCAGATTTAGATATTAACTTATTGTGTCGCTGCTTGCTGATGGCTTCGAGTGTGGAAGCGATGAGGGAGTTTAGGAGAGGCATTTCTGGTTAGGGCGATCGCACCTATTTTTTTTATGCTTAACTTGATTTGAGTAGGTTGGGGTGATCGCCAGCTTAGCAATGCGGCAAGGATAATAGTACGGGTAAACACGGCGATTAGAGCGATCGCAGCCGTTGAGGGTATGGATAGAATGGGGCCGCCGTACTTAATGGCGAGGAGAGGGCGATCAAGATCGGGAATACTTTCAGGATAAATGCGGTGTTGGTGTTTATAGAATAGGTCTTTGGTGATACAATATGGCAGCAGGTGGGAAAATTGAGGGGCCATAGATTTTGCCCCAGACGGCGCGGCTCGAATACCTTTCTATTTTAGAAGAGGAATGTCCCACCAGGTAATTTGGTAATATTAGGCTTGATTGAGAATGGATAACCAAGAATCAGAGTTAATCGAGAAAATTCGTCAACAATTTGACAAAGCTCCTTACCCTAAAATTCCCCTCGACCACTCTCCCAAAACAGACTATCAATCTCTCTATATTCATAATCTGGTAACAGCTTACTATTTAAGAAATCAAAAAGTTATAGATACTGAAGGTAAAGTTATTTTAGATGCGGGCTGTGGCAGTGGCTACAAATCTCTGATGTTAGCAGAAGCAAATCCGGGGGCAAAAATTATAGGAGTAGATATATCTGAGGAGTCGGTCAAGTTGGCCAGACAGCGGTTACAATATCACGGTTTCAATAACACTGATTTTTATGCTCTACCCCTTGAGGATTTACCCGATTTAGGTTTAAAGTTTGACTATATCAACTGTGATGATGTCCTTTATTTAGTACCCGATCCTGTGGTCGGTCTTCAGGCAATGCAAGCCGTTTTAAAGCCCGATGGCATCATTCGCGCTAACCTTCATAGTTCTCTCCAACGCGCTTCTTATTATGCAGTTCAAAAAGTATTTAAAATAATGGGTTTATTAGAAGAAAACCCCAGAGAAATGGAAATAGGTATCGCTAAAGAAATTATAGAAGAATTACAAGATAATGTAGCGATAAAGGCAAGAACTTGGAATTTGCCAGTAGAAAAAAATGAAGAATGGCTGCTGGCCAACTATCTCCTTCAAGGCGATAAAGGCTACACGATTCCAGAAGTTTTTGCAGCTTTAAGGGAAGCGAATTTAGAATTCATCAGCATGGTGAATTGGCGACAATGGGAGTTAGCAGACTTGTTCAAAAATCCCGAAAACTTGCCCGCATTTTTGGCGATGAGCTTGCCGGATCTTCCTGTTGATCTCCGACTACACCTATTTGAGTTATTGCACCCGGTCAACCGCTTGATTGACTTTTGGTGTGGTCATCCTAATCAAGCTCACTCTTTTAGAGAGGTGTATGAATGGACGCAATCTGACTGGCAGCAAGTTCGAGTTTATCTGCACCCTCAACTCAGAACACCTCAGTTAAAAAACGATCTAGTGAATGCTATCACTAATCACAAAGTTTTCGAGATAAGCCGCTACGTAAGTCTGCCTACGCGAGTACCAATTACGGTAGATAGTATGATGGCGGCTAGCCTACTACCTTTGTGGGAAACTGATCAGCCACAGTCGGTCATGTGTCTTGTAGAGCGTTGGCTCAAACTCAGACCCCTACATCCTATCACTCTTGAGCAAGCTAAGCCAGAAAAAGCTTTTGAGGAAGTTAAAGAACTCCTTAGTAGCCTAGAAGTCTTTCTATACATACTTTTCGAGCGTTTGGTTTGAGGCTGCTCAAAAATTTGGTTAGCGAGTGATATGAAAGTTATTGAAAAGGGGTAAGTTACTCTTAGGAGTCAAAAATCAAGCATCTCACGCGATTTGGAGAAATAAAACATGAAAACTGAATTGAAAGCGAAATTTCTACAACACCTCAATCAGAAGCGGGATAAGGGTTTCACCTTAATTGAACTGCTGGTGGTTATCATCATCATCGGAATTTTGTCGGCCATTGCCTTACCCTCCTTCTTGAACCAAGCCAACAAAGCTAAGCAGTCAGAAGCTAAGCAGTATATCGGTTCCATGAACAGGTCTCAACAAGCTACCTACGCAGAAAGTGGTAGATTTGCCACATCTGTTGGCGAGTTGAATCTTGGCATTAAAACTACTACTCAGAACTATACCTACGCGCTCGATCCTGTAGCACCTGCTACAAATGCTACTGAGGTGGGAAATGTCGCAAAACCCATAGGCGAAGCGCTCAAAGCATACGCAGGAAAAGTAGCTTTAATTCAGCCTACAGGAGCAACTGAAAGAACCACTGCGGCGGTATTGTGCGAAAGAACTGCGGCCGGTACAGGAGATGTAACGGGTTATGCAACGGTTGCCACTGCCAGTGTGGGTTGTACAGGTCCCGCATGGACGGAAGTTTCTAAGTAGGCTTGATCTAGCCTTTAAAGCTAGAATTGTTCCTGCAAGCCTCATCCATCAGAAGCTGATGCAACAATGGGTAGTGTTCTGAACGCTACCCACTCTTGTAGCCAAATTATCACTAAATAGTTATTTTGTTTAGGTATGTTCTTTGCAGTATTTTTTTTGCGGCAAGATCATAACAATAAGGATAAAAAAGGAGACTTACTTATGGTGGTATTTTTAGAAAACACCTCGTCTACAGATTTAGCAGCCTTGGAAGAACAAGCACATAAATACTTAACTGAAGGACTGTACACTCTGGCTGCCAACCTATATGAGCAAGCAATTGCTACGGAACCAGATATCAAGTCTCACTACTGGAATTTGGGGCTAATGCTATTATTGCAGGAGCAAGAGCTAGAAGCTCAAGCTACTTGGCTGTTATGCATGGCAGAGGGTGAGCCAGAACAAATTGAGCAATGGACTGAGCAGCTGATAATGGTTCTGCAAACAGAAGCAGAACGCAGGGAGGCTTTGAAAGAGGACTCGATTGCTTGGGCAATTCGGCACCACATCCGGGAGATTGCTCCCACAAATATTAACAACCTGTTATACTTGCTTGAGCTTTCCGTCAGGCTGGGGACTTTTACGGCTGAGGAACTGACTTCTCTAGGAGTGATTAAACTTCTTAAATCAGAAGAATCTGGAGAAGTAAACTTCGAGGTATTGATGCAGGTGTTAAAAAGCATTTTAGAATACGATCCTTTGCACCCATCATCCTTGGAATTGGCAGAAGCCTGCCTTACTCATGTCTGTGACTGCCAACTATATATTAACTCTGTAATACCAACGGCTTTTGGACTGGCAACTTTGTGGAAAAACTCCAGGCAAGCAGTACACTTTGCTGAATTGTGTTTACGCTTAGATCCAAACAATCTAGATATTATCTGTCTTTTAAGTGTTTTTTACCAGAATGCAGGTCAATATAATGAAGGGATAAAGACCGCTAAAATTTTATATTCATTAGCAGAATCTTTGCCTGTTAAAATCTATGCGACGCATCTCGTCCTTCGGGGGTTAATGAGCGCCGGAGGATATTGGGAAGAAGCTGTCTCAGTCGTTAATCGCCTCCAATCTCTACAAGAGTCCTTGATAGCTGAACAGCCAATTTCATTGGACTTAATTACAGCTCATAACCTGTTTCTTACCCCCTTCTTTTTCCCTTACTTTAGAGATGAACCCAAAAAATACAGAAAAATCAGTAACCAATTAGCTCAAATATGCCAAGTCAATATTCAAAACTCTGCTAAAAAGCAGATAGAACTATACAGGCAGCGCCAGTTTACTCATCGTAAAAATATTAGTAGTTTAACCAAACCTTTGAAGATCGGTTATTTATCTCATTGTCTCGCGACCCACGCGGTGGGATCGCTAGCTCGATGGCTAATCAAGTACCACGATCGGGAGCGTTTTCAACTGCATGCCTATTTAATTAATTATAGGAATATGCAGGACCCGCTACAAGAATGGTACGTAAATCAAGTGTCTAAAGCATATAGGTGCGGGATTGTCGGTACTGAAATCGCTGAGCAAATTTCTCAAGATGAGATTGATATTCTAATTGATCTTGACAGCCTCACCTCAGATGTTAGCTATGAAGTGATAGCGCTTAAACCTGCACCTGTGCAAATAACGTGGCTAGGATGGGACGCATCAGGGCTACCTACAATTGATTATTTTATTGCCGATCCTTATGTTTTACCAGAATCAGCTCAGGATTATTATTCGGAAAAGATATGGCGTTTACCTCAAACTTACATAGCAGTAGATGGTTTTGAAGTGGGGGTACCAACACTGCGACGCGAGCAGTTAGATATTCCTACTGATGCGGTTATATACCTTAGTGCTCAGAGAGGTTACAAACGGCATCCTGATACAGCACGGCTCCAGATGAAAATTATCAGTGAAGTCCCTAATAGTTATTTCATAATAAAAGGAGCCGCGGAGGAAGATTCAATTAAAAAACTCTTTAATGAATTAGCAGAAGAAGAGGGTATAGATTTTAATCGATTACGATTTTTGCCAGAGGTAGTCTTGTCAGAAGTTCACCGAGCCAACCTTAGTATCGCTGATGTAGTTTTGGATACCTATCCCTATAATGGGGCTACAACCACTCTAGAAACTTTGTGGATGGGTGTTCCTTTAGTGACAAAAGTTGGAGAGCAGTTTGCAGCTCGCAACAGCTACACAATGATGATGAATGCTGGGATTAACGAAGGCATTGCTTGGACAGATGAAGAGTATATAGAATGGGGAATTCGTTTAGGGAAAGATGCGGCCCTGCGGCAGCATATATCCTGGAAACTGCGGCAGTCACGACAAACGGCTCCACTGTGGAATGCTGAAAAGTTTACCCGCGAGATGGAGAATGCTTACGAACAGATGTGGCAAAGGTACATTGAAGGCAATACCTAACAATTGTCGTAATTGCTCAACCCCCTTGACAAGAGAACGAGATAGACATTAGATAAAGGAATGAAAAAACTCCCTGACCTAAAACAACTATCGGATGAGGCCAAAAACGCCTTGATAGTAGAGCTATGGCAGGAAATCCAAAAACTGCGGGCAGCATTAGACACTGACGAATCAAAACCCAACTCATCTCTCGCCAAAACCAGCTCGAATTCAAGCACTCCACCATCAGGCATGATTCAAGCCCAACATCAAGCCGAAGCCATCGAAAATAGAAGGAGTCAAAAGACAAAAAAGCATCGGCAGAGCAGGAGGGGGAAGACATCTACATCCCGAACCCGACCAAATCATTGTCGCTCAAATCAAAAGTTGCCCCCAGTGTTCAGAAACAGTCACTGCCACGTCCCAAAAATTGCAAGCGGTCTATGACAAAATTGAACTACCACCAATTCGTCCGATAGTCACCCGCATCGAGCTCTATGGCGGTCGCTGCCCCTGTTGTCAAACCGAGTATCTGGTCCCGGTACCTGCTGGAATGGAACCAGGCTCACCATTTGGCAGCTCAATTCAAAGCTTAGTCACATATCTGCGCTACACTCATGCGATCAGCTACGAACGGCTGTCGGGAATCTTGTCAGAAGTTTTCGGACTCAAGATCTCCGAAGGAGCAATCGCCAACCTTTTAGGTACTGTCAAAACCAGTTTAGATGACCAAGTAAATCAGATACTACAACGATTGCGACAGGCAAAATTAATTTGCTCGGATGAAACCAGCGCCAGAGTTAACGGAAAAAACCAATGGGAGTGGGTGTTTCAGAACCAAGATATTTGCCTGCATGTCATCCGTCCCAGTCGAGGGGCTGGAGTAATTAGTGAAGTTCTCGGAGAACATCGCCCGCAACTGTGGGTATCAGACCTTTTTAGTGCTCAAAAAAATCACCCAGCAGCACAATGGCAGGTGTGTTTAGCCCATCAACTGCGGGATTGTCAATATGCCATTGATGCAGGAGACAAGATTTTTGCCCCAGCGATGAAGAGGTTATTATTAAGAGCTTTTGTCATCCATCGACGACGCGACAGGATGGACGAGGCAAGACTGGAGCGATATCGCAGTAATTTACGAGAAAGATTAATCACAATTTTGAGTTTAATGCCATATCAACCGGATGGTGTTCGGTTGCGAAAACGCTATGGCGAGCTGATGGATAATTTGTTTTTATTTCTGGAAGATGCTGCAATTCCACCGACAAATAATTCTAGCGAACAAGCGATTCGGATGAGCGTGATATTTCGTCGCGTGACTAATTGCTTTCGTTCCGAATGGGGGCGAGATTTATTTGCGGCGGTTCGTTCAGTTGTCAATACTGGTAAAAGGCAGGGCTTAACTGCTTATCAAGCTATTCAACAAGCCCTCTCTATTCATGGCTCCCTTTTTTCCCCTAGTTGAGCAATTACCAATTGTCAACGTCTAAACAACTTTTTTCACAGCCTCAAATCGATGACAGATGAATCACGAAACACGCAAACAATTTATTGCTCTTGTCTTGAAGCGAGTCAAGCCTGGTAGCGGTAGCAGTTTAGAATTTCTTGACACTCGAACATGGAATTATCCCGTGACCGATATTAGAAGTATCATACAGACTACCCCTGTTGTGATTGTTGGGGGAATTGCTACGCGGCTGTATAGGCCGGAACGGATGACTCTGGATCTAGATATCTTGATTGGGGCATCGGATGCCTCGCAAATCGGGAATTGTTAGTTGTCTGGGCAGTGCGAGAAGGAAGTTTAAGTATTGGTGGCAGCACTTGGCGACTGCCAGATAATACGGTTTTGGATGTGAGAGGGTCGGATCAGCCTTGGGCAAGAAAAGCGATTCAAAACCCTAACTTGAGTCCACATCGTTTACCTATCATTCCCTGGCCTTATTTAGTGGTCATGAAACTCCAAGCGAGTCGTTCTCAAGACCTAAGTGATATTAGCAGGATGTTGGGTGGGGCTTCAGAGACAACCTTGCAGGAGGCAAGAAAAGCAGTGCAGAACTACTGCACTGAAGCGGTAGAAGATTTAGAGAGTTTGATCCAAATTGGGAAGCTGGAACGAAGAACCCGAAAAGCTGATTTCCTGGTTGCAAGGTACTTCTGGTTTATAGTATTGTTCTTTGGAAACACTTTTTTTAGTGTATTCTATTTACCTGCAATCTACTGTATCAATCGCTTCTGGGAAACAAAATCATACTATTGCAGTTCCCAGGCGCCACTTTCTAACTCAACAGCTTTCTTGTTGCTAAAACTATCGAGTTCGTATGACGGAAGTGTTTGAGCTTTGAGATATGCCATCGCCTCTTTGTTCTCATTTTCCAAGACGATTCTAGCGTAAAGACTAGAGATGAGTATTTCCCGCTGCATTTCGCTCAACTGTGCAATCGCTGAAATTTCAGGCCCTTCGGAAACGTCTAAATCCTCTTCCATCAAAAGATTCATCGCTACGCCAGACAAAGCGAGACTGGCATCGTCCTCAGAAATATTGCTCGTGTCTACCAGCAAAGTCATCTTACTTTTGTCTGGGTGAGTTACGATCGCACCGATCGTCCTCGCTAAATCCTGAGATATTAATTCTTCCGATTGGGTCCAATCGGGGAAAATAATCAGGTTGATATCTTTTAATTGCAGGTAGTTGCCTAGAGCATCTATATGATATTTTCGGATTAGTTCGTGGAATAAGACTCCCATTTGAGCAGAGTAAGCACGACTGTCCAGAAATCGTGGTTTGCTCAGCATTTTTTGCTGGATATGTTCACTTTTTTGCTGGCGTAATTCTCGGTTTGTACCCAGTGCGATCCCTATCTGAATATAGGACTCTTCACTGCTGACAACTAAATCAGGCATTGCAAGTTCTTGTACAAGTGCTGCTCCCATCGCAGAGCGGAAACAAGCTCCTTGTCTTGCTATTACAGGTAGACCAACTTCCAAGGGGTCTATCACAGATGTTGTTCCTGAAAATGGATATGAATCAAGATATATATCCGCTAGCTTTAAGTATTCCTTGATATCATCTCGGTTTGGTATAGGATCGGGGTCTAAAATCAGCAACCTATCTAGCTCTACACCCTGCTTAGAAAAAGTTTTATTTAGATTTGTTTTAAATACTTCCTTCGCATAAGATTTTGACCAATTTGGGCCAAAGGGGTAGAGAACCAAAACAGAATTGGGGACGGCAGCTATTATTTTTGCCCAAGTATTACTCAACTCAGGAGTAATTTTAAATAGGTTAGCACCGCCGATAAAAACTACTGATGATTCAGCTATGCCAAGGATTTCGCGACTTACTTTTATAGTAGCAGTATTTTGTTCAGGCCCATAACTAAAGCAGTGAGCAGAACCATCAAGTTTTAACAACTTCTCCTGATAGTGTTGTTCTGCATTGTCAAACCAATCAGTCAACTTACCAGATATATAGTAATCCATGTGACGTATACCTGTTGTGACAACTGAGGAAACGCTGGTAACTTGAATCCTCGCTAGTCGGTGCATTGACAGTAAGCAAATTTGGTTGGTTCCGGCTGTAATATTTGTGGCAACAAATAAAATATCCAGGTCGTCACTGCGAATGAAATTTACCTGCTCGGTTAAATCATTCGGTAGCAGCTTAAAGGAATTAGCGCAGCTTTGACAATATTGCTCTAGTCGATGTCCCGTGTTACTAAGAGAATATAAAATAACTTCAAAATCTCTACTGAGATACTCATAAACTGGTAGAGATGCAAATGTTTCTGCTGCTGGCGTAAAATGTGACGCAAGGATACCTATTCGTTTTTTTCTGTACTTGGCAGATGAATCGAAAAAATTATAATCAATCTCATGCCCGTTGAGCTTCAGTGCATACTCTAATATCTCCGCTCGCTTTACATAAATATCTTTCAAATTGGCTTCATTAAAATAAAGAGGAATGAAATTAGCTAATTGTAAAAAATTCATAGCCACATTTTTCCAAAACAAGGAATCTAGATTGGAAAAAATAGATGAGTGTATATAATCCACCCATTCTCGCATATACTGATAGTAACTATCTGCTTCTTCTACTTCCTGAAAGTATGGTACATAATTAAGTACAAATTTTAAATAGTCATTGATAAACCACTGGGGGATGGGAGAAAGGTTGTGTGATAACGGCAAATTCTCAGCACCACTGTACAGCATTGCTGCTAACAGGTAATTAACAGCCTCTGGCTCATCCAATCCTTTACTAATTTGTGCTGATAAAGCATCAATGAAAGTTTTTTCTTCCTGTGTTATGGGTTCTTTCTTTAACATACTGTTGGTCAGCGAGCGATGTACTTCACCCAACGCCCCTAGATAATTTTCTTCAAGCTTGTCTGGCGATAAATTAAGCCATCTGTCAGCAATCTCTTTTCGATATTGACGAATATTTGTTATTACATCAGGTTCCTGCGAGCTATTTTCATACTGGTCTATACATTTATTAACTGCTATGAAAAATGGATCGCTGTGGGGTTTTTCTTCCGGGATATGGCTCGCTTTAACCTCCTGCTTATCTTTGATTACAACTAATTCAGCTTTAACATGAATGACGTTATGCGATGATTCTTCATGTTCTAACCTGACAGCTTTAAATGCACCTTTAAATCCATATTTTCTACAAAGGTCTATATAATTAGGATAATCTATACAATAGTACAGAAAAGAATTAATATTCCAAAAGCTGACATGAGTAGGATCTTGAAAAGCACCTCGACCGTCAGTAGAAGGAACTAGAATATCAACTTTTGCTCCTGGCTTACAAATTCTCCAAATTTCATTCATTGTATGAATTCTATCTACCAAGTGTTCTATAGTGTCGTAGGCTCTAAGTTCATCGACACTGTTATCTGGAAAGGGAAATCGCTGATTAAGATCGGCAACAATGTCTACTCCTAAACCAGGACACACATCTACTCCCACAAAATTATCAGGTTTGCGATCGCCACATCCTATATCTACACGCACCATCTCAGATTTTGGAAAAGATTCTCGATTCCCTTTGCTTAATTGTTTAACACTTTCCGAACTAATACTTCTCTTCAAGTATCCAGATGGGTTAAAAGTGAAAAAGAATTTTTCGCAATCTGTAGATACGGAGAAAGAACTATTTTCACTCAGAAACGCTTGTACTGCTTCCATTGAACCCGGACCAAAATCCGGAACAACAGGATGACCATTAATATTCGTATCTTCAACAATGAGATAACTTCCCGGCGTGACCAATGGGCTATAGAGGCGTAATTCTTGAATCACATGATTAGCGCTGTGGTCAGAATCCAAAATCACCAAAACGGGACTTCGACCGGATACTTTTTGCCTGACCCGTTCTATAATTTGTTCAGAAGTTGATGAGCCGACCCAGTAAGATATCCGAGAATGTTGAGGTCGTCCGCTGCGTTCTTCAATATCAATACTGACAATTTCGCCATGTCTGATGATGTCGCAGAGATGGGCTAAAAATAGAGCACTGCCCCCATTAAATGTTCCGCATTCAATAATTATTTCAGGCTTTATTTCAAAAATAATTTCTTGGTAAATCCATAAGTCAAGGGGACATTTAAGAATTGGCACTCCCATCCAACGAGTATTTTGCCAAGTGCCACCCTCTTGCCCCCGGTCGTAGTAAAGTTTATGAAACCCAGTTATAACGTCTTGTTCTGCATTATTTAACATAATTAACTTTCCTGAGTTGCTCTTACCTAGCTAAACTTTTCTCTTTACCGGACTAACAGCTTTATCAACGATAGCCCCTTACTTCCCCTTCGCCTGCCCCAACAGCGCCTTATAATCCGCCCGATCGGGATTTAGCTTCACCAACTTCTCCAAAGGCTCGATCGCCCCCACCTGATTATTCATCTGCAACCGCACATTTGCCAACCCCTCCAGAGCCGTCGGATTTTGCGGTTCCCGCTGCAAAACCGTCTCATATCCCCTTTCCTGCGCCGCTAGCAAAGATTCCTGGGAAACTGCTACCGGCGGAGCTGATTTTTGCTGGTGCTGACTGCTCAAACCGCTGCCGAACAGACTCACCATACCAAAAATTGCCGAACCACCAAAGCCAACCATTGATACTAACGCAAAAATCTGCTTAATTCGATCGCTCCGATGAACCCGACTATCACTAGATTTTTTCTGTGTGCTTTCCATTGCTAACTCTTGGCGTCGCTGTTTTCCCGGCACTCGCAAAGCACCTAATCTCTAGAATGCCCAAGTTCGATCGCAAAACGATCGCCCCTGCCAATTTAAAATTTTCGCTAAAACTCTTTACACATTAACCGATATTTGTCAAGCAAATTCAACCAATTGTCTGGTTCACAAGCGGGCCGAGCTTATAACAATTATCCTATAATTTTGCAAAGACGCGCCCGGACGCAGTACCGCAAATACCGAGTCCAGACGACTTCTCCAATGTTGTCAACCCAACACAGGGAGCAATACAATTATGCCAAATAATCCAAACTGGTTGCGTTACGATCCAGACGAAGACAAATCTCGACACGCAGCAGCCGACGAAGCTTGTTGCTATGAGATGCAAAGAAAATATGGTTGGAAACTACTTGACATAGAGGAAATTGATACAAACGGTCTAGAAGTTGATTGTGTTTTTCGAGGCCAAACAGAATTTCCCAAATCATTCTACGACACAGAAAGAGAGGACGACGATGCATAAATACATTATTTTCCGAGCCGAACCGAGAACTCCTGGGTGGAAAGATAGAAAACTACAGCACACTCAATCATTGACTCGCATTTTGGCAGAACACTTTGACTCTTCTGATGGTCCAATTCCTGAAGTTGGCTATCGCCCCCCAGAATTTGTTCGTGTGGAAGCAGAACACGATCCAACTCGGCACGGTTACAGCACTCATTACCGCACAGGTGAGTGGGAAGTGGCGCGGGTTGAGACTTATACTCCCGATATTCCGATCGGTGAATTTGATATGGTAGTAATCTGCTATTGCCAATATTCCCCTATTGATGCTCCCCTCAAACCCATGCCAGAACGTCAAGTTTCTGTCGATTCCTTTAGAGGTGATAAGGAAGCTTATCAACGTTGGTTAGAGTCTCAAAAAGGCAAAGAATACACTGAAGTTTAGGAGTTCCAGCTCTTATAGGGACACGGCCCAGGGTAACTACGGGGAGTGATCGGGGTGTACTTCATCAACAACGTTGGATCGTTGCTAGATACCCGACTTTTTTAAGAAGTCGGGGATATGTATTATCTATTTTTGACTACAAATCCCCATCGATCGCCCTTTTGAATTCCTTAATTGCCTCAACATGACTCGGCATATTAACACACCTGACGAGTAAACCAATATCGAGATCTGGGAGCAATTGGGAACTCGGAATTTCTTCGTATCCTTGCTGTCTGAGAGCATACAGAGACAGTCGGCTGTTTTCCCAAAACCAGACTTCAGGGATTTGCAGCCGTTTGTAAGCCTCTAGCTTATCAATTCCACCGCTAGTGACGACTACTTCGATCACTAAATCGGGACGTTCTCTATCAGCACCCAATTCGTAAGACTTGTCTGCTTCACACTTCACCAGTCGCGATTCATTTTCTAATGTCAGAGACTCCGTAGGGGTGAAATCAATTCCTGCCGCCATCATGTAAGTTTCTACCAACGCACCGATACGTCCTTTGGCTGTTTCGTGTTTTCTTCCAGGCATTTTCTGAATCTCCAGTATCCCATCTAAAAATGACAGCCGCACCCCTGGAATATCCAGCATCGGTTCTAAGGTTTTGAATTGTTCCCAAGTTAACCCTGGAAATAGCAACGGCCGATCTAATTTCTCTTCTAATGTTGTTGCAGTCATGGCGCTCCTTAATTCCCAATCGAAAATCGCAAATCTAAACTAAAATCCATCGCTCTGGCTCCTTGATTCCCAATTATTCAATCGAAAATCGAAAATCTAAAATCTAAAATCGATCGACCTCCCACATCTTCAAATGCCATCAGGATCGATGCCTTGGCTTCTCAAGTATGCCATTAGTCGATCGGCTCTCTGGCGTTCCTCTTCGGCCCTCTGGCGTTCCTGTTCCACCCGTTCCGCACCCCACAGCAGCAAATTGCCATTCTCATCCCACCAGCGCAACCAATAACCCGTCCTCTGAGATTTTTCACCTTCCCAAACCCCCAGAAATAAACCCATTGATTCTATCCAGAATCGCTGATTAGCATCCGGTTCTTGCAATTCGTATTCTCCCGAAGTCGAGAGTCTGTACACTTCCAACACTCCCGATTTTGCTTCAAAAATTACATAAATCGGCACTTGCAAAATTCGCTCATAAAACCGCCATTTTCCGTAATAATATGTCGGTTTATTTGAATATTCACTACCGTCAGTATCCGATAAAAATTCCATCACTACAGCAGGTACTTCTCCCTCAGCATTGGGCGTATAACTGCGGCGAACCTCTCCTGGTTCTGCTGGCAATACCGAGGGAACATACACCCAATCTGGTGCTTTTACTACTGTTTTGTCGTTAACTTTGGCACACAGTCCAAAATTGGAAGCTATTAGCATTGAAGCTAGGATAAATCCTGCGAGATCCAAGGCTTCTCGGAGGGCCGCGGCTAAAAGTGGTTGGTCGATGTTTTCGACAGGATCGTCGGGTAATTTAAAGTCGTCTGGCAATTTTTCCCAAGTTACAGTATACTGGCTTTTGGTTACGTCCGGTTTCGATAATGTTTGCGTCATTTATTTTCCTGGTTGCGATAGAAAGAGTTTTTTGTTAATAGGATTTGGACAATAACTTTAATGCCGGCTGCGAAAGCCGCACCTTAGTAACTAAAGCAACTCGCGAATCTTGCAATAATTGCGGTTATTCAATGATACCCTGTTTTAAGGAGTATTTTCGGGAGCCACTGGTTCTGCTGATCTTGCAGTTTGAGAAGGTATAACAGGCAATTTGGGCTGTTTTTGCAAGCTGGGAAATCCCGGCTCTACTGATTGATTTCTGGCAGTTTTACTCGCATTTACTTTCTCAGAAAGGGGAGCTAATGTTTGAGTCACTTTAACTTGCTGTCGCAGTTGTTCTGTCGAACCCAATAAGCCTCCCAATCCGTTGAATAACCTGCGAATATTGTTGCGGAAAGCCGGATCTCCTGTCAAATCATCCACGTCGGAAGTAATTTTCTGCACGTTCTGAAATGTAGCTCGTGCAGAATCTAGGGTTTGCTGCAATAATAGCAAAGTGGCGGGATTGTTTACCTGGCTGGATAAATCTCGCAAGTTACTAGAAGCTTGGGCCGCATTCGCTGATAAAACTTCTAAATTGTTCAGCAATTGTCCTTGGTTGATTCGATTTATTGTCGGACTCAAACTGCTGACAGCTACCCGCAGTTCCTGACTGCTTTGATTGATGTTATTCAGAGTAGAGACTAAACTGCCGCGGTTGGTTGCTACTAAAGAATTGACTTGGTTGGCTGTTAATGTAATTTGATTGGCTGCTTGAGTTACTGCATTAGCAGAATTTATCGCAGCGGCAGATACGGCTTTTGTGGAAGTGTCCGCAGTAGCTGCTACTTTAGAAACATCAGCGGCGGCGGCTGATATTTCCGTCTTGAGCGATTGATTTAAGGTGCTAGCTTCTCCCTTTAATGATTGATTTAAACTGCTAGCTTCCCCCTTTAATGATTGATTTAAACTTGCTATTTCGGTTTTGACAGATTGATTTAAACTCCCAAGGTCTCCCCTTACAGATTGATTTAAAGTTTTTATTTCCGCTTGGGCAGTTTGAGTTAAGCTTGATAAATCTTGAGTGAGTTTAGCTGCACCTTTAGCTGTGTTTGCTGTATTTTCTGCAAGAGATTTAATATTGTTGAACAGCGCGGGGTCAGTGTAGAAATTAGCTAGGCGGACTGTGGATTTAATTAGTTCATCGATAGTGACTCCAGCTTGACCTTTTAAGCGCGAATTTTGACAGATAATCTCTGGGGGACAGTCGGCACTAACGGGATTGGCGGTAACTAATGATTCTGGCAAAATCGAGTTGGGGGTAATGTCGATCGACGATTCGCCAATTAAACCCGATTTATTCGCTTCGATCGTAACATCCCTGGGAATCACTAAAGTTCCGGGGGCAATCTCCAGCGTCACGTCTACGCCGTTGGAACCCGGTTGGAGGGCGGTAATTTTACCGACTGCAACCCCGCGATACCTGATGGGCGTACCTATTTGCATTCCTTGGGCGCTGGCAAATTCTACGGCGAATTTGTAGCTGCGGTTCCCTACCTGCACGCCCCGCAGCCAGAGCACTAAGCCGCCAAATAAACCGATTCCTACTAAAATTAAGAACCCGACAGAACCTTCTCTTACAGTTCGCGATCGCATATTACCTCCTTAGTCATTGGTCATTGGTTATTAGTCATTCATCATCGGTCATTTCAATCTAAAATCTAAAATCTAAAATCTAAAATTGGCTGACTATCCAAGCGCTTGAATTGGCCCAGTAACACTGCCGCTAAAAAATTGTCGGATAAGTAAATTATCTGTCGATGCAATGTCATTGACAGTTCCCTCCCACTGCACTTTGCCTCGATAGAGAAACACGATGCGATCGGCAGTGCGGCGGATGGTACTGTCTTGGTGAGTGACGATCGCATAAGTGCTGCAAACACCTTGGGCCGCCTGCAAGTCCCTGATTAAATCTTCAATTACCGTCGAAGCGATCGGATCTAAACCCGCCGTCGGTTCGTCGTACAGCAAAACCTCTGGATTATCCCTGTCATTATCAGGATTCGCCATGATAGCGCGGGCAAAACTTACCCGCTTCCTCATTCCCCCAGACAACTGCGCCGGATAGCGTTCGCCAATTCGCGGCAAACCCACCATCTCCAACTTTTCCTCCACCAATTCCCGAATGCGGCGGCGCGGCAGCTTAGAATGCTGGTAAAGTAAAAAACCGACATTCTCCTCCACCGTCAGCGAATCAAACAAAGCCGCTTGCTGAAACACCATCCCAATTCCGATCGGATCTGCCACGTCGTCCACCCATCCGACTCTGCGCTGTCCCTGAACAAAAACCTCACCGGCATCCGGGGCCAACAAACCCGCAATTATCCGCAGAATCGTAGATTTCCCCGTCCCGGAAGGGCCAATAATTGCCAGGGCCTCTCCCCGATAAATCCTCAGATCCACTCGATCGAGGATCGGGTTCTGGCCGAAGGACTTACTTACCCCCTTGAGTTCGATTAGTGGCTCAGCCATAGGATGTTATCAATAAGTTGTCAGTCATCAGTCATCAGTCTAGCTAATGACTCATGACTCATGACTAATCACTAATTACTTAAATTGACTGCCAGAATCAAAACTCTCTTGTATTGTAAATTTGTCAGATCGAGCTGTTCCAATACCCTTAAGACTAATTAACCATGTCAATTAGTTCACTTCCTAAAGCCCTCCGCGTCTTGGCTAAAGCCAAGCAGGTTTTTGCCCAATCCAGAAATCCTTACCCCCCTTCTTTGCGGAACGGGCGAGTTCACCAGTGGTTTAAGTGGTTAGCCCCCGGACTGTTAGTGAAACGGTGGCTGCTGATTAGTGCCAGCGGCGTGGTACTTGCCACTTTGGGTTTAGCGATTTGGACTGGGATGACTCCCATTTTCTTCTTATTGCAATTATTGAGAAATTTTTTGGCGTGGATTGCGGAAGTTGTTCCTAATTACGTGTCGGGCCCGATCATCATTGCTGGCGGGATTTTATTAATTCTGTGGGGACAAACTCGCAGTTTGAACTCTATTACCCAAGTGCTGATGCCCGAAGGCAACGAGGAACTGGTCGATCGACTCCTCAACCACCGTCGCTTGCACCGCGGCCCGAAAATTGTGGCAATTGGGGGCGGTACGGGCCTTTCCAATTTGCTCAGGGGATTGAAGGATTACAGCGCCAAAATCACTGCTATTGTCACGGTGGCGGATGATGGCGGGTCTTCCGGGCGGCTGCGGCGGGAAATTGGGGTATTGCCGCCGGGAGACATTCGCAATTGTTTGGCTGCTTTGGCAGATGAGGAAAAGTTATTGACTGAGTTATTTCAATATCGCTTTCGGGCTGGTGACGGTTTGGTGGGTCACAGTTTTGGGAATTTGTTTTTGACAGCGATGAGCGATATTGCTGGAGATTTGGAACAGGCGATCGCCGCGAGTTCTAAAGTTTTAGCAGTTAGGGGAGAGGTGCTGCCGGCTACTCTGAGCGACGTTTCTTTGTGGGCAGAACTGGCGGACGGCCGCAGGATTGAGGGGGAGTCAAGCATTACAAAAGCTAACGGAAAAATCATCAAAATTGGCTGCACTCCTGCTAATCCTCCGGCGTTGCCCAAGGTCGCCCAAGCACTTCGGGAAGCGGATTTTATTATTATTGGGCCGGGGAGTCTTTATACGAGTGTTATTCCGAATTTGTTGGTGCCGGAAATTGCTGATGCGATCGCCAATAGCGAAGTTCCCCGCATTTATGTGTGCAATATTATGACTCAGCCGGGGGAAACTGACGGATACAGTGTTGCAGACCACATTCGGGCGATCGACCGCGCTTGCGGTCGGCCGCTGTTCGATGCTGTAGTAGTTCAAGGAAAAGTCCCTTCTGCAAAGGCTTTGATTCGCTATTCTCAGGAGGATTCTTATCCGGTTGTGCTCGATCGAGAAGCCGTGACGCAATTGGGGCGGCGAGTTGTCATCGCCAATGTCATGGATGAAGATCAAAATACGGGTTTAATTCGCCACAATTCTCAAAGGTTGGCGGGAATGTTGCTGCGTTGGTACGGCCGCGCCCAGAACATTTAAGCTGTTGAGTGTTGACAGTGGACAGTTGACTAATTTTATTGGTTATTGGTTATTAGCAGCCGCAAGCGAGTAACAAATAACAAATGATTAAGGACTAATGACTAATTATTGAAATGAAAACTTTGCTTCCAGATTCTGAGGCTACGCGCAAGTTTGGTGTTGCGTTAGGTCGATCGCTCCCCGCCGGCACTGTAATCTTATTACAAGGAGATTTAGGTGCGGGCAAAACTACCTTGGTTCAAGGCATCGCTGAAGGTTTAGGAATCTCAGACTCGATCGAGAGTCCTACTTTCACCCTGATTAACGAGTATTTTGGAGGACGAATTCCGCTGTATCATCTAGATTTGTATCGACTAGAACCCGACGAAGTGGAGGCTTTGCACTTAGAAAGTTATTGGGACGGGTTAGAAATGGATTTGGGAATTGTGGCGATCGAATGGGCGGAAAGATTGCAGTACAAACCCGAAAATTATTTGCAAATTTCTTTAAGTTATCTAGATAACGGGCGGCAAATTGAAGTAATTGGTAATGGCGACTTATTGGATTGGCAATTGGAAATTTGAGAAAAGGCGATCGAACTTACGGCGTCGGACGGTTGACTCGAATCAATTTCCCCCTCAAAGTTTCCTCACCAGCAATAGCATCATTGATGCGTGTTGCCAACATTTCTACATTCCGATTTTTTGTGCAGACAATAATACCTGCATGGTTTGACTTTCGGTTGTGCAGCCCGATAAAATCAAACCGATTTAATGTCAAAATAGCTCGATCGTTAGTAATAGCAAATTCTAGGACTTCAGGATCGGGAATGCCCAGATTTGCTTTTCCTGCTTCCTGAACAGTAAGCACATTGTGACCAAAAGCCCGCAGCAATTCCACAACTGGCAAAGGAAATTGTTCGTCTGCATACAATAGTGCCATAAGTTATGCTTCCTCATTTTTGCTGATTGCTTCTTCAATTTCCTCTATATGTGAATCAGCATAAGTCCAAACATTGACCAAATCAGCAGCACTTAGATGGGGATAAAATTGTAGAAGTTCGGAATCGCTTGAACCTTCATTGCGAAAACCAACAAGCAGCCACACTGGAATCCGAGTTTTGGCAATACAAGCATCACCGCCACAAACTCCGGGAGTCTTCGTGATTCCCGGCCAGCTATTGCTTAAACTTTGGGTTAACAGCCGTATTGCTTCAGATTTCTCGATCGGAGTTAAGGCAAGAAGTTGTGTTTCTAGTTCTTGGAGCATAGGTAATATCGCCTCGATCGTAAGGGAATATACTTTTATAAGTTTAGCAAAAATTTGGGGTTCAGTCCTGATTGCACTACCAACCAGATAATTATTGACAAATTTTTTGGACTTATCTCGATAACGGGTGGCAAAGGGAGCATCCCACTTTTGTAGTCAGTATAAATACTCAAACAATTGTCTGGCGAAGCTGATGGCATAATAGAAAGCAGATAAATTACCATAATCCAAGTTAGCATGACCCCAGAAGAACAGCAGAAGCTCAAAATAAATCTCCAAGAAATAGCAGAGATCCTTTATAAGAATACCCCAGTAGACAATCTACAAAGCTTTGAATCCGTAGAACTGAGTGTGAGGGAACATTTAATTGAGACAGTAGCACCAGAAATTAGCGGTTTTTTTTTCACTCGGCGGGGGGAAAAGGTTCGGGAAGAAAAAGAACCATAAAAAGTTGTGTAGGAGAAATAAGTCTATCGAGCAAACAAGCCCAAAGGCTGGGAGTGAAGAAGGGAAGTCGCCTGAGTCCTAATCTGGAGAAATGTTGTTTATTATTAGTGGGAAATGAGTCTTTTGCCAATGCCGAGAGAGACCTCAAAATGTTGACAGGAATTTATGTACCGCACAGTACACAACATCGACTGTTAGAGCGTTACGAATTCTCCTCGGCTCAAGCTACGGAGGAAGTAGAAGCATTGAGTATAGACGGAGGAAATGTCAGGCTGAGAACTCCATTAGGAAAAGAAAGTGTATGGAGAAATTATAAAGCAGTTAAGATCCATAATCAAGTAGCAGCCGCCTTCTTCCAAAATAATCCAGATTTAGTGGAGTGGGTAAATAGCCAACTTTCAAATGAGCCGATAACCTGTTTGGGAGATGGTCATGATGGGGTGTGGAATCTGTTTAATCAAATTGGGACTAATGAGCAAAGAAGAGAAGTATTAGATTGGTATCATTTGAGAGAAAATCTACATAAAGTAGGGGGGTCACTCAAACGAATCAGAAGAGTCGAGAGCCAACTGTGGCAAGGGTCAACAGTAGAAGCTATAGCCGAATTTGTAGGAGTTAGAGGTAAAGAAAGTGAAAATTTCCAGAATTATCTCCGAAAACATCAGTCAAGAATCCCAAATTACCAGAATTATCTTGCATCAGGGTATTGATATTGGTTCGGGAGCTGTAGAGTCTTTAATTAAACAGATTGGAGCAAGAATTAAGATTGTAGGTGCACAGTGGAAAGAAAAAAACGTGCCTCAAATTTTAAGACTAAGATGTGCGTATTTAAATAATGAGATTAAAATGAGTAGTTATGCTTAGTTAAAAAGCGGGATGCTCCCGTGGCAAATTCAAGAGATGCGGACTGGCGAGTTATTGGATTGGGAATTGGAAAATTGAGAAAAGGCGATTCCCTACGGGATAGCTACGCTCGCGCGTACTTACTGCGGCGGGCGGTTGACTCGAATCAATTTACCTCTCAAATTTTCTTCACCAGCAATAGCATCATTGATGCGTGTTGCCAACCTTTCTAGATTTTTATCGTCTGTACAGACGATAATACCCGCATGATTTGGTTGTTGAGCGTGCAAGCGAATGAAATGCCGACGATTTTGCGTCATAACCGCCCGATCGTTATTCACAGCAAAAGCTAATACTTCGGGGTCATCATCTCCGGCATTTCCTGCCTCTTGAATAGTCAGGGCATCGTGACCGAAATTTCGCAGCAATGCCACAACAGGAAACGGGAACTGTTCATCTGCATAGAGACGTGCCATAAATTATACTTCCTGCATCATTGCTGCTGCTTCTTCTCGGAGTGCTGTTTCAATTTCTTCGGAGTTAGCCTCAGCATAAGTCCAGACATTTACTAAGTTTGCAGCATTCAACTGGGGATAAAATTGTAGAAGTTCAGCATCACTTGAACCTTGACGGCGCAAACTCACGAACAGCCAAACGGGAAGTCTAGTTTTGGCAATGCAAGCATCGCCTCCACACACGTCGGGAGTTTTGGTAATTCCTGGCCAGCTATTGTTTAAACTTTGGGTTAAAAGCCGGATGGCTTCAGCTTTCTCAGTAGGAGTTAAGGCCAGGAGTTGTGTTTCTAGTTCTTGAAGAAGCATGGGTAATATCGCCTTTGCGATGCAGGAATACCCAATTATAACACTTGAGTTAAAGTCATGCTTACTCAGCGTCAAATGTCAATGCTTCTCCCCTCACATTTGTATCCAATTTACCATTCTCAAAAACAACTTTTCCTCCCACAACAGTCACAACTGGCCATCCAGTTAAATTCCATCCTTCAAAGGAACTCCAGCCGCACTTGCTCGCCATCTCTGCGCCGACTACCGGGCGGTATTTCTCCAAATCAACTAAGACTAAATCTGCATCAAAACCCGGTGCTATTTGCCCTTTATTCGGAATCTTATAAGCCTTAGCAACTGCCGCCGACATCCAATTAGCAACTTGTGCCACTGTACATCTTCCCTCTACTGCTTGGGTCAGCATCAAAGGCAAAGAAGTTTCGACACCGGGCATTCCAGACGGCGTATTCGGATAATCTTGAGCTTTTTCTGCTAATGTATGTGGCGCATGGTCTGTGGCGATAAAATCAATTACGCCGTCGAGTAAAGCTTGCCAAAGTATTTCGTTATCGCGGGGCTCGCGCAAAGGCGGATTCATTTGAGCTAAACTGCCAATTTTTTGATAGGCGCTGGTATTTAACAACAAATGCTGCGGCGTTACTTCTGCCGTTACCCAACTCGGTTTTTCCTGGCGCAAAAACTCAGCTTCATCCCCCGTTGAAAGGTGCAGAATATGCAGTCGGCGCTGATATTTATTAGAAAGTTTTACCGCTAGTTGAGTTGCCAATAAAGCTGCTTGATTGTCTTGAATTTGCGAGTGAACTGCAATATCGGTAATACCAGCAAATTCTTGACGACGCTGGTTGATTCTAGCTTGGTCTTCTGCGTGTACCGCAATTAGTCGATCGCCCTTCGCAAAAATTACCTCTAAATTTGCTGCATCATCCATCAATAAGTCCCCGTGCATCGAACCCATAAACACCTTAATTCCGGGAGTCGGATTGGCATCCAACAAATCGGGTAAAATCTCAGGAGTAGCCCCAATAAAAAAGCCGTAATTGACCAAACACTTCTCGGCAGCGCGACTTAGTTTATCATCTAAGGCAGCTTGGGTTGTGGTCAGAGGTCGCGTATTCGGCATTTCCAGAAACGATGTCACGCCGCCTTTAGCGCAAGCACAGCTAGCGGTAAATAAGTCTTCCTTGTGTTCTAAACCCGGTTCGCGGAAGTGTACCTGGGGATCAATTACTCCGGGTAACAGAGTTAAGCCTTTGGCATCTATTTCTCGATCGCCCGATTCGACAATTTCAGCAGCCACTTGGACAATTTTGCCATCGCATATTTGTACATCTCCTACCAAAAACTCACCATTGGGCAAAAGAATGCGAGCGCGACGGATTAACAAACTTGATTGGGCAGTCATAAGATATCCTTAATTCAGTAAACAGCGTGCTAGCATGGAAGCATTATTAAGTTTATAATTCGTATCCAGCTCAGTCACTACAATACCCTATGACTCGTCTAGACAAGTCAGCCGACGAAAAACCTCCGCAAGAAACCGAAAATCCTTGGATCGAAGGAATTAAGACGATCGGCTTAGCAGCATTTTTGGCCTTTGGTATCCGCACCCTGGTTGCCGAAGCACGCTACATTCCCACCGGCTCGATGCTCCCAACCCTACAAATTAACGATCGATTAATTATAGATAAGGTAAGCTATCGATTCCAAGAGCCCCAGCGAGGAGATATTATCGTATTTATGCCTCCTGACCAGGCTAGTTTGTGCACGGGACAGCCACCACCGATCAAAGATGCCTATATCAAGCGAGTGATCGGACTTCCAGGGGACACTGTGGAAGTCAGAGAGGGAAAAGTTTTTATTAACAAGCAGCCGCTACAGGAAAAATATATTGAAGAAATTCCACAGTATCCCTACGGGCCTGTAGTTGTAGCTCCAAATTCTTACTTGGTGCTCGGCGACAACCGAAACGCAAGCTGTGACAGCCATTATTGGGGCTTTGTACCCAAGCAAAATATCATTGGTAGGGCAATTGTGCGTTTTTGGCCGCTCAACCGCACAGGTTCGATCGACCCCACGCCCCTTTATCCCCCTAAAAATTAGCTAGATCCCCGACAACTTCTGCGAAGTGGGGGATCTAAGCTGACTGATATGATGTCCGGTCGATCACCCGAAATTAGGTAGGGGCGGGTTCACCAACCATAATCGTCAATAATTGACAATCTCAAAAACCCGCCCCGGTCGGGATATTATGGTTAATCGATCGGACATGATATGACTGGATCAAATCTAAAATCTAAAATCTAAAATCTAAAATCGCCTCACGTTTCGCGATCGAGAACTTTCACAACTTTGTTATACATATCCTCAGCTTCTTGCTGCGAATTGCCAATACTCGTCACTCCCAATTTACCAAACTCCGACAAACAACCCATTAAATGAAACACACTGCCCGTCTCAGTACCGCTGTCAAAGTGCAGTTGATTGTCAGCAATAATATCCATCAAATCGTTCGGTAATAATCCCCGATAGCGCTCTTTTTTTAAATTGTCCGAAGCGACATAATATTTGGGACGGCCCTGCAGGCTGTAAAATAATCCTGTCGAACGTTCGTACCGACCATTTGTTAACAGCTTCAGCGCCATAAAGGGATGAGTTGTGCCTCCTTTCCGCAAGTTAATTTCTATTGCTTGCATATCCCATTTGCCGTCTGATTGGCGCACCGCGAGAAAATCTACTCCAAATCTCTCTAAAGCACCTTTTTCGGCTAAATTTTTCCCAACTTTCCATCCCAATTCTTGCAACGCTATTCGGTAAGATTCGTCGGCAGGAAATTGGCAACCTAAGAAAATTTGACCGTCTGGGCCTCCTAAAATTTGGTCGTGGGTTGA
The DNA here is from genome assembly GCF_036700305.1 of Microcoleus sp. Z1_A1. Classification (NCBI taxonomy): domain Bacteria; kingdom Bacillati; phylum Cyanobacteriota; class Cyanophyceae; order Oscillatoriales; family Microcoleaceae; genus Microcoleus; species Microcoleus sp. Z1_A1. The sequence continues at coordinate 65,152 of NZ_JAUBOR010000023.1, forward strand.
GAGAATTTCTACTTCGCCGCTGGGGACAATTCTGCCTTGAACGCTGGGCGAGAACTTTTCTTCTCCTTCGATAAATGCTTCGGCAATTGCCCCTAATTCGGGAATGCGGCTGCTAAAATTTTCCCAGGTTTCGCCCGTTGCTTGAAAGCGCAAATTATGGAAGCTATCGCCAATTGCCTTCGCTCTTTCTGTAGATGTTTTACCTGCGAGGGACTTCAGATCTAAAATTGCATTCCCTTCCCCCGAAAAACCTTCATTTAACTTAATTACGATCCGTTGCAAATGCGGCTGCCTTGCCCACAAATCCGCCGCAGCTTCCGCTAAATCTTCCGCATTCCACACCAACTCGGAACCGTCAGGATAAGGCACGCCACATTCTTTAAAAATTTGCCTGCTACCGCTTTTGGTTCCCCAGTATAACAGATCCGGATCGCTAGCCAACAAAGGAATCCCCAATTGAACAGATAACTCCCGTTCTAAGGGCGTCGAGTTATAACAAACCATATAGGATTTTGTCGGCCGCACTGCTTGACGAATGCGCTCCATCAAGCGGGGGCGCTCTAAAATTTTCTGGGTGAGGGATTTGGCAGAAGCATCGTAAGCACTGAACAGCAAAAGCCGATCGCGCGCGTGAGAAAATGGAATTCCCGGCAGCAATTGCAGGTAATAATCCACAATCATCGGGTGCAAGGGTTCCGAGGTAATGTAAATTAAGCGCGTGCGGGGATTTCGCAGGCGAATCAATGAAAATAAATGCCGCTCTTCGTAGTGGTAAGCACCCTCAACTTTCTGCATTTCTTGCTGATCTAAGCTGACAGAAGGAATGATAATAATGTCACAATCTCCGCCGTCGAATTCTTCTATCGCTCGCCAACGTTCCCGTAATTCTGCCTGAAGATCGCGAAACTTCTGCGCGGATTCGGAAGATGAATTATTTAACTCTTGCATGGCGCTTTATCCTAACTCTTCAAATAATTATTGCTGATGATGTCAAGTGTGTCAGCCCAAATACCTGAGACAACTCACACAGTTTTTTGTCTGACGCACTTTACCGGGAATATTGACAAAAATGCCCAAATAGTGATTTAAGGTGCGTCAGTCGAAATATTTGAGGCAATTCAAACAGTTTTTTCAGCCCCCGCCCAAAAACCGATACCGTGCCACGTACTCCTATCGTGAATATCCAAAAATTTTAGACCAAAGTTTAATCTCCCAGATTCATCTGTGGAATAAATCTAAAATCTAAAATCTAAAATCTAAAATCCACTGACGTACCCTACCGGGGAGTGTCGGGGACGATCGTCCATTTCTGTCAATCTGCTTTAAGAAGCTCGCCGCGCTCGAAAAAGTCTGGCATATTCCAATATCGGCTCTAACCGCCGTTGATTTCGCTTAAATGCCGAGATCGATTTTTCCGAAGGGCGGAACACTAGGGGAGCCGAATATTTGTTCAGCATCTCGATTTCCGGCGACTGGCTCATCAGCATCAGCCGCACGTCTTTGTCGAGCAAATAACTCAGAGAAAGCAAATCTCCCATGTTAGTAAAATCGTTGCCGCGATCGCTAATTACAATTGTATCTTTAATCGATCGATTAGCTATCGCCTCTTTGTTAATAATTTTCGCAACTTCAGCATTAAAATAGCTCAAGTCTTTGCTCCACCAAGTATCAGAAAAAGCGCTGACTGTACAGGATGCTATACTTGCTGTAAAAACCAGGGCTAAAATGACTTGCCAAAACCGCTGCTGAATTTTCACGTTACTGGCGAGCAAGTAAGCAACTGCTAGCTGCACTCCCGGAAAGCAGGAAATCAGATAACGGCTGACGGCCGAACGTTTGCCGCCTAGGATTAGATCCGGTAATGCCAGTATCAAAAAAGGTACAAAAATTGATGTTACAATAAACAGCCAAGTTGAACTGCTAGTGCGGCGGCAGATTGTGTAAAGGGCTGCCACAATTAACAGCAAAAATGGCAATCTCAGCAGATAAGTCCAACTATTATCAAACCCGAAGTCGAAGTCAAAAAATAAGGCTGTAAAGCTGAGTATCCACAATTTGACAAGATACAGCAAACCCGGAGATACTCGCGTCCAATCTGTCGTAACTGATGCTCGTTCCAGGTTGGTGGCCAGCACGTAAATCCAGGGAATATACAATATTAAAGCTGCTGTTACTGCTAAAAAAAATTGGGAATTAGTTACATGACCTCGCAATTTTGTTTTTTTGACAAACAGCCAGTAAGAAATTATAAAAACTCCGTGTCCGATGAGTGTTAAACTGAAGAATGGGTGAGTGTAGAAACCAAGAGCGATCGCCAGCGAGTAAAATACCCAATTTTTCCAACCCCGCAACCGCACTGCTCTCAGCAGCAGCCAACTGCTGCCAATAACTATGGCTGTTAGCAAACTGTACTGCCTTGCTGTCTGAGCAAACAATATGTCAAAGGGTGATAAAGCCAAAAGTGCTGTTGCTAATAACGCCGCCAAATTCGAGGCGAAAAGTTCCTGAGCTAAAGCGTACATCAAAGGCAGCGACAGCAAACTCAATATTGCTGGCAAACTGCGCGATGCTGTTAGAGAACTGCCAAATTCCTGCATCCACCAACGAGCCATGAGAAAGTATAAAGGCGGATGCTGCGGGTCTTCTAGTGCTAAAGAACGAATCGTGTCTGCTTCTGTACTTCCCGGTTTAATCCGCTGATATTTTTGCAATTGTGGTGCAGGAATAATCCGGTTTTGGAATAGTTCGTTGTCGATTTCTTGGCGGGTGAAACCAGCGGCGCGGATTGATGTGTAAGCTTCGTCGTGCCAGTACAGTTTGCGATCGATCTCAAAAAACCGAAATCCGATACCAAGTAAAATGCCGATCGCTAATAAGTTCCTCAGCCAGCCGGAATTTTTGCTATTGACAGATGTGTCTTGATGTGTTGTAGATGCCATGCTTGTCCTAATTGTGGCGATTACTTGTTACCAGGAAGAGCCTGGTAACACAGATCCGGAGGCTCTGCCTCCAATTTTAATGTCAGCTTTTCGAGGCAGAGCCTCGCTTACATCGGTTCCCAGACAGAGCCTGGGAACCAGTTAAATATCTTCTACATCTTGGGCATTCTGAAGGCGGGAGCAGGCTGAACCACCCCAAAATCAAGAATCTTCAACCAAATGCTCCCAGAACCTCCAGACCCCAAAAATAACTGCTAACATACGTGTTGTACAGTTAATCAACAAGCTCCGCAAGGGGTCTACCCGCGTACCGCAAATGGCAAAAAGCAAAGATGCGTCAAAAACTTCCACTGAAAACTCAGAAAAGCAAAAAGCTCTAACTTCCGTACTCTCCCAAATCGAGCGCAGCTTTGGCAAAGGGGCGATCGTCCGATTGGGAGACTCCACTCGCATGAGGGTAGAAACCATTCCCACCGGAGCCCTGACACTGGACATTGCTTTGGGCGGCGGTTTGCCAAAAGGTCGAGTTATTGAAATTTACGGCCCGGAAAGTTCCGGTAAAACAACTCTAGCTCTCCACGCGATCGCCGAAGTCCAAAAATCCGGCGGTATCGCAGCCTTCGTCGATGCCGAACACGCCCTCGATCCCACCTACGCCTCAGCTTTAGGCGTCGATATTGAAAATCTCTTAGTTTCCCAGCCGGATACCGGCGAAATGGCCCTAGAAATAGTCGATCAACTCGTCCGTTCCGTCGCCGTCGATATCGTAGTAATTGACTCCGTAGCCGCCCTCGTCCCCCGCGCCGAAATCGAAGGCGACATGGGCGACTCCCACATGGGTTTGCAAGCGCGCTTGATGAGCCAAGCTTTGCGGAAAATCACCGGCAACATCGGCAAATCCGGCTGTACCGTCATTTTCCTCAACCAATTGCGGCAGAAAATCGGCGTAACTTACGGCAACCCCGAAACCACAACCGGCGGTAACGCACTCAAATTCTACGCCAGCGTGCGACTTGACATTCGCCGCATTCAAAGCTTGAAAAAAGGTACAGAAGAATACGGCAACCGCACGAAAGTTAAAGTTGCTAAAAATAAAGTTGCTCCGCCTTTCCGTATTGCCGAATTTGACATTGTATTTGGCAAAGGCATTTCTACTTTAGGCTGTCTGACTGACTTGGCCGACGAAATGGGAGTAATTCTGAAAAAAGGTTCTTGGTATAGCTACAACGGAGAGAACATAGCTCAAGGACGAGACAAAGTGATCCAGCACATGGAGAAAAACATCGATTTCAAAAATGAAATTGAGGAGCTAGTTAAAAAGAAACTTGAGACTGGTGCTCTGGTTTCTGCTAATTCTGTCGCTCCTATTGAGGTAGATGATGTAGATGATGTAGATGATGTAGATGATGTAGATGATGTAGATGATGTAGAAGTTTTGGACGAAGAAATCTAAGTTTTTTAGTCCTCAATTATTACTCGTTTACTGGTTGTTTACTCGTTTTACTCGTTACTTTCGCAAAGAACGAAAGTAACGCTCAACAGCGACAAGCGAGCCTCGAATTTAATTTTCGCTCGGCTTCGGCTCGCTTGTCGCTTAAATGGGTTAAGAGTAGGACTTGCAGGTACAGCCAGTAAACCAGTACACCAGTAAACCAGTAACACAGCGAAAGGAAGCAGTAGTGGAAGATACGGACTATACCATCATCACTAGACGGGATGCGGAGGATGCCGTGGTGATGTCGCTAGAGTTCTTTAATAGTTTGCTGGAAACAGTTCATTTACTCAAATCTCCCGCCAATGCTGCCCATTTGGAGCGTTCTATTGCTCAGTTTAAGCAGGGGAAAGTGGTAGAGCGAAATTTGTTGGATGACTAGAAAGTTAGTATGGACGGATGAGGCTTGGGGCGATTATTTATATTGGCAAGGGCAAGATAAGAAAACGTTAAAACGAATTAACAAGCTAATTGAGGCAACAATCCGATTGCCGTTTGAGGGGATCGGAAAGCCAGAACCACTGAGGGAGAATCTGGCGGGAGCATCTCATATTTGTAAAAATACTTCTTTGGGCTCCTGGCTCCTGACTCCTGACTCCTAACTCCAATTTCTAGCTAGGCTACTTTCATTGAGATGCTCCCTATTTACGAACACTTATTCAGGCATAGAAACTGGCTGAACGTATTGAGAATTAGCGCGCACATAACAGCCTTGTCTTGTCAGCAACCAGGGTTGACCGTTCGCCATCGTAATCGCATTTGCTCCCCTGAGTTCAGCAGCAACTGTATCTCTATCCGCGCGGTAAACTTGTTGAATTGCTCCGTTTGCGTTCTTGCGGCAGTTGAGTTGTCCATCTCGCGACGTGACTCGCCAAGTAGGCCAAGTTACAAGACCATTTGTTGGACTCGACCAAGTATTAGCATTGCTAGAAGTATAGTCGCCACTTGCATTAGGACGCGGTAAAGCTTCGACTAAATTTACTTTAAATGTCTGGCCAATAGAAGGACAATTTTCTCCTGCTTTCACCTTCCAAGTAACTTCGGCTCCCAATTGGCTGCTTCTTCCAACTTGACGCCTGATAATGGCAATATCTCCAGAACAAACAATTTTTCGGCCAGGGCCTGTCGCAGTGTCTTTGAAAGTCCCATTGTAATAGTAAGAGCCTGCTGCTCCTTGGGAACGGGTAATTTGAATATTGCCCAAAAATTCCCGATTGCCTACTTTGGTTAAGTAAAAACCGCTGCGATTGTTTCCTTTTTCTGACAAGTTTAAAGTAGTTTTACCGTTAGGATTAATATAAGTGGTAGCGCTAGCAGCAGCGCACCAAATCAATGACACAACTCCTGTGGATAACAAAATGGAAAGTTTTTTCATAGTAACACCTTGTATGAATCTCTACTTTATTTGTAGCTGTTGGTGAACATATTTGACCAGTCGCTCAAATGAGTGACACTCATTTGAGCGGCATTCTAACGACATACGGGCCATCCCCCATGATTACCACTACAAATTGGGCAACCACGGGGGATTGGCACTACTGCGTAATTCCTAAACATCAACTCTGCATAACTTCACCTTACTTCAGCTTGCTTCAGCTCTCTTCACTTGTATGCACCTGCATCACCATGCCTGCAAGCTTCCACTTCTGACTCATTGCAGGTTCTAATAATTAGCAGCAGAATAAATTTATATACGTAAGTAAGGGAGTTCCAATCACCGCTAAATACTGTAGATTTTACGGGTACTTCCCGGTGAGTCAAGTTGGGATTCCAAACACTAGGGCGATGTTTACAGATAGCAGATTTCACATCTAAGAAGGTTTGTAAAGAAATGTAAAAGCTCCTGAAAGCCAATTGCTGTGACAGAAAGTACGGTTTCTAAGCTGAGTAGGTAAAAAAAGTCGTCTTGATTAAGCGCAAAAATGAACTTGACAAACACAAATTAATTTTCTCGAAAATTAAATCATTGTTGAAGGGAGAATAAATTATGGCTGACGGTCAATTAGGAGTTATATTAAAGATGGCTCAAACAATTAATCCTCAAATTGAGAGCGATCGACATTTTGAAATAGAATTGGCAAAATTGCGCCAACTGCCAGCAGGAACATTAGGGTGCTCAGTGGCGCGGTTTCTAGACAAACAAGGCTTTGAGCCGATCGCATCGGGAGACTGGATTGGTGCGAAACCACGACGTGTGGCACGTTCTGACTGGTCTTTCAGCTTCAACAGAAGATGAATTGGTACTTCAAGCGTTTACTCGCGCTCAAGTATTTCGTCCTTCTTGTGCGATTTTAGTGTTAGTTGGACCCATCGGCGGGTTAAGTTGCGCGATCGGACAAATTATCAAAGGCTTAAAACACGGAAAATTAGCCACTCGGTTAATTAATTGGGACGTTGCATCTGATTGGGAAACACCTTTATCTGAAGTTCGAGAAAAACTCGAAATTCTACCCTTAATTGATTAGATTTTAACTCGTTACCTGATTGCAAAAGTATGCAAAGCAAAAGTTACAAACCGGAAATTAGCCTGAGCCCACGCGAAAGAGCGATCGCGCAATTAGTAGCCCAAGGCCTGCCCAACAAATGTATTGCCAAAAATTTAAATATCAGTCACTGGACGGTTGCTACTTACGTGAGGCGGATTTTTATCAAACTCGGTGTTTGTTCCAGAACTGCAATGATTGCACTGCTGATCCAAGAAAATTTGCTCTGGGACTAATAAATAAGTAGGGTGCGTCAGATATTAAGAACGGGCCGGAGAGCCCGTTCTTATTTGCAAGCGTTAATTTTTTTCTATGCCAAAGCCACAGAAGAAGAAGAATGTCTCAGAAAACTCAGCAATTCTCGATTCACCGTTTGCGGCGCTTCCTGCTGAATCCAGTGACCGCAGTGAGGAACTAATTTCAACTTAAACGGAGCCGTAATTAATCTGTCTAAACCTTCTACAAGTTTGTGGCTCAAAAACGCATCTTCTTCTCCCCAAAGCACCAAAGTAGGCACTGTCACAGGTTCTAATTTCTGCCCCAAATTCCAAAGCCTCTGCGGGTGAAACATCTGCCGGTAATAATTGATAGCGGCGGCTAATACTCCCGGCTTTTCTAAAGCAGTCTGATAAATCTTAGTTTCCTCAGCGCTAAAAGATCCTTTGCGAACAGCTTGTCCTTGGAAAACATTGTGCACAAAATCTTTCAAGTTTTGCCGGATCAACCATTCGGGAATGCCGGGAACCTGAAACGCCAAAACGTACCAACTGCGGCGGATTTGATCTAAATTGCTCGCCATTTCCTGCACGAATCGCTGCGGGTGCGGAGCGTTTAAAATTGCCAAGCGATTGAGTTGTTCGGGGAATTTTTGAGCTAAGTGCCACGCAATCGCCCCTCCCCAATCATGACCTACAACGTGAGCTTTTGTATAACCGAGGCTCGCAATCAAACCGCGAATATCCGCGCTCAGCGTATCTAAATCATAGCCGCTTTCCGGCTTGTCGGAATCGTTGTAGCCCCGCAAATCCGGCACTACCACCTTGAAATGACGCGCTAAGGCAGGGATTTGATGACGCCAAGAGTACCAAAACTCTGGAAACCCATGCAGGAGGAGAACGAGTTCGCCTTCTCCTTGAGAAACGCAGTGCAGGCGGATGTTATTGGTTTCCACAAAGATGTGTTGCTGTTCGGAATCGAAAGAATTCATAGTTGGAAAGTTAGACTTATTTTCGGGAAGTACAGAACCCGCCGACTGGTAGCAGGCTAAAACGTCCCAATGGTGTTAATTTTTCTACTTTTATTGTAGCTGCTTTTCGATCCCCGCCGCTGCAATCTAATTAAACTTAAAAATTGTAGGGTTTTTGGGTGTCCTGTCTTTTAGGTGTAACTTAGCTGTAACTACTGAGCTTAACTTTCTCACCTTAAATCTGTTCTTTTAACAGCGGCGCAGGCGATTCAATAATAGCACAATTTCGTCAGTTGCCGATCGCATTTTTGCAGTCGATAGGTCAGATTGATTGACGATAATGCTAAACACCAGGGGTTCGTAATTCGGAACTTCGATATATCCCGACAGCGCCGAAACTCCGCTCATAGTTCCGGTTTTTGCTTGCAAATTTACGCGGCTTGGTGTAACATTAAAGCGATTTTTCAAAGTGCCCTTCTCGCCAGGGATCGGCAGTGACTGGCGGTAAATAGATGCAGCAGGTGAATTGGCCATAAGTCTCAAAGTTTGCACCAAGGCTTCTGGAGTAATTAAATTGTGCCGAGACAAGCCGGAACCGTCGGCTAATCTGTAGCTGTTTGGATTTACTCCTAATTGAGTTAAAACTGTTTTTAACTCTTTCAAACCCATTTCACCTGTATCCTCTTGTGGAACAGGCATCTTGCCTGTGAGTGTTTGTGGCAGGGGCATCTTGTCTGTAACTTTCCCCAACAATCTCAATAAAACTTCTGCATAAAGATTGTTGCTTACTCGATTAGTTTCTCTCACCAATTCCGCCAGCGGTGGCGATTCAACAGTCGCTAATTCTTGATTTAAATTGCGAGAAGCCGATGCAACTAAAGCCTGTTTAACAGGAATTCCCTCAGCCGCCAGGGCTTGTTGAAAATACTGCAAAAAATTATTAGCGGGGTTGACAACTGCGACATAAGCTGATTCAGGTTCTGCACCAACTTTCAACTGTCCACTAACTCGAATTATAGGTCGATCGAACTCCCGACCAATTTCAATAAACTCGGATTCGTTTTGGGCGACTGTTACTGAATTGTTCTGAAGTTGCCACTGATTTGCCAGCTTTGGTTCGGCAAAAGTAACTTTGAGAGGTTGCCCCAGAGCCTGGGGGGACAAGAGAAGGTCGATCGCGTTTTGATTGAAAATTAAACTGTTAATCGGCGCTCCGTAGCCAGCTTGCGCGTCTTCCCATTCCCAATTCGGATTGACTGCACTGCCTTGAAAATAGCTGTCATCGCCAATCAACTGGTTAACTTGACTGATTCCCCGCTGCTTCAACTGCTGCGCCAAAGATTTCAACTGAGCCTCAGCAATGCTCGGATCTCCCCTGCCGGCAACGTACAAACTTCCATTTTCGCCACTGTAAACCGATGTCTTAATCCGAAAGTCTGCACCGAGTTTCTGTAAAGCAGCGGCTGTAGTTAGCAGCTTGGCATTTGATGCTGGAATAAAATATTTTTGGGCGTCGCGGCTGTAGAGAGTAGTAGTAGAAGATAGAGGTTGAATCAAAATGCCCCAGCGCGATCGGCTAAATTCGGGACGGTTGGCGATCGCATCTACTTGTGCCCCCAAATCCCCAGGACAAATATCCCCAGCAACCGCCTGGGTTTGAGCAGCAACCGCCGACGGACGCCCCAGAATTAGGACGAACAAACTAAGCGCAATTCCTTGGATTTTCACAGTGCCAGTTCCTTAATAATAACTATTAAAATTTAGATGCGCCAGAGCTTGGAAGTGTCACCGAATCAAGTCAATATTAATAATAATAACGCGCATGAATTCTCGGATTGAACAGCGCCTCTACAGGTTTTCCCTCTTTGAGGTGCTCTTCCACAATCAAGGGTACATCACTCGGTTTAACTCGACAATACCAAATTTCGTCCGGGGTAACTCGTACAGTCGGGCCAGTGGTGCACTGTCCCTGACAGCTAGTAGCCTCAACTTTCACCCCTGCAACTTGTTGAGCTTCAAAAGCAGCTAGCACTGCTGCTGAACCATTTTTCAGGCAAGATTGATACTGGCAAACCAATACACAGCGCGCTTCTGGTTGGGAGTCTGGTTCTGTGGCTGGAGATTCTGGCATTGGTAAGGATTTATCCGCTCTTTAAGATATCTTAACAATCTTGTCAGACCGATCGCTCGCCGGAGTCCGGCAAAGGGCAGAATTTTATAGTGCGATCGAAAAAAACAGCAAAATTCTGGCATTCAAGCTTTTTCCTTCCTTCTACTTTCTAACGAATCCCTTCAGCAGAGCTGCCTTTCTTCAGTCTGTGCCGCCCTTTCCCTATATGATCGATTTAGAGCAACAACTCAATCAACCCCTAATCATGCCAAAAACAGTAGCCGATGTAATGAGCCGCGACCCGATTTTGGCGCGACCCGAAATGCCCTTGAACGAAGCGATTAAAATTTTAGCCGATCGACGCATTAGCGGTCTTCCCGTCGTAGATGAGAATGACTTGTTGGTAGGAGTCATCTCCGAAACCGACTTGATGTGGCGGGAAACCGGCGTAACTCCGCCCGCTTATATCATGGTGCTCGACAGCGTGATTTATTTGGAAAATCCATCTCGTTACGAGCGAGAACTCCACAAGGCTTTAGGACAAACAGTAGGAGAAGCGATGAGTAAAGAACCCGTTACCATCGGGCCAGATCAATCTGTCCAAGAAGCTGCCAAACTGATGCACGATCGCAGTATCCACCGATTGCCGGTGGTCGATACTGCGGGCAAAGTAATCGGCATCCTCACTAGGGGAGATATTATCCGATCGATGGCTGCGGAGTCTTAAATTAGCTGTTGCAGTTCCAGGACTGTATCAGAAAATGAGTCGTGAAGCGAAGCTATCCCGTAGGGAATCGCTCCTTAAATCTCGCTCGCTTTTGGCAATTACCAATTACCAAATCTAAAATCTAAAATCTAAAATCTAAAATCGAATGAGCATTACCCCTGAGTCTGTCGAACAATTGCTGAATTCCGAGGATTTTGGCGAAAGACTGCGAGCAGTCAACCAACTGCGCCAACTAGAACCCGCGCTCGCCTATAAACTAATTCAAATTGCGATCGGCGATAATAACGTCCGGGTTCGCTACGCAGCAGTCAGCCAATTATCAACCCTCGGTACCCAGAATCTGCCAAACGCTTTAGAGGTACTGCTCCACAGCCTGAACAACGACCCCGAACCCGACGTGCAAGCAGCAGCAGCCGATGCTTTGGGCGCATTGAAATTAACCGATGCTTTAGAAGATTTGCAGCAAGTTTATAGCAGTACCTCTGAATGGCTGGTGCAAATGAGCATCGTTGCTGCTTTGGGAGAAATGGGAGATCCGAAAGCCTTTCCGATGTTAGAAAATGCCCTAACTTCTGAAAACGAATTGATCCAAACCATTGCGATCAGCGCATTAGGTGAATTGGGAGATAAACGCGCGCTGCCGCTGCTGCTTCCCTACGCTTCCAATGCTGATTGGCAGATCCGTTACAGAGTAGCTCAAGCTCTGGGGCGGTTGGGCGGTAAGGAAGCAGAGGCGGCTTTGGAAATTCTCGCCAAAGATGAGGTTGAGCAAGTTGCTCAGGAGGCTAAAGCCGGACAAGAAAATAGTTTGAAATCTTGAGATTGCTTTTGTGATCCGGAACAACCCTGCGCGGTTGTGAATTTTGAATTAATTTAGAATTTTTTGTCAAGATTCTACTAAAAACTCTGTTCGCGATCGCACACATAATTCAGAAACCCGGTTTCTTGCTATATTTGTCGTTCCTCTCTTCTGCAAAAATCGTAGAAACCGGGTTTCTAGTCAGCCATCCAGCACGCTGGGTGCGTAGCGCAAACCTTACTAATCAGGAAAAATCTAAAATCTAAAATCTAAAATCTAAAATTGTATTGATGCCACGGGCGATCGCACATTCCTTTGAAACTCTCCTTAAATTCGAGCGTACTCTTCCATTTTCCAATCATAGCCAGCCTCTTGACATCCCCACTTTGATAACAGCTATAATCAAAATAGATAAAGCAGCGGCAGGAATTAATACAATTATTGAATTGTGTCCAGCCAGCTAGCGATCGGGGAAACTATCGTTAAGACGGTAAGCAATCTACCAGCAAAACCATGTCTTAAAACTCTCGATCATCCCCATGCTTGAACAACTACAAAATTCAGGTTCTCAGTCCTCGGACATTTTAACAGGAGAGCGATCTGCCTCTCAACTCGCACCAACTTCAACCAATCAAAACTTTATTTATAGAGTTTTAGAACTTACCAACATCGAACGCAGTAAATTAGGTTTGTCGCCACTAACCTTAAATACTCAGTTACTAAATGCTGCGGAAAATCACAGCCAAAACATGGCACTGCAAGACTTCTTTTCCCATACAGGCAAAGATGGTTCGTCATTCACCAGTCGTATTACTGTAACGGGCTATCAATTCTCAGCAGCAGCAGAAAACATCGCTGCGGGTTCTTCTACACCCGAACAAGTTGTATCATCTTGGATGAACAGCAGTGGCCACCGGGCTAACATTCTTAACCCCAATCTCAAAGAAATTGGGATTGGTTACTATTTCTTAGCCGACGATACAGGCACAGAAAATTTCAATCACTATTGGACGCAAGTTTTTGCGACTTCTCTTGACGGTAGTGTCAATCCCGCACCGACACCGACACCAACTCCCACACCAACTCCCACACCAAACACTATATCTATTACTTCGCCAATACCCAATGCTACAGGGGACGGCAGCCCGACGACAGCACCCAAAAATACAGCCAGCGGCGGCAATTATTTCCTATCAGATAGTGCCGATACTCAAATACCGACAAATGCTGCGGGATTGCCAATTTTTGCCCTTTCCGGCAAAGACAATCTCACGGGGGGAGAAGGTGCTGATAGCATTAATGGGATGCAAGGTGCGGATACAATTAATGGTGCCGGCGGCAATGACAGCTTATGGGGTGGCAAAGAATCCGATGTAATTGATGGCGGTGTTGGCGATGATTTTATCAGCGGCAACAACGATAACGATCGACTAATCGGATCTGACGGTAACGATACTATTCGCGGCGGAAAAGAAGATGATGTCTTGATTGGCGGTAACGGATCTGATTTGTTGGCGGGCGATCGCGGGCAAGATATGCTGACGGGCGGCGGCGGAAATGATACGTTTATCTTAGCAGGAGGTTTGTCTGCTGCGGCTACTTTAATTAGTGCAGATGTGATTACCGATTTTGGGGCTGGGGATAAAATTGGTTTGACTGACGGTATCGGATTTGCAAACTTGACTTTTGAAGCTGTGAGTTTGCAGTTGGATGGAGGTGCAAGCGTCGCTTCTTGGGCGATTAAGTCTGGCAGTAATTATTTGGGAATCGTGCAGGGTGTAAGTGAAAGTCAGCTTACATCTTCTGTTTTTGTCAACGCCTAAAAAACATCATCTCCAGATTCCCGACTCCTCTAAGAAGTCGGGAATCTAACAACAAGAGCGCTTTACGTTGAATTTTGAGAGGATAATCAGGGGGGCTGTTTAAAGAGATTGATTGTGATACTGATTATATCAAGTCTTGCTACAATCTGCATCATTCCTAAGAGGGGTAAGTATGAAAAAAGTAGCCGTGTTTGGCAACGCTGGAGGCGGTAAATCAACTCTAAGCAAGAGATTATCAGAAATCACTGGTTTGCCACTTTACCCCTTGGATAAGATTCAATATCAATCTGGGGGCGCTGAGGTTCCAAATGAAGAATATAAGCGTACCCATGAGAAAATTTTGGCTACTGACCGATGGATTATAGACGGCTTTGGTTGCATGGAAACCGTCTGGGTTCGACTCAACGAGGCAGATACTCTGGTTTTTGTCGATCTGCCCCTATACGTGCATTTCTGGTGGGTGACTAAACGGCTGATTACAGGTAAGTTTATACCGCCAGAAGGCTGGCCCCAAAAGAGTCCGATCTTGAAGAGTTCAATTAATAGTTACCGCGTTCTTTGGTTGTGTCACAAGTATTTGACTCCCAGATATCGCGAGTATGTCGATCGCGCCCCAAATACCAAAAGTGTTTATCACATCAGATCCACTGCAGAGATTTCACAATTTTTTGCATCGATATCGCAAATGACAGTTGACAGTTGACAGTTGGCAGTTGGCAGTTGTTAATGACTAATGACTGCTGACTGCTGACTGCTGACTAATGACCAATCGATGCTACTGCCGATCGCAAATTCCCTTGAAATTCTCCCAAAATGCGATCGCACTCTTCCTTCTCCAAATTAGTCCAGTGCATCATCAAAGCTAATTTTACAGACTTGCCACTTTTTTCGAGCAAAAAACCCGCTTCATCCCGGTTCAAATCAGTCAAATCTTGCAACATCCGCACAGCCCGATCGCGCAATTTCTTATTAGTCACCGCCACATCAACCATCCGATTGCCGTAAACCTTCCCCAGCTTCACCATTACCCCAGTCGAAAGGATATTCAAAGCCATTTTTGTGACTGTACCGGCTTTCAAGCGCGTCGAACCCGCCACTACCTCCGGGCCAACCAACAACCGAATATCAACATCAGCCTCAAAATTCACTTGTTCGACGGGTACGCAAGCCATAAACACAGTTTTCGCCCCCCGCTGGCGCGCCGCCTGCAAAGCGCCCGCCACAAACGGCGTCGTACCCCCAGCCGTAATCCCGACAACCACATCTAAGTTGGTAATTTGACGGTGGGCGATCGCCTCAGCCCCATCCTCAGCCCGATCCTCCAAATCCTCCGAACTCCGCACCAAAGCCCCCGCACCCCCGGCAATTATGCCCTGTACGAGTTCTGGCGGCGTGCAGAAGGTGGGGGGACACTCGGCGGCATCCAGCACCCCCAAACGCCCGGAAGTACCCGCACCGACGTAAAACAGGCGGCCTCCTAGACGCAGAGACTCGGCTGCAATGTCGATCGCTCGGGCTAACTCTTCGCGGGCACGGGCGATCGCGCTTAAGGTTTGGGCGTCTTCCCGGTTGAACAAGTCCACTAATTCGATCGAACTGAGTTGGTCTAAATTCTCGCTGTTGGTATTCACCTGTTCAGTCAGCAGATGGCCCCGTTCTTCCAAATTCTTCATGTTTTTTTATTAGTCATTAGTCATTGGTCATTAGTCATTGGTCATTAGTCAACAGTCAACAGTCATTAGGTGTACACAATAGGGTACGCATTGCCGGCCCGCTGGTTAGCTTGGTGAAGTCGTGACTCAAAAGCTCGAAATTTGCGCTTGCGGGCGATCGGCTAAATCTACTTCCGACAGAGAGGCAATTACCCATTACCCATTACCAATAACTGCTGACTAATGACTAATGGCTATTACAAAAGTCCTTCGAGTCGGCGGCGAATAGAATCCAGTTCGTTTTGGGAAACCTCAGAATCCGGATCGGAATCGGGTTCGGACTCCGGCTGCCACTGAGTCTGTGTTACATTGTTTTCTGGCGGAATCTCCAGCGCCCCCGCCGGTATCAGTTCCCAATCATAATCAACACTGTTACAGAACTCCTTAATTTCCTCATCGTCGATCGCCTCGACAGTGGGCTCGGGGAAATCCTGAGCTTCCAACATCACGCCAAAGCGGGTGGCGTCGTCTTCTGACTCAAACATCAGAACTTTATTGCGATCGCCGAGTTGAATGGTATGAATTCCCTCGTTCTCGGTGCGGGCATTGAAGAGTAAGACGAACACTCGCATAAGTTTTAAAGACCTTCTTAACCACCGTTTTTTTATCTTAGGAGCGATCGGGCGATTTTAGATTTTAGATTTTAGATTTTAGATTTTAGATTTTAGATTTGACCCCCGATCTTGCACGCGCGGGGATCGAGAGGATTTAGGGGAGTTGGAGGACTTGGTATTAGGTCTTGTTGCGTGTTTTGATTAAGTTTGGTAAAGGTTCTTGGACTCTGCCCCGCAGTGGGGGGCGTGAATCTTGAAATTCGATCCTGTGCGTTGGCGTAGCCCCCGTAGGGGCGGGCAACGCTAACGCCCCTACGGCACTTCCTACCTCACTTGTGAGTCTACCAAAGGCAGAAGCCACCCAGGCGGATCGCAGAAATTATACCTGTCTAAAATCGGCTGATTCCCTTAATTCCTGAATTCTCTGATTTCTGAGAAACACCCATGACTAACTCCGACGATAACAAAAATCAACTCGCACCCCGTCCCCACCGCCGCTGGTGGCGTCTGCTGCTGCTTAGCGGTACGGGATTGACCATTCTCGGCTTGGTTGGGGTTGCAGTAGCACAGGCGTGGGTGCGGGAAAAGTTAGCTCCTTTGGTGGAAACTGAAGTCAGTCAGTTGCTGAAGCGGCCTGTGCAACTCGGACGTTTGGAGAGATTTTCTCCGACAAGTTTGCGGTTTGGCCGATCGACTTTACCTGCAACTCCTACAGATCCCGATTACGCTTCTACAGAAGCAGTGGAAGTGCAATTTTCAATTTGGCCGCTGCTGTTCAACCGCACTCTCAAATTAGATATTACTTTAGTTAAACCCAACGCTTATATCGAACAGGATGCTACAGGCCGCTGGGTTAATCTTCCCACTGCCGAGCGGAAATCTCCGGGTTTATTTAAAACTGAACTTGAGGCAATTCGAGCTGAAAATGCCGCCGCAGTTTTGGTGCCGAGTCCCGCAGTTGGACAGAAAACTTCGGCTCCGATTTCTGTAAGCTTGAAAAATGGCAGTGCTCTATTTCGCGACCAAAATCAGCGCATTCTCTACGAACTAAACGGTCAGTTTACTAATAGCGATAATTTTATAGTAAAAGCAGATTCTCTGTTACCTGCTGCTCAAACTAACCTACAGTTGCAAGGTCAAAATTTGCCTTTGCCCGACCTCGATCGCTTGCTGAAATTTCCCGGTATTTATTTACAAAAAGGTCTGGCTAACGGCAATTTGACCGTGCAATTGCGAGACAATAAAGTATCGGGAATTACCGGAACGGCTAGTTTTGGAGGAGTGCAAGCGAGTATTTCTCCCTTAAAACAAATTATACAAAATAGCAGCGGTCAGTTGCGGTTTCAGGAAACTAATTTGATAGTCGATAATCTGGTGGCTAATTACGGTTTAATTCCGCTGAGAATAGCAGGAACAGTTGCCACTGGAACTAATTTTAATCTCCAACAAGCTAGCTTCAATCTGACAACGAACGTGCAACCAGTCGCTTTGGCAAGTGTTGTCAGTGCGGTGGAAACAGAGTTAGGGAAGAAAGTAGTATTACCCGTGGCTGTGGCGGGGGAAGTGAAGGCGGATGCCAAGCTGACTGGAACAGTTGCAATGCCGGTGCTGACAGGTACGATCGCCTCGACCAAACCCGCTACAGTCGATCGACTGCAATTAAACAATATTAGCACTAATTTCAAATTGGAACGCGGGAGAATGGCTCAAACCCCAACTCCCAATTCTCAATATTCTATTCCCCCGTTTTCCTCTTTAGCTTTGACTTTGAGCGATATGTTGGTAGTGCCGGCGGCGGGTGGTAAAATTGGCGGGAAAGGTGAAGTCGATATCAGGTTGGGAAGTGAGAATTCGCGATCGGGTTTAGTGTTTGACTTCCAAGCTGAAAACGTGCCGGCAGATAATCTCGCCCAAATTTACGCTCTCCCGATTCCTGCTACTGTTACAATTGGTAATGTCTCCGCAAAAGCTCAAATTTTCGGCCCGTTAGATAACATTCAAGCTAGAGTTCAATGGCAAGCACCGCAAGGGACTTTCCCCGCAGCGGGCTCCATTCGAGCCGGAGGAAATTCGGCGGATTTGCAAAATACGGTTGTGAAAATTGGCGACGCTTCTGTTAATGTGGATGCTGCGCTAAAAGACCGTCAATGGCAAGCTTTGATCGAGGGCAATGGCGTGGATCTCAACAGTTTGCAGCAAGTCCTGCCAGACCTTAATTTGCCTCCTGAACGGGTTGGTTTGTTCAGCGGAACAGCCGAAGCTGCGGGAACTCTGGACGATTTGAGTTTAAATGCGATCGCTGCGATGGGCAAAGGAAGGCTGAATATTGCTGACAGTATTGTTGATGTTGATGCCGAACTAGAATCGGGAAGGTGGCAAGTTTTTGGCAACACTGAAAAAGTTGCTGTCAATCAATTAATTGATATTGGCTTGCCGTTTTTAGCACGGGAAACGACCGCAAATCTAGACAATCTAAAATCCAAAGTCGAAAATCTAAAATCGTTAGGCGGGCAGCTAGCAGGTGAATTTCAAATCGCGGGCAATGTTGACAATTTGACTGCCGGCGGAATCAATGTTAATGCCAACGGTAGACTCAATTTTGCCGACAGCAATGTCAATTTACAAGGAGAATTAGTAGCGGGAAACTGGCAAGCAACAGCACAAACCGATCGCACTTCCATCAACCGCTTGGTAGATTTGACACTGCCGATTTTAGATGTGGCTTCAGCATTCAATCCCGAAAATCAGCAATCGGCCAATCTCAACAATCTAAAATCCAAAATCCAAAATCTAAAATCGATTGACGGACTGCTATCGAGTCAATTTACAGCATCGGGAACTCTTGACAATTTGACTGCTAGCAGCATCAATGCCAGCGGCAGTGGCAGACTCAATCTTGCCGACAGCAATGTTAATTTTAAAGGAGGATTGGCTGGGGGAAACTGGCAGGGAACAGCAGAAACCGATCGCACTTCGATCGGCCGCTTGGTAGATTTAGGATTGCCGCTGTTAGATGTTGGCTTAGCTTTCACTGCTGACAATCCCCAAACAGTCGCCAACCTCAACAATCTAAAATCCCAAATCCAAAATCTAAAATCGATTGACGGACAAATATCGAATCAAATTCAAGCCAGCGGCAATCTTGATAATTCAACCGCCGCCGATATTTCTGTCAACAGCAGCGGCCAACTCAATATTGCCGACGGTACTCTTGCTTTTAGAGGTAAATTAGAAGACAGACGCTGGCAAGCTTTCGCCGATGCCGATCGAGTTATTCTCAGCCGCTTAGCACTAGATTTGGGAATACCTATTTTAGATGTAGCTTCAGCATTTAATCCCGGAAGTCAGCAAACTGCCAACATCAACAATCTAAAATCCCAAATCCAAAATCTAAAATCGATTGACGGCAGAGTTAACGGCGAATTCCAAGCAGCGGGCAGTTTGGATAACTTGACAGCCAAGGGAATTAGTGCTAGTGGAGAGGGAGTGATTGTGGTCGATCGACTCGGGGCGATCGATACTACGGCAAAATTAGAAAACGGCAACTTGCAAGCATTGCTGGAAACCAACGGAATTGCCGTCAGTAATTTAGAACAAACCCTCAAACAAACAGGTTTGCTGACAGCGGATTTACCGCCAGAAATTGACGGAACCCTCGACGGCCAAGTCCGCATTTTGGGAACAGTAGATAATCTAACCGCCAACGGCATCACCGCCAACGGCGACGGACAAATTCGACTCGCCAACGGCGGAGGAATTGTCAATGCTAAAGGCAGCGCCGCGTCGGGGAATTGGCGCGCGTCAATCGAGGGCGAGCAAATTGCTCTAAGTCGCTTCCAGCAAGCCTTTGAGTCGCAGCGACAAAGCTTGCAAACCGGAGGTGTAGTCTCCGGTGCCCAAAATCTCCCCCAGCTTGCAGGACTGTTTAACGGCAATATCAATTTATCCGGGCCGATTGGGGCGGGCACGGGGGCACCGCCCCTACAAAATGTTCGCGCTGGCGGCAGTTTCCGCATCTCGGAATTGCCGTTTTTGAACCAACCTTTTGAGGCAGTATTTAATTGGGACGGCCAACGGGTGGAAATAGAGAACGCCACAACTCCCGGTTTAACAGCAAACGGCTTTGTTAACGTCGAACTCGAAGGTAAAGGAGGGCCCTCAATTTCCAACTTAGATTTGGATGTCAAACTCGCCAACTTTAATCTGGAAGCCTTGCCGGCAGAACAATTAGCATTTTTGAGACCAATTGGTCTCAAAAATCCTTCAGAGAATAATCTTCCCCTGCGCGGCAATGTCGATTTTACCGGCAGTCTCAGCGGAACCCTCGCCGCCCTCAGCTTAGTTGGCGACGTGGAAGTGCGGGATTTAGCAGTAAATCAAGTCGCTTTTGACCCGGTACTGGCGGGGAGTGTGAATGCGGATGCTGGGAAAAGTGTAGATTTGCGTTTGGCCGGTCGCCAAGACAAAATTGAAGTCGCTTTAAATCAATCTTTTCTGCCGACATCTTTCTTAATTCAACGCGGGGAATCTGTGGCTAGGGGCCAAACCGAGGGAGAAACTTTGCGAGTTAATTTAAGCGATTTTCCCCTCGCTGCTTTGAATCTATCACCGGGGAAAGAGGCCGGTTTGGGGCCGATAACTGGTACGGTTTCGGGACAAGTAAATGTGCCCGGTTGGAAGATGCCGTTAAATCCGGCGACTTTGCAAGCAAATGGACAAATTGCGATCGCCCAACCGGCGATCGGCTACATTAAAGGTGACAGTTTCCAAGCCGAATTCAGCTACGCTAACGGCAGCGCCACTCTCACAAACGGCATATTCCGCCAAGGCAGCGGTCAATACTTAATTTCCGGCAATGTTCAAACAGGGCCAAACCCGCAATTTGCCGGAAAAGTTAACGTCCAGCAAGGCAATTTGCAGCAGGTTTTAACCGCTTTGCAATATTTCAATTTAGGCGACTTAGCTAGAGGCTTAAAACCTCCGGTTTACGGTGACAGTGGCGACGTGCAAACTGTGGCAGTGGGAGAACCAGAATCCCCGCTAATCGAACAGTTGCGCCGTTTGGCAGAAATTGAAATACTTTTGCAGCAGCAACAAGCAGTGGAAGCATCAGAAAAATTGCCTCCCTTATCCCAATTGCAAGGCACTTTTGGGGCGGAAATTGCTGTCGCCGGTTCTTTGCAAACTGGTGTGCAAGCTCAATTTAACGTCAAAGGTGATAACTGGCAGTGGGGAGAATATGTCGCTGAAACGTTCAGCCTTGAAGGCAGTTTTCAGGACGGAATCTTAACTGTTTTGCCTCTGGAAATTCGATCGGGCAAAAGTGCGATCGGCTTTTCGGGACAACTCGGGCAAAAAGCTCAATCCGGGCAGTTGCGCGTAGAAAATGTGCCCGTCGAAGAGTTAGCAAAACTGGTGGAATTGCCTTTTGTGGATGTCACGGGAAATTTGAATTTGCGGGCGAATTTGGCTGGCAGTTTGGAAAACCCGCAAGCCACCGGAGAATTGAGTTTGGTTGAGGGTACGCTAAACGGAGAACCGATTAAACAAGCCGACGGCAGTTTCAGTTACAGCAATGCCCGCCTGAATTTTGGTGGCAGCGCTTTGGTAACTCAAACCGAACCGATTGAAGTGCAGGGAAGTTTGCCTTTTGAGTTGCCGTTTGCAGCCGTGAAGGCTGACAGCAATCAAATCGATTTGAGGGCGAATTTGCAAAATGAAGGTTTGGCAATTATTAATGTATTGACTCCGCAAGTTGCGTGGGTCAGCGGCAAGGGACAGGTGCAAATTCGCGTGGGAGGGACGCTGGAAGACCCTGTAGCGCAAGGAATTGCAAATTTTGAAAATGCAACCGTCCGCGCGCAAGCCTTCCCAGAACCGCTGACAGGGCTGACTGGGACGGTGCGCTTTGAGGGCGATCGTATTCGGGTAGAAGGAATTCGGGGACAGTTGAGTCAGGGAGAAGTGGTCGCCGCTGGCGTGATTCCGCTGTCTGTGCCCTTTGCTGAGGGCGATGTCGATGCGGATAATCCCCTGGCTGTGAATCTCGACAAGTTGGCAGTGAACCTCAGAGGATTGTACAGCGGCGGCGTTGTTGGTCAAGTGCAGGCAAGGGGCACGGCTAGGCGTCCGCAGTTGAGCGGTAATATTGAACTGTACGACGGTGAAGTATTTCTTCGGAGTCCCGGCGGCGGCACAACTCAGTTAGCTTCTTCCTCTTCTGCTTCCGATTCGGATTCTGATTCGACATCTTCTGCTTCTCCTGCGACTGAGGTTTCTGATTCCCCTTCTGCTGCGACTTCCCCTTCCCCTTCCCCTTCCTTTGAAGTTGGATTAAACGATTTGCGGCTGAATTTGGGCCGGGGAATTCGGGTAACAAGTGCGCCGATATTGAGTTTTCAGGCGACTGGGGGTTTGACGGTGAATGGAACTTTAGATGACCTTCGCCCGGAGGGTACGATTCGGTTGACTTCCGGGTCGGTAAATTTGTTTACAACGCAATTTAGACTCGATCGAGGATACCCGCAGACTGCGACCTTTGTACCAACACAAGGACTCGATCCGACGCTGGATGTGAGATTAGCAACTTCGGTGCAGGAAGTAACGCGGTTCCGCATTCCCGGCACATCTGTAGCCTCTGAAATAGCAGACGAACCGACAACTTTCGGCAATGTGCGGAGTGTCCGAGTTCAAGCGTTAGTGCAGGGAAGGGCTTCTCAGTTGGGGGAAAATCTTGAGTTAAGGAGTTCTCCGAGTCGATCGGAAATAGAAATTGTAGCGCTATTGGGAGGCAGTTTCGTGCAGACCTTGGGACAGGGAGACAGTACACTGGCGATCGCAAATTTAGCCGGTGCGGGTTTATTGAACAACCTTCAATCTGCGATTACCAACGCCACAGGATTGAGCGAATTTCGCTTATTTCCCACTCGAATTAGAGGCAACGAAGCACAAAGTGCTAGTTCCAGTTCAGGTGCGGGTTCTCTCGGTTTAGGTTTAGAAGTTGGGTTTGACATCACGCGCAATATTTCAGCATCAATCATTCGAGTTTTGTCAGCAAATCAACCGACAGAATTTACTGTGCGCTATCGATTGAGCGATAAACTTTTACTCAGAAGTTCCAGTAATTTTCAAGGAGACAACCGCGTCACCGCTGAATATGAATTGAGGTTTTAGGCATCAGCCAACAGCCAACAGCCAACAGTTACCAATCTCTCAATAATTTGCTATAATAGTAACAGCAGCAAATTGGTACTGCCAACCCCACACACAAGGTTATAGGAGTTAAGTCAAATGGCAAACAAACTCCAAGTTAATACACAGTCGATCGGCTACAGCGACTTTTACTGGAACCGCTTTAGTCCGAGAGTTGCGACTATCAGCAGCGTCCGCAACGCCAATCATTGGGAGGGCGGATTTATCACCTATATTGCATTTCCCAAAAAAGTAGAAGCTACAGCAGCAATGAAGTATTTGCTATTGCATCAAAAAGCTGCTGATGTCGATATGCGGAAAGCCAAGCGAATGAAAGCAAAAGGCATTCGGTGGGAACTCAAAATTCGGGGTTTAGCTTTTAATGAAGTGCTGAAGCTTGCGACGATGGATATAACTGGAAAGCTAGTTATGTCACATGCAACTACTACTGAAGCCACAGGCTGATAAAAGCATTCAGATAACAGGTTGGGTTGAGACAACAAAACCCAACCCTTCCAATATTAGCCAATATCCATCTTCCTCTCTTTTCTCCTCCTCTGCGTCCTCTGCGCCCTCTGCGGTAAAAAAAATCCTATAAAATATATGCGTTTCATCAGCCCCAAAACAGACTTTGCATTCAAAAAAATATTCGCTTCTTCCGAACATCCAGAAATTTTAATCAGCTTCCTAAATGCAATGCTGTATAACGGAGAACCAACAATCCAAGAAATAGAAATCATTGACCCTTATTCAGCCGGCAGCGTTACAGGATTGAAAGACACTTACCTGGATGTCAAAGCCAAGATTACCGGCAACAAAACCGTGATTGTGGAAATGCAGGTACTCAACGTCGCCGCCTTTGAAAAACGGGTAGTATACAATGCAGCGAAAACCTATTCTACTCAACTCAAAGCTGGAGAAGGTTATTTAAAGTTAAATCCAGTCATTGCTTTAACCATCACCGACTTTATCTTATTTGAAAACACCGAAAAACTAATTTCTAATTTTGAATTCACAGAAACCGAAGAAAAATTCGTCTATCCCAACTGCGAGTTAAAGTTAGTGTTTGTCGAGTTACCGAAATTCAAAAAAGAATTGAACGAACTCGAAACTCTGCCTGAAAAATGGATTTACTTTATGAAAAACGCGCCCTCTTTGGAAGCAGTACCAGAGACATTGGGGTCTATTGAAGAGATTAATACCGCGCTGGAAATTGCCAACCGAGCAAATTTGACACTAGACGAATTGAATGATGTAGATAAACGAGAAATGTTGATCCAAGACCAAATCGGGTCTGTGATGAAAGGGATAGAAATTGGTCTACAACAGGGGATTGAACAGGGAATACAACAAGGAATCGAACAAGGAATCGAACAGGGAATCGAAAGGGGTAAAATTGAGGGGGAAATAGGATTAATTATGCGTCAGATAGTGCGGCGGGTGGGTGAGGTGACACTGGAAGTTCAAACTCGCATCCAGGGATTATCTGGGGAACAGTTAGATGATTTGGGAGAGGCTTTGTTGGATTTTAGGAGTCAAGAGGATTTGATGGCGTGGTTGGAGTCGGCGGGATGAACTGAGGAGTTAAAAAGAGAGGCAGGGATTTTTAACCCGGATTTGGTATAATTCCCAATCTTCCATTCATTTAAACTTTAGTATCTGCGGGAACTTCCCTCTGTACCAGCATCCAACCTAACAGCGCTAAAATAAGACCCAAAACGAGAAATCCTAAATCCCAAGCTAATTCGTTGATACCGGGTTTGACGTGGTGGATTCCCAAAATCTGATGGTCAACAATGCCTTCAACAAAGTCAAACAATCCAGCACCAATTAATATTGAACCGAAAAAAGTTTGAGTTGACAAAGGAACATCTTTGCGCTTCACAGCACTCCACAAACAGAAGATTCCCGCCACTGTTACTAACCAATCCGCAGCGTGAAACAATCCATCTCCGAGGGTATTTAATTCTAAACCCGCAACGGTAGTATCGGTTTTAACGCTGCTAAACATATGGTGCCACTGGAGGAGTTGGTGCAGCACAATGCCGTCAAAAAAGCCGGATTGACCGATACCGAGGAGAATTCCTGCGATAATTAGAGGTCGGCGGTTGTTAACAGCGGTGGCGGGTGAGTTTGTGCGATCGTCCAATGGAAAACCTCAGATGATTTAACTGCTGAGCCTGGGTCTGTGAAGGGATTTGCCAGTACATTTTTTAGTTTTGCTGGGGAGAAGGGGCGATCGCATCATCCGCGAGAGAGATTTCTGGACTTGATGGGGGCTACAATTAAATCGGTTGAGCATTTGAGATCATTTTCGTGAATTAATTCTGATGATTTATTACGCCTGTAGGGGCGGGTTCACCCTAACTTATCAGACACCACAAAAAATATTGTAAACCCGCCCCCACCCACCGGATTCTCGGTGAATTTCCCCATCTAGTTTAGATTAAATCCGCCAATGAATTCTAGTAATTCATTGGGCGGGGGCGGGTTTATTTAGATTGTTATTGAGCGACATAGATGTTGGTGAACCCGCCCCTACAGAACCTTTGTCTATGCAAATACTGCTTCTACGGCTTTCGGCAATGCGATGGGCACGAAATACGCGACTGGATACAAATAATCTTCACCTGATTCATCAATAACTCGGATAAATTGATGTTCCCCAGCGCGATTATCGGGTATGATTCGATAGATTTTTCGCACTTCCAAGGATGCTTGATAGTCTTGATTGTTAATGCAAACTACAAATTGTGTTTCTAAGTTAAACTTCAACATATTTGCATAAAGTAGTCGGTTCAGAAGCAGTTGCCTCTGTCAACAAAATCGTCCCCTCAGTTGTCAATTCCCATCTATCGCGAGGCGAACCTGTTTCTATATATCGCTGAACCAAGCCATCAGCAGCGAGTTTTTTTAAGACAACCATCATGTCAGGTTCTCGCGGTACATCTCGACGGGAAAGTGCATTCGCGAGTTCGTACCAACTCCACTTTCCTTGACCTTTAGCTACTAATTCCAGCAGCACTAATTCAAGCTGGGTTAATTGAGTTAGTTTTTTCATCAAAATTCCTCTACGCTCGGATGAAATAAAACGCCGAATCCTTCTTTTAATTTATAATCTTCAAGAGTTGCTGTGTGAGCATTGTTCCAAAGTTCATAAGCCTCATCCGGGTCAGCGGGTTGTTCAGTTGGGTAGCCAAGCTTTTTATACCTGAGATACTCACGTAACTCGTGAGTATAAAAGCGTAAATCAACAGGCTCAGCTACAAGGGTTTGGGTGGTGATACCTCTTAACCTTTCAACCATTCTTAGCTCAGCTTCACCAACTGGATTAAATCTGCGAACATGAGCTTCAACTAAGGCAAAGCCTTGATGGGTATTTTTAACATTTTGATAAGATAAGTTGAGAATTTTTCCGCCATTTTTATAGGGATTGAAAGGTCTGCCACTTGTTGCACCTTTTTCGATCATGTTATTCGAGTGACTTTAATCTACTGGCATAAGTGTTTGAAACTCAAAACTATGTAGATATTTTTGCCAGTCGGTCATTGCCCACAATAATTTTATATTCTACCTAAAATTTATCAACTGTTAAACAAGCCCCCGGATTCATCTGTGGAATGGGTATCTTGCCCGCCCGGAATGTTAAATTTTAATACTAAAAAATCGATCGCCCTTACCCCCAAAACTACATAATGTGAGTTACAAGTTCGTAGACGTAAGCCGGGGCGTAGCCATCGTACTTCTATCAAAAACCCTAAATCGTAAAACCTGTTTGTCCAAACAGACCCTTTCTATGGCAACCTGAAAAACAGCAGACACATTTTTATAGACCTTAGTAACAAAACTCTAGCAACCAGTTATGCAAACTCTGCCGAACCCCACTAAAACCCCCACCACCGAACCAACCTTCGACACCACCATCAAACGCCGCAAAACCCGACCCGTCAAAGTCGGTAGCGTCACCATCGGCGGCGGCTACCCCGTCGTCGTACAGTCGATGATTAACGAAGACACCCTCGACATCGACGGTTCAGTCGCCGGAATTCGGCGCTTGCACGAGATTGGCTGCGAAATCGTCCGCGTCACCGTGCCCAGCATGGCCCACGCCAAAGCTTTAGCCGAAATCAAGCAAAAACTGCACGCCACCTACCAACCCGTGCCCCTCGTCGCCGATGTCCACCACAACGGCATGAAAATTGCTCTCGAAGTGGCCAAACACGTAGACAAAGTGAGAATCAATCCCGGACTTTACGTGTTCGAGAAGCCGAAAGCCGACAGAACCGAATACACCGACGCCGAATTCGCGGAAATTGGCGCAAAAATCCGCGAAACCCTGGAACCTTTGGTGATTTCCCTGCGCGACCAAGGCAAAGCTTTGCGAATCGGCGTCAATCACGGTTCCCTCGCCGAACGGATGCTGTTTACCTACGGCGACACGCCCGAAGGCATGGTAGAATCGGCCCTGGAATTCATCAAAATTTGCGAATCCCTCGACTTCCGCAACATCGTACTTTCCCTGAAAGCCTCCCGTGCACCCGTGATGGTTGCTGCTTACCGGTTGATGGTGCACCGGATGGACGAACTCGGCATGGATTACCCGCTGCATTTGGGCGTCACGGAAGCAGGAGACGGCGAATACGGCCGCATCAAATCCACCGCAGGCCTGGCACCGCTGCTAACTGACGGTATCGGCGACACCATCCGCGTCTCGCTGACAGAGGCCCCAGAAAAGGAGATTCCCGTCTGCTACAGCATTCTGCAAGCCTTGGGACTGCGGAAAACGATGGTTGAGTATGTCGCTTGTCCTTCCTGCGGTCGCACTTTGTTTAATTTAGAGGAAGTGTTACACAAAGTGAGAGAGGCCACCAAGCATCTCACGGGTTTGGATATAGCAGTAATGGGCTGTATTGTCAATGGGCCCGGAGAAATGGCTGATGCTGATTACGGCTACGTCGGGAAGCAACCGGGTTATATTTCGCTGTACCGGGGCCGGGAAGAAATTAAGAAGGTGCCGGAAGACCGAGGGGTGGCAGAATTGATTGACTTGATTAAATCGGACGATCGCTGGGTCGATCCTTAGCCGATTCTTTCTCTGTTGCTAGAGTTCGACAGTCCGACAGTCCGACAGTCCGACAGTCCGACAGTTCGACAGTCCGACAGTCCGACAGTCCGACAGTCCGACAGTCCGACAGTCCGACAGGGGTTGAAACCCCTGTCTCATAGCTGAAGTCGGTTTAAACCGACTGAAGAGCACCTTTATCAGAAGCTGCAGGGCCTGTTCCACAAAGAGTGAGTGTTCTTGGGGGGTGGGCACGCGAGCCCGCCCTGAATAGAAGTCGGCAAAGTGGAAAATATATGTACGCCAAACGCGAGCGGGCCTTGCCTGTGTTAGATTGAGCGTAATTATTCTGAACTCTTTTCGTCCCGCGCGTCAGACAAATGGTTATAACAAAACGAGGGCTTGTTCTAAGTGCAGCAGCGGTGGTACTCACTGCTGTAACTCTTGCGAACACTGGTTGCAGTTCTAAATCTCTGGCTTCTTTTCGGGGAAGCCCTAAAGAGTTGGTTGATGAAGTTTGGCAGATTATTGACAAAAGTTATGTTGATGGCACTTTTAACCAGGTTGACTGGAAAGCGGTGCGAAATGATTATTTGAACCGGACTTATACCAGCGACGACGAAGCTTACAAAGCAATTCGGGAAATGTTGAAGAAGCTGGATGATCCTTATACGCGGTTTATGGACCCTCAAGAGTTCAGAAATATGCAGGTTGAAACTTCTGGGGAACTGACAGGAGTTGGGATTCAGTTGACTCAAGATGAGGAAACTAAGAAGTTGGTGGTGATTTCGCCGATCGAAGATACCCCTGCTTTTAGTGCTGGTATTCTGGCAAAAGATATCATTACTAAGATTGACGGCAAGAGCACAGAAGGCATGGATACGAATCAAGCAGTAAGTTTGATTCGCGGTCAGGTGAATACTGAGGTGACGCTGACTATTTTGCGGGGAAACAAGGAATTAGACTTTAAACTGAAACGCGCTAAAATTGAAATTCATCCTGTGCGGAAGTCGGTGCAGAAAACTCCCATCGGAGAAGTCGGCTATATTCGCTTAAATCAGTTCAGTGCCAATGCTGCATCGGAAATGCGATCGGCAATTAAGGATTTGGAACAGAAAAAGGTGACGGGCTATATTTTAGACTTGCGTTCCAATCCCGGCGGGTTGCTGTACGGAAGTATAGAAATTGCTCGAATGTGGCTCAAAGAAGGTACGATCGTCTCGACGGTCGATCGAGTCGGTGAGGCTGATAAACAAACGGCAAATAAGGGAGCGATCACAGACAAACCGTTAGTTATACTGGTAGACGGCGGTTCAGCAAGTGCTAGCGAGATTCTATCCGGTGCTTTGCAAGACAACAAACGCGCGGTTTTGGTGGGAACAAAGACATTTGGTAAAGGTTTAGTTCAGTCAGTACGAGGCGTGGGAAATGGTGCCGGTTTGGCGGTGACAATTGCCAAGTATTTTACTCCCAACGGCACTGATATCAACAAGGCCGGGATTGAACCGGATTTTAAGGTAGAACTCACCGAGGCTCAAAAACAGGAATTGAGGCGCGATCGCGATAAAATTGCTACGACTGCCGATCCGCAATATGCGAAAGCTATGGAAGTTTTGACAAAGCAAGTTACTGGTAAAACAGGGAACAATAAGGCGGAGGCGAAACCGAATGCTGCGCCAGCTAAGCCGAATGCGGCGCAAGCAAAACCGAGTGCGGCACCGGCTAAATCCAAGTAGTTTTTAGTCACAAAAACTTCAGTAAAGAAGGACTAAAGTCCTCACTACGAACCTGGTTTGTAGTGAGGACTTTAGTCCTTCTTATCTTCAATCTTCAATCTTCAATCTAAAATCTAAAATCTAAAATCTAAAATTAGGTTGGTTGGCATTTGCCGGCGCGAATTAAACCGATGCGGCGGGCGATGGCATCTTCGGGCGAATCGTAAGGGCCCCACTTTTCAATAATACTGGGGTTTTGTTCTTCGAGTTGCGCGATCCTCTGCGAGGGCTCCGCCAACGGCAAAATTTCGCAATTACCCGCAGGACGTTTGACAATATAAAATTTTGGTGTTTCTGTCATAGCTAAATTCGTCAAATAAAAGCTGGATACTAACTAGGCAATTGGCTCATTATAAGCTGAGGCGCATCTACATTTGACAATCAAATTCGAGCAAATTCTTGTGGGGAGTAGGGGCCCTAGCGTCCCGCCCGCCCAAAAATACAATTTAGATGCGTAACAGCTTATCAAATAACGAAACGGCAATGCAGTGTCCCAAGCGTGTTTTAGCATTAAACCCGCCTTCCATTAGTGGCTGAAACCCCCGCCGGAATAAGGATTTAACCGCCTGGAACTAATAAGAATTAAAAAAAACTAACACTTTGGGAAGATGCCACCAAATTTATCTATGATAAAAATATAGACATTTGTCTCAACACTGCATTAAACCCTTTCAGAACTACCCAAATATTCTAATCTATACCAAAAAAAACCATGCAATTTTTGCCCAAAACAATCCCCGAAATTCAACCAGAAATCCTACCAGTTAACGAATCACCGCCTGAACTTGTTACTTTCGATGTCGGCGGGATGAAATGTGCCGGCTGCGCGAAAGCTGTGGAACGCCAACTCATGCAGTATTCAGGCGTCATTTCCGCTTGCGTTAACTTGGCCGTAGAAGTCGCGACGGTTGAGTGTCAACCGGGGGCTGTCGATGCAGAAGCTTTAGCGAAAAAGTTGACTGATAATGGATTTCCCTCTCAGTCTCGTTGTGGTGAAAATCAGCGGGAAGCAGAAGCGGCAACAATTGAACGACGGCGACAAGAAATTAGACAGCAAATCAAGCAATTGACGATCGCCCTTATCCTAATTATTCTATCCGGTTTAGGTCACGTACTCGGCACAAAAGCCCCAATTCTCAGCAATATTTGGTTTCACTGGGGACTCGCCACCCTCGCTTTGCTGCTACCGGGCCGCCCGATTATCGTTGATGGGTGCCGCAGTTTGTGGCGAAATGCACCCAACATGAATACTTTGGTAGCTTTAGGCGCTGTTACAGCTTACACCGCTAGCAACGCGGCGCTGCTGTTTCCACGGATGGGATGGGAGTGCTTTTTTGATGAACCGGTGATGCTGCTGGGCTTTATTTTGTTGGGGAAAACTCTCGAACAGCAAGCCAGACGGCGCGCTGCATCAGCTTTGCAAGCTTTAATCGCATTGCAACCGGCGAAAGCCCGCTTAGTTGATTTTAAACTTTCGAGTTTAGATTTGCGATCGGAAGAATTGCCTTTAAACTCGACATCAGAAGTCTACGATCCACAATACATTGAAATTCCTGCCGATCGCGTCCGAGTCGGAGAATGGCTGCAAGTTTTGCCAGGGGAAAAAATACCGGTAGATGGTGAAGTCTGCGAAGGCAAAACAACCATAGATGAGTCGATGCTGACTGGCGAATCAATGCCGGTTTTGAAGCAACCAGGAGATACAGTTGTCGCCGGAACTATCAATAAATCCGGGGCAGTTGTGATGCGGGCAACTCGCACCGGTAAGGAAACAACTGTAGCTCAAATGGTGGCTTTGGTGCAGGCAGCCCAAACTCGCAAAGCGCCGATTCAAAATTTAGCTGATACTGTCGCGGGATATTTTGTGTATGGGGTGATGGGGATATCGGTTTTAACTTTCCTATTTTGGTATTTTGCGGGCACTCATATTTGGCCTTCTGTGCTTTTAGGACACGGGGCAATGGATATTATGGGACACGGGGCAATGAATATGGGAAATGAATTGCCAATTATCCATTATCAATCGCCTTTGCTGTTAAGTTTGAAATTGGCGATCGCAGTTTTAGTTATTGCTTGTCCTTGCGCTTTGGGATTGGCTACCCCAACTGCAATTTTAGTCGGTTCTGGCATCGGGGCGGAGCGCGGGCTTTTAATTCGCGGTGGTGATGTTTTAGAACGGGTGCATCAATTAGATACGGTGGTTTTTGATAAGACTGGCACTCTGACAACCGGAAATCTCACACTCACAGATTATTTGCCGATTTTCCAGAATTCGGAGTGGGATTTGAACTCGGATATTAATGTTGGAAACAGGCAAGATGTTTGTTCCACAATTGATGGGGTTTCTGGCAACAGGCAAGATGCCTGTTCCACAATTGATGGGGTTTCTGGCAACAGGCAAGATGCCTGTTCCACAATTGATGGGGTTTCTGGCAACAGGCA
>NZ_JAUBOR010000023.1:97546-101801 GCF_036700305.1 Microcoleus sp. Z1_A1
AGATGCCTGTTCCACAATTGACTCAAAACTGCTGCAAATTGCGGCGGCGGTGGAAAGGGGCGCTTCTCATCCCATCGCGGCAGCGATTTTGCTGGAAGCTCAACAGCAAGGTTTGCCGCTGCTAGCTGCTGAGGATTTCTGCACGGAACCGGGCTTGGGGGTTTCGGCTTTGGTGGAGGGCCGGCGGGTGTTCGCGGGGAATGCTGAGTGGATGAAGGAGCAGGGGGTCGCTGTGGCGACGGAATTGTCGGGGTCTTTGCAAGGCAAAACGGCGGTTTACGTGGCTTCTGGGGGCGTTTTGCTGGGGGTAATCGGCCTAAAAGATACTCTGAGGCCGGATGCTAAGGCGACGGTGGAACGTTTGCGGGGCATGGGATTGCGGGTGATGATGCTGACGGGGGATACGCCGTCTGCGGCGGCGGTGACGGCGCAGCAGCTAGGTTTGGCGGCGGCTGATGTTTTGGCCGGGGTGCGGCCGGAGGGGAAGGCGAGGGCGATCGCGACTTTGCAAGCCCAAGGCTGTAAAGTGGCTGTGGTGGGGGATGGTATCAATGATGCGCCGGCTTTGGCTCAAGCTGATGTCGGTATCGGTTTGCACTGCGGCACTGATGTGGCAGTTGAAACTGCTCAAATTGTGCTGATGCGAAATGCTTTGATGGATGTTGTTGAGTCGATCGAGCTGGGGCGCGCTACTTTTAATAAGATTCGCCAAAATTTATTTTGGGCTTTTGGTTACAATACTCTGGGAATTCCGGTAGCCGCAGGTATCTTGCTGCCTGCAACCGGAATTCTACTCAGTCCTGCGGCGGCTGGAGCATTTATGGCGTTTAGTTCTGTTAGCGTGGTGACAAATTCTTTGTTTTTGCGCCGGGGATTTCGAGCTTAAGTTTAGGGATTGCATATAAAAGTCGGAGGCCATCGGTCATTAGCTAGAAACTAATGACTAATGGCCTCATACCAAGACGGATACAAGCCCCCCACACCAGGAGTCGAGACCAAAGAAGTTTCGACGTTAGTTCGAGGCCCCAGATTTATCTGTGGAGTCACTCTAAAATCTAAAATGTAAACTCGACTGACTGATGGCTAGAGTGCCATACTTTCCAAAAGTCGCCAGTTATTGTTGTTCATAATTGAACGACTCACTAGCTCGAACATTTGACGGCAGTGGTTGTTGGTTTGCAGGGGCAGTTCTTCGTTTTTAATCACGAAGTTCATGCGAACCTCTGAGTCGCTGGCCGTGTTTTTCTCAATTAGGACTTCTGCGGTGACAAGTTTGGCAATGGAAACTTGACCGGGAAGCTCGCGAGCCATGACGGAATCTCCTGTATTGTAGATAATATCAAGATTGCATGACTCTAAAATTTCAATCAGGGATTGACGGAGACGGTCGATCGGAACGGCAACGATAAAAAAACCAGTATAGCGAGCCATAGACAACTCCAGCCGTGAGGCATTTAGACTTTATTATCATACCGAACCTAGAACAGATGCACAGAACAATATGGATTTATTTTATTCAGGTGGAAAGTTAGGGCAATGAAAGGCAAACTTATCGTGTTTGAGGGGGTTGAAGGTGCGGGTAAAACTACGCAAATGCAGCGCTTGATACAGTTCCTGCAAGTAAGTTGCTTTCTGAGAGTCCGCTTGGTGGCTACTCGCGAACCGGGGGGTACTGAGCTGGGAAGGGGACTGCGACATTTGCTGCTGAAACAAGATGGGGGCGAATCTGTATCCGATCGAGCAGAATTACTCATGTACGCGGCCGATCGCGCTCAACACGTCGAAACTTTTCTCAAACCCGAGTTATCTAAGGGAACGATTGTTTTATGCGATCGCTTTACTGACTCTACGATCGCTTATCAGGGCTACGGCCGCGGTCTTAATTTAAATTTAATTAAGCAGTTGAATGACATTGCCACCGGCGGCTTGGAAAGCGATCTGACTTTGTGGCTGGATATTGATGTGGAGGAAGGTTTGGCGAGGGTAAGGGCTCGCGGAGGGTGCGATCGGATCGAGCAAGCGGATTTGAAGTTTCACCGCCTTGTGCAGCAAGGTTTTTCGGAGTTAGCCGAGGCAAATAAATCTCGAATTGTTCGCATAAATGCCGATCGGCCTGAATATGAAGTCGCTCAGGAAATTCAAGCTATTGTAACTCGCCGGTTAGAAGGTTGGGGATATTTAAATAATACCAATTCTGAAAAGTAAGCTTACATAGATAGCCAGAAACCGGGTTTTTTACGAAATATTTGCTAAAAATCCTCAAGGTAGAGGAAAAACCCGGTTTCTTCGTTGTAACTGACATCTTGCAGCAATGTCAATTGGGGCTTTTGGGTGGGGTGGGGGCGGGTTTTTTAACCTGTCTGCTACTTTCCGAGGCTCAAGAGTGAACCCGCCCCTACAGCTTGTTGAGAATGGTGCAAGATTTCAGTTGTAACTAACTCACCATAGGGTAGCGGGGCAAAATTCTTGAAGAGGTAGTCATTACATTCAGCGCCCCTGACGCACCCTACCATAACTTCCTTCTGTCCACTTCCTTCTGTCAACTGTCAACTGAATACTGTCAACTGAATACTGTCACATGAATTATTTTACATCATTAATCGGACAAGAGCGAGCAGTAGAATTGCTAACTCAAGCAGTCGAGCGAAACCGAATTGCTCCTGGTTATTTATTTGTCGGCTCTAACGGCATCGGCAAAAGTTTAGCCGCTCAGTGTTTCATCGAGCTTTTATTCTCAGCCAATATTCCCGAAACCAGACTAATAGCCTCCGTGCAAAATCGCGTGCGACAGCGAAATCATCCAGACTTACTTTGGGTAGAACCAACTTATATGAACCAAGGCAAACGGCTTACGCCAAAGGAAGCAGAGGAAGCCGGTTTAAAGCGGAAAGCACCACCACAAATTCGTTTAGAACAAGTTCGAGAAATCAGTAATTTTCTCAGCAGACCGCCGCTAGAAGCAGCACGTTCAGTCGTAGTGTTGGAACAAGCAGAAACAATGGCTGAGGGAGCCGCTAACGGCTTATTGAAGACATTGGAAGAACCGGGAAAAGCAGCCCTAATTTTAATTGCTCCGACAGTGGAACTTTTGCTGCCAACTTTAATTTCGCGTTGTCAAAAAATTTCGTTTTCTCGGCTGAATCCCGAAGCAATGGCACAAGTTTTGCAGCAAGCGGGATTCGCGGAGATTTTGAATCATTCCGAGGTACTGGGGATGGCTCAGGGCAGTCCTGGGGAGGCGATTTCTATTTGGCAGCAACTGCAATCAATACCCGATGATTTGCTGCAAAAGGTGAAGCAGTTGCCTCAAAATCTGCGGTCTGCTTTGGAATTGGCAAAGGAAATTGATAAAACTTTAGATACTGAATCTCAGTTGTGGTTAATCGATTATTTACAACACTGTTACTGGCAGCAATTTTTGGCAGGGGGAATTAGTCGATCGCCCCTAGAGCCCTTGGAGAAAGCACGACAATATTTGTTAAACTACGTACAGCCGCGATTAGTTTGGGAATGCACACTTATGGGAATATGTCAACCATAATTTAGTGCCAAGTTTTATCTCAATACGATGAGTAACACGATGGAAAAAGCCACATTTGCCGCTGGTTGTTTTTGGGGAGTTGAACACAAGTTTCGCGCCGTTGCGGGTGTCGTCTCGACTGCTGCGGGCTACACAGGAGGCCACTGGCCGAATCCCTGCTACCTGGATGTTTGCGCCAGAGTCACCGGTCACGCTGAATCTGTGCTGATAGAGTACGATCGATCGCAGGTGAGTTACGAAGCACTGCTAGATGTATTCTGGAATTGTCACGATCCTACCCAAATCAATCGCCAAGGCCCCGACAGAGGCGAACAGTACAGGTCGGTGATTTTTTATCACAATTCCGAACAAGAAAAAGCCGCTCGCGCCTCCAAACAAAAATTACAACTTTCCGGTAAATACGACAAAGATATTGCCACGGAAATCAAACCTGCTGGGGAATTTTATATGGCAGAGGATTACCACCAGCAATATATTGAGAAGAAGCGACTTTCGTCAAAAGTTATTAGTTAAGAAGTAGGCAGACTCGACAAACAATAAAAAATATTAGGGGCGGGTAAGGCAATGATCTATACTAGCCACCAGTTTATTATTAATGCAAAACTCTGCCTCCCCTACGCCATGTTTATTTCCATTTACTTAGGAATGAGAATTAAATAACTTCCACTCTTGAAAGTGGGATGGGCGTCCCGCCCGTCATGAGTGGACGGGCGG
>NZ_JAUBOR010000024.1:0-322 GCF_036700305.1 Microcoleus sp. Z1_A1
ATACCCAGTGCAACGCCCCGATAGAACCAGGCTTCGTGATAATCTGGTTTGATTTCTAAGGCTTTGTCGTAGGAGGCGATCGCATCTTCTAGCCTGCCTAATATACCCAGTGCAACGCCCCGATAGAACCAGGCTTCGTGATAATCTGGTTTGATTTCTAAGGCTTTGTCGTAGGAGGCGATCGCATCTTCATGCCTGCCTAAATTACCCAGTGCAACGCCCCGATTGTTCCAGGCTGCGTGTTTATCTGGTTTGATTTCTAAGGCTTTGTCGTAGGAGGCGATCGCATCTTCATGCCTGCCTAAATTACCCAGTGCAACGC
>NZ_JAUBOR010000024.1:422-100579 GCF_036700305.1 Microcoleus sp. Z1_A1
CCCGATAGAACCAGGCTTCGAGGTCTTCTGGTTTGATTTCTAAGGCTTTGTCGTAGTCGGCGATCGCATCTTCATGCCTGCCTAAATCACCCAGTGTAACTCCCCGATAGAACCAGGCTTCGTATAAATCTGGTTTGATTTCTAAGGATTTGTCGAAGTCGGCGATCGCATCTTCTCGCCTGCCTAATTTACGCAGTTTAACGCCCCGATTGTACCAGGCTTTGTGAAAATCTGGTTTGATTTCTAAGGCTTTGTCGTAGTCGGCGATCGCATCTTCTCGCCTGCCTAATTTACCGAGTGCATTGCCCCGATTGTTCCAGGCTTCGTGATTATCTGGTTTGATTTCTAAGGCTTTGTCGTAGGAGGCGATCGCTTTTGCGTATTCTTCACCAAAGCTATACAATAAACCTTGTTCTAAAAACAAATCAGCTTTTTGTTCTGGTGTTGGCCCATACTCATCAATTAAAACTTGAATTCTCACCAATTCCCGTTTCCGTTCTTGAGGAGTCAAAGCGAGATCATCTTCTCGGTTCCATCTTTTCCAACAAGCTTGCCTTTTTTCAGATTCTTGAGTCATAATTTGATATTTTTGTGATAATTTTAAAGTATTTTTTGTAGCCCATCTTAGTCCGCGCTTGAGTGGACTTCGTTTGTCTAGAAGCGATTTCAATCGCCGCATCATCTAAGTTGGGTGGGGGCGGGTTTTTGAGATTGTCGGTTTTCGGCAATTATTATTTGTAAAACCCGCCCCTACAGCATTTATCAGGCTTGATATTTTTTCAGAATAGCAACTTTTTCGGGGAAAATTTCGATCGCCATTTTGTCATCATAACGAGTCGCCAGCGATCGCCTCACCTCGCCCAAAAACAGCGGCTGCGACAGCCCAGGTTCAGGATGTACCACTGTACGAACCCGGATTGTCATGTAGTCTCTGCCACGCCCAGAGCGCCCTGGAGAGTACAAGTCCGCAGCCGCTTGCCGCATCGTTGCTTCTAATTCAGATTCCGTGATCGTAGGTGGCACAGTAACTACTGTTTGAGCGCCGCCAGTATCGTAAACTAAAGAATAGCGCACCGCACCCGGAATTTCTGTACGGGAAAACAGTCCCAAACCCAGACCAAATATACTCGCAGCAATTACTCCCATAAAGCTGGTCACTCCCACCAATCGGAAGCGAAAACCCCATTTGAAGATAAATGCTATAACTGTTAGAATAGCTAAAGCTCCTGTCAGAATTCCCGCCCATTGGGCGTACATTAAAAGGTTAGAATTTACGTTCATTTGATGATTTGTTGACTGTTGACTGTTGACTGTTGACTGTTGATATTAGTTACCGATACCCGATGCCCAATGCCCAATGATTAATTAAGCGTTTCGGGCCACAAGCAGATAAGTCATCATATCGCCTTTCCCCTTCACTGGAATCACGCCGCGCTCCTCAAAAACGTACTTACCCCGCAGGCGTTCGTAGGTAGCAACTGTCACCTGAATGCTGCCGGGGACGCCTTGAGATTCCATCCGGGAAGCTGTATTTACCGTATCTCCCCACAAATCGTAAGTAAATTTTTTAGTACCGATTACCCCAGCTTCCACGGGGCCTGTGTGGATGCCGATGCGGATGCTGAGCGGCTGACCTCCCTTGGTACGGATCTTAGTCATTGCTGCTTGAATTTCCAGGGCCATTTCCGCGATCGACTCGGCGTGGTCGTCGCTGGGCGTCGGCAAACCGCCAACCACCATATAAGCATCGCCGATCGTCTTAATTTTCTCAAGTCCGTAGCGCTCGGCCAACTCGTCAAAAGCCGAAAAAATTTCGTTGAGCAACTCCACCAATTGGGCCGGCGATAAATGAGCCGAAAGCTTAGTAAAACCGACCAAATCGGCAAACATCACTGTCACCTCAGCGAAACTGTCTGCGATCGTAATTTCCCCGTGTTTCAGGCGCTGTGCGATCGCCCTCGGTAAAATATTTAACAGCAAACGCTCGGACTTTTCCTTTTCCTGGGCCAACTCATGTAAATACGCCTGTTCCTTATCCCGCAGTCGCTTCTTTTCCAGACAAGCGCTAATCCGAGCCTTGAGCAATACCGGATTGAACGGTTTAGAAAGATAATCCTCCGCCCCCAACTCTATACACCGCACGATACTGTCGATATCGTCCACCGCCGAAATCATAATCACCGGGATGTAGCGCAACTTCTCGTCCGCCTTCAGACTTTCGAGCACCTGATAGCCGTTCATTTGCGGCATCATAATGTCTAGGAGAACCAAATCAAAAGGATGGTTTCGCAACATTTCCAGAGCTTGGAGACCATCTTCAGCAACAGTCACCACATGGCCTTGACGCTGAAGTCGGCGGGCCAGCAAATCGCGGTTTACCTCATTGTCGTCAACAACCAGCACGCTGCCCTCGTCACCTTTCATGTCAGGGCCTCTTTGAGAAGAGTTTCAATTTTACCCAAAAGTCGGGGAAACTCGACCGGTTTAGTGTCATAGTCATTGCAGCCTGCAGCAAGACACTTTTCACGATCGCCCGCCATTGCGTGAGCCGTCAGCGCAATCACCGGAATCCTGCTAGTTTCAGGAGCCGCCTTAATTTGCTGCGTTGCTTGCCACCCGTCTAGAACCGGCAGACTCATATCCATCAGAATCAAATCTGGTACTTTCGCGAGCGCCATCGACACCCCCTCAGCACCGTCAACAGCAATAAAGACCTCGTGTCCCTTGCGGGCCAGACGCCTGGAAAGCATATCCCTGTTCATTTCGTTATCTTCGACCAACAGGATTTTAGCCATTGGTGTTCTCCTTGCCTTTCGAGTCGTACCTGCGATCGAACCTGTCATTGACTATAGAGCGAACATCGCGCAACAAAGTATCGCAACTGTAGACTCCCTTTTGTAGCACCCGCTCGACGTAGCCGTTTAGCTGCTGGCTTTCGGTCGGTGTCAAATTTTTCCCCGTGATCACAACAATCGGTATAGGATCTCCCGAATGGGATTTACGAATTTCCCCGATCAACTCAAAACCATCCATTTCTGGCAACATCAAATCCAGTAATATCAGGTGCGGGCGAGCAACTTTTAGCCGATCGAGAGCAGCGCGTCCGCTATCAGCTTCCGTTACTGCCCAGCCTTGTGTTTCTAGTACGCATCGCAGTATTTCGCGCGTGGCAACGTCGTCTTCCACAATTAGAATCTGACAGGTCAAATTGTTACTTGCAACGCCGTCTTGGTCGCGTCGGTACTTGTTCAACAAGGCAGCCAGCCGTTTGCCGTCCACTGGTTTGGTGAGGTAGTCCGAGGCACCCAATGCAAAGCCGAGGCTTTTGTTGCCCACAAAGGATAGCAGGATTACGGGAATTTCGGCAAGGTCAGGATCTGCCTTCAGCGCTGAGAGTACCGCCCAGCCGTCCATTCCGGGCATAATCACATCCAGGGTAATGGCGTCTGGCCGTAGTTGCTTAGCCAGCCGGAGAGCTTGCTCGCCGCCGCCGGCGACTTCTACGTGCAGTCCTTGGCGACTGAGGGCGCGCTGGATTAAATCCCGCGAGATCGGGTCGTCGTCAACTACCAGCACCGTGCCGATAGCGGGGGCGTCGGGAGGGTTTGTGCTGTCGTGAACTTTGTTGGGGATTTCCGGATGTTTGATGGCTTTGGGCAAGAGCACGGTGAAAGTGGTGCCGGAGCCCAAGGTGCTGCTGACTTCTATGCTGCCGCCCATCATTTGACAGAAGCGCTGGCTGATTGCTAGTCCCAAACCGGTGCCGCCGTACTTGCGAGTAGTCGAGGCATCAGCTTGGGTGAAAGGTTGGAAAACTCGCTGCAATTGCTCTTTTGTCATGCCGATGCCGGTGTCGGCGACGCGGAAACTTAAAAATTCGGAGTTGGAAATTAAAATTTGGGAAGATTCCTCTTGATTTTTCATTTTTAATTGTTCATTTTTAATTCTTTCCACTCCGATCGCAATTCTCCCGTTTTGTGTGAACTTAGCAGCGTTGCTGAGCAAGTTAAGCAGCACTTGCCGCACTTTGGTCATGTCCGCGTGCATGGTGTCGAGGTTGTCTGGACAGTAAACTTCTAGGGTATTACCATTTTTCTCGACCAGTGGTCTGGCAGTAGCCACAGCACTTTCAATTAAGGTATGAATGTCGAAGGTTTCTAAGTAAAGATCCATTCGGCCTGCTTCAATTTTAGAAATATCTAGGATGTCGTCAATCAGGGACAGCAGGTGTTTGCCGGCGCTGCAGATTTTTTCGAGGTCGGGGACGGATTCGCAACTGCCCAATTCTTCGGCTTCTTCTTTAAGCATTTCGCTGTAGCCGATGATGGCGTTGAGGGGTGTGCGAAGTTCGTGGCTCATGTTGGCGAGAAATGTGCTTTTTGCCCGGTTGGCTGATTCTGCTGCTTCTAGGGCCAACTGCATGGCGGATTCTGCCTGTTTGCGATCGGTGATGTCTTGGACTGTGCCTTCGTAGTACAAAACCCTGCCGTTTTCGTCGCAGATGCTGCGCGCGTTTTCGGAAATCCAGATTGTGCTACCGTCTCGGCGGTATATTTGGGATTCAAATTTTGACACTTGGCCGCGCGCGCCCAATTGGGCCATAAACTCGGCGCGCCGATTGGGGTTCACGTAAAATTGATGGTTGATATCGGTGAGTTCGGCAAGCATTTGGGTACTGGATTCGTAGCCGTAAATTCGAGCTAGTGCGCTATTGCCGCTGAGGTAGTACCCGGAAGGCGTTGTCTGGAATATGCCTTCGACTGCGTTTTCAAAGATGCTGCGGTATTTTGTTTCGGATTGTCTCAAGGCTGCTTCTGCTCGCTTGCGCTCTAGGGCATTGGCGAGCATTTCTCCTACCATTTTTAGCTGTGTGGATATTGTGGATATTTCGGTTCCTCGACCTGCTGTTTGCTTTAAGCCCTCGAATCCGAGAAATCCTACTAGGTTTTTACTACAACTAATTAGGGGAATAATTATCAGCGATTGGATATTTTTTAGGTGTTTTTGTGATTCTAATTTATTGATGGAAGCGCCCATTGCAGGTATTGAGGCGGTTGCTGTTTCATTGACTGTTTGGGATGGGGAGTCTGTCTGGAATTGGGCTGGATTTTTACCGATAAAATAGGCAATTTCGGCGATTGCTGAGGGCGGGATTTCGCCAATTTCTGGAATATAGAGGCATTCGGCGCGATCGAGCTTTTCTGCAATCCAAGGGATTTGTGCGATGTCTATTGGTTTGTCGGTGCTGTTTTTGACTGCCGGAATGCTTTCGCCGCACCACTCGTAGGTTTTGTCGGCGCGGGTTTTGTCGAATGATAACAGGTAGATGTAACTGCGGTCAAACCCGCTCAAGGTGGCGATCGCTTCTAGGGTTTGATCGATGCCTTTGTCTATTTCTGATAAGGGCTGGCTGATGAAATGGGTTGACAAACGGGCAATCAATTGAGCGAATTCTCTTCGATACTGCAAAGATTGTTCTTCTTTTTTGAGTTCGGTAACGTCTCGAAAGATCCAGACTCTACCGACTGTTTTCGATCCGACTTTTGATGGCAACGAATTTAATTCAAAAATTTTTCCGTCTTTAAATTCTAATAATTCGCTGATTTGAGTATCTGAATCTGCCGACACTTTAATCGCGTTTTCGAGAAATATTTGCGGGTCTTGTAATTGTTCCCGGGCGTTGGGTAATCCTGTTTCGATCGTGTTTTTGACTGTGCCGAAGGTCGATCGGCTCAACTTTCCTTGGCTGGCGGACAAACCCCACATCTCTAGAAAATTCTGATTATAATTACATATATTGCCGTTTCTGTCAACCGCCAAAATTCCTGCATCTGTAGATTTTAGAACTGCTTGCAGTATCGAGAGCGATTGCTTGTGTTCTCTAATGTCAAAAATGTCAAAAAACACCAAGACTGATATTTCGCTGCCCTCAACGGCGGGATGGAAAAAATAGGAAACTGGTAAAATCTTGCCGTCGCGACACAAAAACTCGTCGTCCCAATTGTTGCAAGGTTGACCCGAAGCGATCGCCTGTTGTAAATCTAGTGTAGATGCGATCGTCCCATCTTCAGTATTGCTGGGCGACTGTTTCGTAGCCGTCAAAACTTGGGATTTGTTACCTTTCTTTTGCTTCCCGATGCACTCTAGCAGAGAAAAGCCTGCAAGTTCCGATTCTCGCCATCCCAGCAAGCGTTCTGCCTCTGGATTTACCGAGATTACACAGCCCTTCGCGTCAAGGATACACAATCCCGCTCCCCAACTGTTGACACTCGCCCGCAGTCGATCGAATTCTGAAGCTGTTGGAGAGTCTTGAGGGGACTGGGGGGAGTCTGTTAAATCCTTTAACGCCACTGTCTCGTTGTTCAAGCAATCCTGCTGCTGAAGTTCTTGCTGATTCTGAACTCCGTCATAGCTACAACTTACCTGCTCTAATAAAAGCTGCCACTGCTCAGCAGTGGGAGGAGGAGACTCGCCGACTAAACCGAGCTGTTCGAGTTGGCGCTGGAGGTGGGGGTGCATATTTTCTGGCACTTTGTAGGCAACTTTCTACAGTATATCTTTTTAATTAATAGTATATATACGTAGGTATACGGTTAGGGGAAAACTACGCGATCGAAGTCTATCACAGGTTTTCTTGAGAAGCCGAGGGATCATCTCTGCTCTCCAAAATCTTTCAAACTGCGCTAATTATATTTATATCCTAATGGCTTTATTGATTTGGCTATATGTGGAATTTTTTGATACGTGATAGCGAAATAATCAGCAAATTGCGGAGGCTAATAAAACCGACAACGCTCGAAAAGAAATGTCAATAAATTATTATTTGTCAGACTTTTCGGTTGAGATTGAAAGGTCGGTGAAAATAGCTGGCAGCCGAATAGTAAAGGTAGAACCTTTGTCCACCTCGCTGAATGCGGTAATGTCTCCGCCCATCATTTCGCAGAATTTCTTAGTAATCGTCAGCCCCAAACCAGTGCCGCCGTACTTTTTAGTAGTTGAGGAATCTGCTTGGGTGAAAGGCTCAAAGATTCTGGCTAACTGTTCGGGACTCATGCCAATGCCGGTATCTTTGACCGTAAAAATGATCCAATCTTGAGCGGAAGATAATAGAGACAAGCTATTTTCATTTTGGCCACCTCCTCTATACGCTCCAAGTGTTTTGCCTTTCTTTGCAGAGTCGGCAGGGGGTTCGACGGATCGGGTAACGGCAAAGGTAATCGCGCCGGAGCAA
The DNA here is from genome assembly GCF_036700305.1 of Microcoleus sp. Z1_A1. Taxonomy (NCBI): domain Bacteria; kingdom Bacillati; phylum Cyanobacteriota; class Cyanophyceae; order Oscillatoriales; family Microcoleaceae; genus Microcoleus; species Microcoleus sp. Z1_A1. The sequence continues at coordinate 7,654 of NZ_JAUBOR010000024.1, forward strand.
GTAAATTTCGCGGCATTGCTGAGGATGTTGAGCAGAGACTGCCGGAGTTTAGTCAAGTCGGTCTGCATTGAGCCAATATCATCGGGGCATTGTATTTCTACAATATTGCTATTTTTGTCTGCCATCGGCGCGATCGTGGCAACTACTTCCTCAACCAGAGTTGAAATGGTGAAGGTTTCGAGGTCGAAGTCGATGCGACCTGCTTCAATTTTGGTCAAGTCGAGAATATCTTTAATCAGCGCGAGTAGGTGCTGGCCGGCCGTGTTAATTCTCTGGAGGTCGTCGATGAACTCTTCGGCACCTAGGTCTCGGGCGTCTTCTTGCAGGATCTCGCTGTAGCCGATGATGGCGTTGAGGGGGGTTCTGAGTTCGTGACTCATGTTGGCGAGAAAAATGCTTTTGGATCTATTTGCAGCTTCGGCGGCTAATGCGGCGCGGCGGAATTCTTCGGAACGCAAGCGTTCGGTGATGTCGGTGGTCATGATTAAAACGCACTGAGTGCTGCCGAGGTGGATGAGTTCCACTGACAGCAGCCAGTCGCGCACTTCGCCGGCTTTGGTGCGAATTTTGATTTCTTGGTTGCTGATCGAATTTTGTGATTGCAAAATCTGGGCGAGCCGCCCCCCGTCTTCTGAATTGACAAATATTCCTAAGTCGCTGGGAGTGCGGCCGAGAAATTCGTGCCGCAGCCAGCCTAATGAGCGCAAAAAGCTTTCGTTGGCATCGAGGAAGCATCCGTCTGTGAGGGTGCAGATGCTGATCCCGACTGGGGAGGCGTGAAAGGCTTTGGAAAATCTTTCTTCTGAAGAACGCAGGGCGGCTTCGGCTTGCTTTCTGTCTGTGATGTCTTGGACGGTGCTGGTGATGTAGAGGGAGGTGACGGCGGCTTGTTCGTAGACTGTGCGGTTGCTACCGTCGGGGAGTATGAGCCTGTAGTCGATGCTGTAAGGCTGTTGCTGAAATAAAGCGGCTTCGATCGAGGTTTTGACTAATTCTCTGTCTTCAGGGTGCACGTATTCCAAGAAGGCTTCCAGGCTGGGTTCAAAAGTTCCCGGTTGCTCTCCCAGGATGCGGTAAATTTCCTCTGACCATCGCAATTGCTGGGCGTTGCGGTCTAAGTCCCAGTTGCCTAGCTGGGCGATGCGTTGGGCGTTAGCGAGGCTGGCTTCGCTGGCGCGCAGGGAGACTTCTGCTTGGTGGCGTTCGGCGACGGTGGCAGCTAAGACTAAGCCGGTGACGGCGATGACGGCGATGAAGGCTTGCAGGGATAACAGTGCTTGGGGGATACTGCTGGCGTGTTTGAGGAAGGGGCCGCTGCCTCGGGCGATACCCCAGATGGCGAAGCCGCAGAGGATGAAGTTGGAGAGGGCGGTGTAGCGCTGACCGAATCGAAAGGCAGCCCAAACTACTAGGGGAAATGGTAGGTATTCGAGGGGATAGCGGGCGTAGGCGGCGCGGGTGCGGGAGCAAAAGACGAGCCAGCCGACTGCTAGTAGCAGCAGCAGCCAAATCGCTCGTTCAGCTATCTGTTTGCGATGGGTGGGGACTTTGGGCAATTGTTGCCACGTCAGTAGCAGCGGGGCGACGAGCACAATTCCCATGGCGTCTCCGACCCACCAAGTCCCCCAAATCGTGCCAAAATCGCTCCAGCTAGATATACCACTCAGGCATACGAGGATGCTGCCGATGGTGGAGCTGATCAGGGTAGATCCCAAGGCTGCTAGTCCGACTATTCCTAAAACGTCTTTGAGCCGATCGAGCCCGGCGCTAAAGTTAAGGCCTTGGAGTAGATAAGTTCCCGTCCACGCTTGCAGGCTTCTGGCGCCTGCCGATATCAATGCCGTGGCGATGTTGGCCGACGGTACGCTCATGCTGAACAGGAAGCCTCCGATCGCGATTCCCGGCCACAGTTGCCGCCCAAACAGCAGCAGGGCGACTTGGGCAATTCCTGCTGCTGGCCACATCGGGTAAATTTCTGAACTGAGGGTGAGGGTGGAAATGGCGAATTGCGACGCCCAATAGTAGACCAGGGCGATCGCGCCTACTGCGAGGAAGTACCGCCAGGAATGTCCTTTGATTGCGTTAAGGAACTTTGTCTGCATGGTCGTTTGGGGAAAAGGTGGACGGTTGTTGGGGTCTCAGTATGTGGCACGGGACAGGCACAGGGTAGAGAAAATGTTTCTATTAGGTGATGGTAGGTCATGGGTGGTAGGTACTGGGAGAAGCTTTTGAGCTAACTTTTTGTGGTGCCGTTGAGGGAGCGGTTTTTTTGTTCGATCAAATCTGCCCATGAATTTCGGGAGTATCGCTTTTTTGTAAATATATCTCTAATGGCTAAGCAATTGGTTTGTAAATTTTGGTTTTTGTTAAAAATTTATTACCGAGCGACAGCGGGTGTCTTTTTGTGTCGGGCGATCGTAACTCAATGCACCCTAACATCTTGCACCCCGATCGATAATACCTAAAATACCTAAAATACCAATAACAGAGACGTAAAATCTCTGCTTTTAGGTATGTTTGGGTCAATAAACACGGTTTCTGATTAGAACAGCAGGCGGTAGTTATTTTCACTAGATTTTTAACCAATCAATCAAGGCTTCAAGTCTTGCGCTTGGATACAGTGAAAGCGGATATATTACAGCAAAAAAAAATTTTTTGTCTATTTCTCTTTGGCTGTTGCAATATCTAAGGTTAGTGTCAAACGCTCTTGAGATTCTTTAAGGGCGTCTTGGGGGTTGCGGCCGAGAAGGGTTGCCTCTATGGCGCGACCGAGGTTTTCTGATAGGCGGGAGTAACCTGATATAATGGGTCGCGCTCTAGCTGAGTTCATTTGTTCTAAAAATACTTGCAAAACAGGGTTTTTTTCCACAAAGCTTTGATAAGCTTGGCTCTGTCTCGATTTTAAGTTAATGGGTAAATAACCTGTTCCCAATGCCCATGCTGTTTGGAATTCTTCACCTATAACGTATTCTAAGAATACTAGGGCTGCTCGCTCTCGTTCTGGCGAGGTTTTCATTAAAAATAGGTTTTCACCCCCTACGACGGCTGCGGGGCGTTTGAGGATGGGTAAAGGCATTGCTCCGTAGTCGATCGCGCTTTGCTGCAACTGTGCTAGCGTCCACGGCCCGGTGATTTGCATGGCGACTTTCCCGGCGATGAAATTGTCGAGTTCGTAACCGCGTTCGGGTGCTGACAATATTGCTGAACCTTCTTTTAACAAGTCGCTCCACAATTCTAAGGCGGCGTGAGAACCGGGATTATCTATTTGGGGTACAGGATTTTGAGGTATTTCGCCTTTGAGTTCGCCCCCTGCACTGAACATGAATGGCAGCCAGGTAAATACTGTCCATTCTCCTTTGCCTAGGGGGAGCACTATGCCGTGTTGGTCTGTGCGGCCGTCTCCGTTGGTGTCTCGCGTGAGCGATCGGGCTGTTTGCTTTAATTGCGCCCAATTCTGGGGCACTTTTTTGATTCCTGCTGCTGCAAATAAGCTGGGACGGTAAAATATGGCGACGTTGTTTGTGCCTAGGGGAACTGACCAAATGTGTCCGCCGAGTTCCATTGACTCGAAGAGTGCCGGGTAGATTTCGGCTTTCCGGGGCGATTTGTCGATCCAGTTTTCTAACGGCACAATTGCGTTTAGTTCTGCTAGTTTTCCGGCACTTGTAGGACTATTCCACAGCAAATCCGGCGGTGCATTTCCAACTATTGCTGTTAGAATTTTTGGCAGTTGTTGGTCGGGCTGACCGATGTAAATTGGTTTGATCTGGATGTTGGGATGTGTTTTGTTGAATTTGTCTGTGAGGGCTTGAAATACGTCGCGATTGGGGGGGGGATTGATGCCGTGCCACAGTGTGAGTTCGATCGGTTCGCCGTTTTTCGATGCGGGGGTTGTGCGGTTTTGACAGCCGCTTAATATTAGCAAATTTAAGGTAATTAAAATGCAGATCGCTAGTTTTAGTGGTCTTTTAATTGCTTTGGATAATTTGGAGAATATCATTTTTTATTTAGATTCAGGGAAGCAGACTTTTTTAACTGCAGATGAACGGGGATGGACGCGGATAGTTAGAGGTTGGTAAAACGAGCTAAATCTCGAAAATCTGCTGGTAGCTGATTTCTCTCTCCATCGGAGGTGTTTTGAAACAAAACAGTGAAAGCTCCTGCTCCTAGTCTATCTTGCGGCCACATCCGATAGCAAGGAATTTCTGTCAGGTGCGATCGATATTTTTCTAAATGAGGAACAGTGACTGGCCCCAATTCGGGGAATTTGCTTAACTGCCCTTCGCTGACTTGTTCATTTTATGCAGTTGAATAAGTGCAGCTCATGTATGCAAGATAACTTTGGGGCTCTACAATTTTAGCAGAATTGGCTAAAATTATTTTTTGGCGATTGGCATTGCTGTTGATGGTGACATTACAGCGGATTCCAGGTTTATAAAGTACACCCCAGAAACCGGGTTTCTTCTGGATTTCTCGCCAGAAACCGGTTTTATTCAAGAAACCCGGTTTCTCTGTACTTCACTTACCTGGAAAGTGCTGTATGAAAGCAGCCGGGTGCTTGTCTCTTTTTGCTAAGAGTGATTTACCAATACAAGGAGCATCTACTATTACTAAATTAGCCGTTTGTGGTATTTTTTCGGCAAGTATTTTTGAATCGACGTTGGCGGCGGCTGATGGTTGAATTTGGCAGCGTCTTAAATTAGAGATCGACATTCCCATGCGTTTGCCTATGGCTTCGTTGCACAACAGCAATTCTGGGTTTAATGTTTTCCAGGCAAATATACTTTTTCCTCCGGGGGCGGCGCACATATCTAATATTACTTTGATTGGCTGCGGTATTGTTAATAAGATAGAGGCGGCGAAGATTGAGAAAAAGTCGAGACAGTAGTAATGTTCTGCTTGATGTAAGGAATGTTTTCCCGGCTGGGATTCTAAGGCTAGTCTATCTACAAATTGGGGTTGCCAAGAAACTGGAATTTCGAGATTAAATGGGTTTTATGTTGGTTGTGGTTGCAGCCACAAAATAGCAGAATTAAAAGCTTGGGGATTAGTGACGGCGTGAATAAACTTTTCTTGTTCGGCGGTGTAGGCAAATAAGCTGCGGCTGAGTTTTAGCAGAAAATTCGACAATTATTTTCCTGTTCTAGTAGATATGCTAAAATTGAAATTAGCAGTAAAAAATGTAGATTATATGAAAATTTTTACTAAAACAGTTCTAGTTAACTTGGGAAGCATAGATGCAAATGTTGTTGCGTATATAAAACTCATTGGTTTTGAGCGATCGAGTTGGGCTGCACCTGAGTATCAATCGAGATTTTTTTTGCCGATCGCACAACTCGGAACAATTATAGAAGTGTATAATCTAGAAGCAAACTATTATTGTTTTAGCCGATCGATAAATATTACACGAGTCCGGTGAGTGAAAATACTCATAAACTCGCTTGTATCATAGCTGCTACGCGCTGAATAGTCTGTATAATATACTATGGTTTTTTGCCATTACCTAATTGACGACTAATGAGTAATGACTGAGGACTACTTACTAATAACGAAGAATCTATGAAAATTGTTTTTTTTGGCACTCCCGACTTTGCTGTCCCTACTTTATCCAGTTTGTTAAGCCACCCAGAATTTGAGGTTGTGGGTGTAGTGACTCAGCCGGACAAACGCCGGGGAAGAGGCAATCAATTGATGCCTTCACCTGTAAAAGATGTGGCTTTAAATCACAGTATCCCGGTTTTGCAGCCGCAACGAATCAAGAAAGATGCTGAAACCATTGCCAAATTGCGAGAAGCGCAGGCGGATGTGTTTGTGGTGGTAGCTTACGGCCAGATTCTTTCTCAAGAAATACTCGATATTCCTAATTTGGCTTGCGTTAATGTTCACGGTTCAATTTTGCCGAAGTATCGCGGTGCGGCGCCGATTCAGCGCTGTCTTTTTGACGGGGAAAAGACAACAGGAATTACTACTATGCTGATGGATGCTGGGATGGATACTGGGGCGATGCTGTTGAAGGCTTTTGCTGGGATTTCGCTGTTGGATAATGCTGATTCTTTGGCGGATAGGTTGGCGGAAGTTGGGGCGGATTTGTTGATAGAAACGTTGGTGAAATTGAGGGACGACAAAATTGAAGCTGTTGTTCAAGATGATGCTGAGGCGACTTATGCGCCGATGATTAAGAGTGCCGATTATGTGCTGGATTGGTCGAAAAGTGCGATCGCCCTTCACAATCAAGTTAGGGGCTTTTTCCCGGATTGCACGACGACTTTTCGCGGCAATTCTCTGAAGGTGATAGCTACTGTGCCCGTCGGGCCGGAATATTGGCTGCAAATGCCAGCAGATTTGAGAGTTTTGGAACGCGAATGGCCTGTTTTAGCCCAGTTGTCGGGCGCAAATGGGGAAGTTGTGAAGGTTGTGAAGGGCTTGGGGGCGATCGTCCAAACCGGTGATGGTTTATTATTGTTGCGGGAGGTGCAGTTAGCGGGGAAAAAGGTGCAGTCGGGAGTGGATTTTGCCAACGGAACTCGGTTGGTTGTAGGGGAAGTTTTTGGGATGGTTGAAGTTAAGGAATGAGAATTAAATAACTTCCACAAGTTTGTGGGATGGGCGTCCCGCCCGTCTTTTTTGGACGGGCGGGACGCCCATCCCACAATAACAATTAAAATTGTAAGTTCTTTAATTCGCGATCCTAAGTAAATGAGTGGTAGGGAGAAACCGGGTTTCTGCGAATCATTTGGGTTGAGTAGGAAAAATATAGGAAAAAACCCGGTTTCTGAGATTGTGTGGTAGGGAAAATTTACATACCCGATGTTACCTAAAATTCTACCTAAAATTCAACTAAAACTTCCTCCGTACCACCCAACAAACCCTGCGCCGCCTCTAACATACTCTCCGCAACATCTTTCAAATCTTCGCGACTTGCCAGATAAGTTTTCAAAGCTTCTAAGGGTTCTATACTATTATTAGCATTCAATTCTGGTAAACGCGGCCTTGCTAACTGACTGACTAATTCCGGCTGGATTGTATAGCTGTGCGCTTCGCCCAGAAGTGCGTGCAATTCAGCGTTGTCGATTAAATCTAATTGTTCGGATCGCAATTGGTAAATTAATCTCACAACCGCATCTTGTATCTCTTTCTTGCTAATAGCTTTAACTAACTCGGCTTGCGGATTTTCCGATTCGGAAACATTCACTTTAATCGTCTGAAACACCCGCACTGGCAAAGCGCAAAATTCCCACTCTGCTTTCCCCCGTTCCAAATTAACTAACACAAAACCTTTATCTTCTTTCTCTTCGCTAAAGTCAACTCGTTCGATACTTCCGGGATAAATTACGGGCGGATTGTTGTCAGCGTTGAGATTTTGGTGTTTGTGTACGTGGCCGAGAGCAACGTAATCAAAACAAGGACGAGTTAGCATGGAAACGGGAATGTTAAAACCTTTGCCAACTGCTAAAAAACGTTCGGCGCCCAGACTTGCTTTATCTGCCATTAAGTGCGCTAAAAGTACGGTTGGTATGTCGGGGTTGAGGCGGCGGATTTCGCCTTCCATTGCGATCGTCAGTTTTTCGGTTAATAATTGGTTAACATCGCCCATAGACAGGCTTTCAGTCTCGGAACGTGTCATTAAGGTCGATCGAGTCAACCAAGGCAATGTTACCACCTGTACGGGCCCGCTGCGGGTTTGAATCAGGTGAGTGTCCAGGCGATCGCCTACAATAAACTTAGGTATCCCCAAAGTCCGATAAATCCCCAAACTCGCGCCGCCTTGTCCCTGGGAATGTTGGTCATGATTTCCTACTAGCAAAACCGTCGGAATTTGCGCCTCCACCAAGCGGCTGAATTGGCGAGCAAAAGCCTCTTTTACAAACGGTGGAGGCGTCGAATCCGGGAAAGCATCGCCGCCGAATAGGACTAAATCTACGGGTTCAGAAATTGCTCTATCCATACATTTGCTCAGCGTCGCCGCGAAGTCTTCCAGCCGCGTATTTAAACCAGTTTCGGGATTAATCCGGCCGTGGGAAAAGCCACTGCCCATGTGAATGTCTGAAAGGTGTAAGATTTTAATCATTGTTTTTTCTATTTGTTAGTTATCGTTTGGTTCGGAGTGAGGAGTGAAGTCCTCAGAAGCATGACTTGCATTCCTGACTGCGAACCCAAGAAAGTTGTTTTTCATACATCACAATATGATGCCGGGGACTTTTTCATAGATTTCGCTAATTTCACAACTAAAATTCGCACTAACAAATTCTACTCTATCTCCTTGTCCGTAAGTTTGATAAACCCAATTTCCTGACTCGTTAAGCCGAAAACACTCTATTTTAATTTCAGATTGAGTGATGAGTACGTATTCTTGCAAACTCAGAGAAGTTTGGTAATCGACAAATTTATTGCCCCTGTCAAAAGATGCAGTTGAGGGAGATAGCACCTCAATAATTAGAGATGGATAGAGAATGAAGTCTTCGGTGGAACTTGTATCTCTTTCGTCGCAAGTCACCGCTACATCAGGATAGTAATAGCAATTTGCATCTTCCAGTCGGACTTTTATATCTGATGAAAGAACTAAGCAGGAACTCTCGCGGAGATGATTGTTAAGCAAACTTGCTAAATTTACTGAAATAACAATATGAGGTTTTTTTGCCCCCGTCATTGCATAAACGTGTCCGCGTCTGTATTCGTGTTTGATGGGGCTTACTCGCTCGCCTTCTAGGTACTCTTCTGGGGAGATGTAAAAATTATTTTTGCTAACAAACATTGAGGTTTCCTCCGATATTTTTATTTATTTACCACTATTGGTTAATAATCGCACACCAGGCTGGGAAACGTCACTGCAGTTTCCCTACAAATTTAACAAAACTCCAGAAATCGGGCGTGCCATAATTTGCCGCTTTCCGTCAAACCCTGCGATCGCACTTTAATTTTGACATTTTTGGGGTTAGCCTCGTAGAGTCGGGCAATTTCCTGCATTTCCTCCGCGCTAAACCCGGTTCCCACGGTTCCTACTGGGACTAATTTGCCATCAATTTCTTGCGCTACTTTGACGGCGCTAAACGGCCGCCCCGCAACTTTTGTCGCCGTCAAACCCACAATAAATAAATCGTGTTCTTGACAGTATTTAGTCCTCACCATCGGATATTTCTTAACATCTTTGCCGCCGACATACTGGCAGTTGTGCAACACCCAAACTTCGCCTTCTCTATTTTCAGATTCCTGCTGATTTGCCAGGACGAGTTTTTCGGCGGTGGTGCGAAATGTCGGTACAACTTCAAAGGCTGGGGATATATTTGCCAGAATTTCGCCAACTTCAACTCCCGCTGCAATTCGTTCGGATTCTGCCACGGTAGTTAAATCATTGCCTTTGAAAAACAAACTTTTAAAAATGGCATAAATTGCGCTGGGCTGGATTGTGGGAAAACCGCTTTCAATATTAACTGTAGCAGCTTGCGCGCCGGTGCGGTGTTCGCTGCCGGTACAGCTTTTGTAATACAGTTCGCCGTCTAAAATAAAGGTGCCAATTTTAGCGGCTGTGTCGATTAATGCCTGTTCAATTTCAATCGATGCTTGTTGCCGCAGGTTAGTCGATCGCGATTGGTAGTATGCTTTATCTGGCGTCGCGATGACCACTACTCGATTGCCGTCGCGCTTTGGCTGTCCCCAATAATCGGGATTTTCGATGTAATAAGAACGTTCGCTCGGCGCGTCCACCGGCTGCATGGTGACAATCCTTCCCGGCTGCAAATGCGGTGGCAATTCGGGAACTACGGGGTCATTAACAGTCTCTATTCTGGCAGCGGTAGTTGATTTGGCAGCAGGAGCAAGATTGGTGCTAGATTTGTTTGGAGTATTGAGGGCGATCGGCTTTTCTCCTGTTTCCAATTCAAACGCTCTTTTCCAAAAGCCGATCGCCATTTCCGGGTATCCTTCCGACTCCGCGCACAGTGCAAAACCAATAACTTTTGCCGTACCGATGCCGCGCCCGTAATCAGCTAAATACTGCACTGCCCCCGCTTCTCCCATCAAGTGCAATTCTCGCTGAACAATGCGATTGTTCCAGCGTTCTCGAATGTCGCCGCTAATTTTTTTGGCTGCTTTTCGCTTGGCTTCTGCGTATTCGGTGCAGTCCATACTGCCTCCTTTATGTAGGGCTATTTCTATACTATACTAAAGCTTGATTTATTAGTCAATCCTAATTGGAAAATTAGTTGGTGTGAATAAATTTAACTTTTTCATTGGTGAACTAGATTTATTTTTTTACCGCAGAGGCGCAGAGGGCACAGAGGAAGAGCAGAAAGAGAGTAATCTAAACTCTCTAATCCCCAATCTAAAATTGATATTAGGTAGCCCCAAAAAATGCTACTGTAGGCAAGAGCGAAACGATGATAATCATCCCTCCCTAATCTAAAATCTAAAATCTAAAATCTAAAATCTAAAATTGTATGATTATCCCCTGGCACCTGTTATCACTTGGAAAAATTTAGGCGTGTACCTTTGTAAAAGACTACCCGCAGCCAGCGTTAGTAAAGTGGAAATTGTCAATATCAACAAATAGTGTATCATGACAGTTATCGAATTTGGCGTTTTTGACAATTTCTCAAAAACTTCCTTCAAAACTGTTACCGTCGGTTCGTGAGAAGCATAAACAAAAAATGCCAAACCCGAAAGATTTAAACACACCTTTTGCAGCTTCCCACCTACCAAATCGGCAGCGCACCAAATCGCCATCGTACCTACTACTCTGGTGCAGCATTCAAACAGGTGTTGGAAAGTTTCTATTTCGGATGTTTTCATTATTGCCAGCACAACAGCCATCGCTAAGTATATGCTTACGATCAAACTTTTTCGTCGATTGATCCAAGTTAAATCCAATTTTTGAACAGCAATCAGACATCCCAAATAAAAGAACAGTGGCCCCAACCACTGGATTTTAATAAAACCAAGTTGTAATTTCAGCAACCAAGGCGCGGCAAACAAAGCCAAACCTAGATAGGGTATCTTTCTAGCTACCAGTAAAAATACCGGAGATAGAATCACCATCGCGATTAAGTCCCGGACATACCAGAAATGAAATGCGATCGGATAACCGTTTCTGTACCCCGTCAAACAATCTATAAAATTGGCGAAGCTGTAGTCTTCAATGTATTTTTTGTAATGACCTTGAATAATAGAAGTTGTTGCCGGTATGTTCAAGACAATTAAGACCATTGCCAATAAAGCTAAGTTCCAAAATAAATAGGGAACCAGGAGAGTCCAAAACCGAGACTTGAGCTTTTCTTGGTAAGAATTTAGCGATAAGTTAAAACTTTTGAAAAAAAGAAATCCTGAAATAACAAACAAAAAAGAAACGCAGGAACCACCCCAAGTGCTCGCAATAAAAGTCTGGAAAAAATTGTCAGCATATCCCACAGAATTTATAGACGAGTGAATAGTAACAATCCCAATAATTAGGGGGAGACGTAATAATTTAATTTTCCCAGAAATTTCAGGCGTAATTTGCATTTTTTACTGACCGAGTGTATGGATAGATCGACCTGTATTTACATTGAGATGGCAAATTACCGTAATCGGTTTGCCGTCAATGCTAAGATAACATCGGATCGCGCATTGCGACCAATAAAGCCGTGAGTTGTGTCTTACTCGCGTTGAGTTAGCCCAATGGCGATCGCAGGTTTGATAATTTAAGATCGAGTTTAATTGTACTCTTATGATGCGATTGATTTTGTACACCAAACCCGGATGCCACTTGTGCGAAGGGTTGCAAGAAAAACTCGAACAGATTGAAAGCCTGAAGTTTCAACTCGAAGTCCGAGATATTACCGAACGCGATGACTGGTTTCAAGCTTATCAGTACGAAGTTCCAGTTTTGTTTAAAGCGCAGCCCCAACCAACAAATTCTGCTGGCGAGGCTGCATTCTCCCCTGAAGAACTTTTACCCCGTCCTTCTCCCCGCTGTAGTGTCGCCCAATTGGAGCAAATGTTACAGAAATATTTGCAAATCGATCTGTCACAATAATACAATTTACCCAAAAACTCAGGTTTTAATCCTGACTTCGGGGTGCTCGGTGTGCAGCTTACTCTAGGGCGAGAGCTTTTACACCGCGCACCAAAAAAACTTAGGCTTTGCACCGCCCACAGCAAAAACCTGTAGAGAGTGGCTCAAACAATGTGTTCCGCCAGTCATATTCAAGACATCCAAGTGAGGAGTTTTTCAGATGAAATTGAGAGAATTATTAGCAGCAGTTCCCAGCATTTCCTTTGACGCCCAACATCCCGCCCTCGATGTCGAAGTCAAGGGTTTATCCACTAATTCCCACGCTTGTCAGGCGGGCGATTTGTTTTTGGGAATGCCGGGAACTCGGGTAGATGGCGGAGATTTTTGGCAAAGTGCGATCAAATCTGGTGCAGTTGCCGCCATAATTTCCACCCAAGCAGCCGAGAAGACACCCCCCCAACCCCCCCTTAGCAAGGGGGGGCTAGAAGAGGTTCCTTCCCCCCTTAGCAAGGGGCTAGAAGAGGTTCCCTGCGTCATCGCAGCAGCCGATATGGCTCAAGTTTGCGGTCAAATAGCCACTGCTTTTTACGGCAATCCAGCTAGCAAATTAAAACTTGTCGGCGTTACCGGCACTAACGGCAAAACTACAACAACTCATTTAATCGAATTTTTGCTCAATGAAATGCAGTTGCCGACGGCAATTTTTGGTACGCTTTATACTCGCTGGCCGGGATTCCAACAAACTGCACTTTACACCACACCTTTTGCAGTTGACCTGCAAAAGCAATTAGCAGAAGCTGTAGTCGCCGGATGCAAACACGGGGTAATGGAAGTCAGTTCCCACGCTTTAGCGCAACAGCGAGTTTTGGGGTGTAGTTTTGAAGTTGCTGTCTTTACAAATTTGACTCAAGATCATCTCGATTATCACCGGGATATGGAAGATTATTTTGAGGCTAAATCGCTTTTGTTTGGTTCGGATTACCTCGCAAATCGCGCTGTGATTAATATTGACGATACCTACGGGCAGCGGATAGTTGAAACCCTCAAATCTGACCTAGTTTGGAGTTACAGCACTAGCGACAAAACGGCAGATTTGTATGCTTCAGATTTGCAGTATCAGCCTAATGGAGTTACGGGAATGCTGCACACTCCCAAGGGTGAAACAGCTTTTTCTTTGCCTTTAGTCGGTCAGTTCAATTTATCAAATATGTTGGCTGCTGTTGGTGCTGTTTTAGAATTGGGTTTAGATTTGTCCGCAATTGTGGAGAAATTATCTCAGTTTTCGGGAGTTCCGGGACGGATGGAACGGGTGCAAATTAGTCCCGACCAAGATATTAGCGTTATTGTTGATTACGCACACACTCCAGACAGTTTGGAGAACTTGTTGAAGGCGTCGCGGCCGTTTATTCCGGGTAAGATGATTTGCGTGTTTGGCTGCGGTGGCGATCGCGATCGCACTAAGCGGCCGATCATGGGTAAAATTGTGGCAGAATTAGCCGATTTAGCTGTTGTTACTTCCGACAATCCGCGCACGGAAAATCCCGATCGCATTTTGGAGGATGTTTTAGCAGGAATTCCCGCCACAGTAAAGCCGATAGTGATGTGCGATCGAGCCGCTGCAATTCGCACTGCTATTATGGACGCTAAACCGGGAGATGGCGTGCTGATTGCAGGGAAAGGACACGAAGATTATCAAATTTTGGGCACCGAAAAAGTCCATTTTGACGATCGAGAACAAGCGCGAGATGCCTTGAAAGCCAGAATGAATTCGGTTAAATGAATTCGGTTAACAGTTAACAGTTAACAGTTAACTGTTAACTGTTAGCTGTTCGTGGGCTGTGAAATTTGTTGTATTTTTAAGTATTGATAGGACGATAGAATCTGATTGGCACTAGATTATATCTGATTAATCCTGAGACTAAACAACTCAAACTCATTGACTGTTGTATTTCTGCACTGGGAGAAGGAACGGAGTTTGTCATTGAGATTTTCATTGATTAAAACTAATGACTAATGACTAATGACTAATGACTAAGCACTATTGCAGCGGCAAAAATACCGTCATCACCTCACCCTTTTGGGGCCGCTGGCGAATTACCAACTTCCCGCCAGCAGCCCGAAATAAATTCTTAGTCACGCTCAAATTTAAACTCAAACTTCCCGTCTCCGGCTGCACCATCAACAAAGGCCCGATCGAGCGCAAAGGAGCATTCGCCGCTTCTGCAAAAGTCGATGCGACATTACCTTCAGGTAAGTGTTCCGATTCCAACTGCAACTTTAACTGATCGCCCGCCAATGTCACCTCCACCTGAATGCGACTCCCCGAAGGCAAAGTTCGAGTAAAATTCTCAATCAAATTAGTTAAAACCTGATCCAGCATCGTCGGATCGCTGACTACCGCCGGCAACTTTTTCGGCACAATAACTTCCAAAGTGTGGTTTCGCACAGTCGCCTGTTTTTGCCAGCGGGGAATGCTATTTTGTAGCACTTCACCGAGGGACATTGCTGTTAGCTGCACGCCCGAATTTTTAGCTTGCGACATTTCCAATTCCACGGCGCGGAAAATTAAACCGAAGCGATCGATCTGAGCGGTACACTCAGCATCAATCATTTCCAAACGCTTGACCACCACTGGCTCAAGTTTGGGACGTTTCAGCAACAATCGAGTCAGCGTGCGAATAGTAGCCAAAGGAGTGCGGACTTCGTGGGCGATCGCCTGTAGCAATTCCACCTCTTTCGTAGCGAGAGGCATTGGAGATTTGCAGTTGATATCTGTAGCCGATAACTTGTGATGTCTATGGTTCAAACCATCATCACTTCTTTCATCCTTTATCCTGCCTGCTTCATCTTTCCCAATTGGCAAATTATGCAACAGCAAGCGGCTGAACTGCATCACTGTTTGATAATTGGGCTCCACAGGAAAAAACTGCTGGAACAGCGCGTCTAATTTAGTAGAATTATTAGTTAATTTGCTAACTGGTAAATTGAAGCTACCGTCAGAATTGGCAAGCAAACATTCGCTTTCAGTCACCCTGCGCCGCAAAACTTCCCAAGCTTTGGCGACTACTTGCGGATCGAAAGAAAATAGAAAAGCCGGAATTCCCGCAGAATTTTCACCCAAAACCATCACCAGGCTAAAACTAGCAGTTAAAACCAAACAAAACTGCTCGTTGGCTAAGGGATCGCCACTTGCCAAAGCCAAAGCCGGGGCCGTCGCAGGTACTGAGGTTTGCACATCAGCCGCCGGCATTAAAGCTAAAGTTTGTCTGGCCCGAAAAGACCACAAAGCTGCATCGTTGTCGGGAATACTGGTAAAAATCCAATTGGCAAAGCCGTTGGCCAAAGCGGGGTGAGTCAAAACCGAAGATGGCCCCGACAACACCAATCCCTGACAGGAATTGGAGATTGTCGATCGACCATTTGCTCGATCGGCATCTGTTTTTTGTCCTGCTTTTTGCCGATCGAGCATTTGATTCAAAGCTGCGATCGCCCCATACCATTCCTGTTGGGCTTTGGGCCGAGAAGCCCCACGGCTTACAGGACACCGATGGCGGTTGTTTCCTCCCGCCAACTTAGCATCAAAGAGACTGAGGTCATTTTCTTGGCCTTCGGAGGCTAAAATTTCGCTTATTGTCGGTAAAAAGTAAGTATTCACAGTTATAAACCCACCTTCGGAGGCATGAAGGGTGAAGTATTTATGTATAGGAAAGTTCAGGAGTTAGGAGTCAGTCGATTTTAGATTTTAGATTTTAGATTTTAGATTTACCCCACAGATAAATCTGGGAGATTGAACTAGGGTCTAAAATTTTTATCTTTCCACGACTTAAGTACGTGGCACGGTATCCGTTTTTGGGCCGGGTCAAGCACCAGCACGATCGAAAAATCCCGCATAATTTCTTGCGCCTTCCTCCTAACTCACAGGATATCCACATTTGTCAACTAAGGATATTGGCAGAACCGTACCAATAAGTCGCAATCTCCGCGCTTGCGGCGGTATTTTGTACGATCGCCCGCCCGGTGACCAGAGAAATGGGTACAAGCCTCCCCTTCTAGGGGGACTTTCAATGAAGATGTCTTCAGTGAGGAGTCTGAATAAACAAGCTGCTATTTATTCAGAGTCGCTGTAGAATGGTTATATGTTGAATCTAACCTACGAGTACAAGCTCATTCCCACCAACGCGCAACGCGAAACATTCGACCTGTGGCTGAACATCTGTCGCAAGGTCTATAACTTTGCGTTGCGGGAACGGAAGGATTGGATAAATTCTCGTAAATGTGATATCAACTCGTGCAGCATCAAACAGGAATACATCATCCCTGCCGATGCACCGCGTCCAACCTTTGCGGGCCAATGCAAAACACTGGCCCAAGCAAAGAAGTCAATCCCCGAATTGAAGCTCCCTCACACCCATGTCTTGCAGCAAGTGTTGCGCCAGTTAGAGGCGGCGTTTGTGGCAAGGTGGGATCGCGGGCACGGCTTTCCTAGATTCAAAAAGCGGATGCGCTCATTTGTGTTTCCTCAATTGAATCTAGAATCTGTTCAGCGCTTTAATGGCATCCATTGGGTCAACTTGCCCAAGATTGGAAGCGTCAAAATGCACCTATCGCGCCCAATCCCTGAAGGCTTTGAGGTCAAGCAAATTCGCGTTGTGAAACGGGCATCTGGCTACTGGGCCATGCTCACTTTACAATGTGATGTTGAAGTGCCTCAAGTCTCGGCATCAGGGCATGGATTGGGGATTGATTTAGGGCTAGAACATTTTTTGGCAACGTCTGATGGTGAATTGATTGATAGACCTCGATTCTTTGTGGGTGGACAACGCAAGCTGAAATCGCTGCAACGTCAACTGAAACGGAAGAAGAAAGGCTCTAGGAAATTTCGTCAGCTTCACCATCAAATTGCCAAACACCACGAGTACATCTCGAATTCTCGGAAAGACTTTCACTTTAAGACCGCTCATCATTTGTGCGACGGAGCCAAGACTGTCTTTGCCGAGGACTTGAATCTCAAAGCCATGTCAGCCGGGATGCTGTGTAAGCACACCCTAGATGCGGGGTTTGGGCAGTTTCTCAACATTTTGAGTCATATCTGCTTTAAGCGAGGTGTGTACTTCGCCAAGGTAGATGCTCATGGTACTAGCCAGACCTGCCCCAAGTGCCAAACCCATACAGGTAAAAAGGAACTGTCTCAAAGGGTGCATAAATGCCAAACGTGTGGCTATGAAACGAATCGAGATGTTGCAGCCGCCCAAGTGGTGTTGCAGCGTGGATATACAGCGGTGGGGCACATCGCAGTGAATTTTGGGGAGGGCAAGCTACATGAGTAGTCCCCATGAACCAAGAATCCCCTCGCCTTTAGGCAGGGGAGTTGTCAAAAAAGTGCAAAATGAAGTAAGTTAAACACCGTGCTTTCCTTATGCCCACCTCGATCGCCGACTCGAAAAATCTGCTGTCAGACTTAATGGCACGCTACCGCCACCAAGTCGATTATCTGGCAATTCGACTGGAAGAAGCCGAAGGCACCGACATCCTGCTGCGGGGCGAAAAAATTGAAACCCTCAGCGAAGGAGTCTCAATTGGCGGCCAAGTCAGAGCTTGTCACAAAGGCGGCTGGGGCTTTGCCAGTTTTAACCGACTTTCCACCCTCGCCGAAAGAATCGAAGAAGCCATCGCCGCGGCCAAACTGATCGGCGAAGAAGAAACGATCCTAGCGCCTGTCACCCCAGTACAAGACATTTGCTTGCTGCCGCTGACAGGAACAGACCCCCGTCTGGTTCCCCTAATTGACAAAAAGCAATTGTGCGATCGTTACGCGGCCATCCTCCGCAGCATTGACCCGCGCATCGCCACAATCTCCGTGCGCTACGGCGACAGCACCCAGCGGATCATCCTCGCCACCTCCGAAGGCACCATGCTCGAACAAGGTTGGGCAGACATGGAAATGCGCTTTGCCGCCACAGCCCGCAGCGGGGAAACCGTACAAACCGGCCGCGAAACCACCGGTTCCCGCAAAGCTTACGAAGACTTAACGGATCTCGATATTCAAGTTCGCAGCGCCGCCCAGAGAGCCGTAGATTCCCTAGCCTTACCCCCCGTCCAAGGCAACACCTACACCGTCGTCATCGACCCGATTTTGACCGGATTGTTTGTCCATGAAGCCTTCGGACACCTTTCCGAAGCCGACATGGCCTACGAAAATCCCGACATTTTGGAAATTATGACCCTCGGCCGCCAGTTCGGCCCAGAAAACTTGCAAATTTTCGACGGTGCATCGCCAGAGGGACACCGGGGCAGCTATTTCTACGACGACGAAGGCACTCCCGCGACTACTACTCAGTTAATTAAAGACGGCGCTTTAGTCGGGCGGCTGCACTCGCGGGAAACGGCGGGCAAGTTGGGAGAAACGCCTACAGGCAATGCTCGCTGTTTGAATTATCATTATCCGCCGATCGTTCGCATGACGAATACTTGGATCGAACGGGGTGACACGCCAGTTGCTGACTTATTTTCTGGTATCAAAGAAGGAGTTTATGCGCGCAATTGGCAAGGCGGCATGACTAACGGCGAAATGTTTACTTTCAGTGCCGGCGAAGCTTGGATGATCCGCGACGGAAAACTAGACAATCCGGTGCGGGATGTTACTCTTTCGGGTAATGTTTTCAGCACTTTAGCTGATATTGAGGCGATCGGCGACGATTTCTACTGGGATGAATCCGGGGGCTGCGGCAAGGCAGGGCAAAGCGGTTTGCCCGTGGGCTGCGGCGGCCCGAGTTTGCGGATTCGCGATGTCGTTGTTGGTGGCGAAGCTGCGGAAGAAGATTAAATCTGCAAAAGTTTAAAAAAAAAGGTAAAGCGTAAGATTCCTACTCGCGCTTTACCTTTCTTTTTTTTTGAGTGCAACATTTCCCGCCCGTTGGTGGTGTCTGATATCTTGAGGACGCTTGGCCAAAAAATCGGAATAGCGAACAATTATGCCTTGACTCGTCAAATACTGCTGAAAAATCGGTTTTTTGCTACGCAGTACGTAAGTCCGCAATTAATGGCTCGAAATATTCAATTTTTCTCTTCTTATCCCAATTTTCTTTTCTCCCATTCTCCCCCTAATTCCCTGCAATTATCGCTTTTTTCGGCTTTATCTCCCGCTTCCTCGTTGTGGCGGCTTATTATCTGGCTCCTTATCGTAAAAGGTCTGAGAGTCGGCTATGGCGGTTAAAATTTCGGGAGCAGAGTTGTCTTGAGCAAAAAAGGTCGATCGAGTTTCTAAGCTTTGAGCATTAACTGCGCCAGCACTCAGTAACAGGCTTGACATCAGGATGGAAGAGTAAACGCGCATCATAAATTTTGGTGGGTGTATTTTCCCTTCTTGATACGCAGTCTGTACTCTGCTATCAGGATAAAAAAAATAATTGTGGTGAAATCATCAATTAGTAAGTGACGGCACCTGCAATTTTTTTGAATTTTGGTTAAAAGCGGGTTAAATCCCTCATCTAGCTCGCTTTTTCGCTGGTAATTTCTAGTTCTCTGCTAGTTGCGGGCAACCAGCAGAATTCAAGACCATGTTCACAAAAAAAATGCTACTCTTCTAGGCCCGTATTCCCAGCCCTCGTAGTTATAAATCATTCCCCAATCTAAAATCTAAAATATAAAATTTAAAAGGGTATCGCCCCTGGAATCCTTTTGAAACAGTCTTCCAAGAAAGAAACAAAAAGCGCCAATTGTAAAGTTTTACTACTTTTATGATTAACTTGATAATTTATTGAGTTGAAGTGGCAACCGGGGATTACAGACACAACAAGAGAGTACCCAGGCGCGCCATCAGGACGTTATACTAATTCTCAAAACTCATGCAACAGTAGCGCTCCGGGTGCGTCGCCACCTGCCAATCCTAAAAAAGAGCGACAATCTCCAAGCGACGAACCTTACCTGAAGCGTGAGCGTAAACAAACCAAAAACTCATAATTGTTGCAAGAGTTGGGAGAATTGGTATTACATATAAATATCTTGGTGAATGAGATTCCTTAAAGGAGGCAATGCCTAATTTTCACATTAACTTCATAAATGGTTGCTCTTGTATTTTTAAATAAATTGTGCATCTTTGATTTTTTCGGATCTTTTCTGATCTGGCTTTGTGACAAGAGCGGTGACGCGCCATTCTCAAGGAGGAGTCGAAAGCGGTTGAGGGAAAAAAGCCCCTTCGCAAAATCGTGGATTCAATCTCAAATCTCACATCTAAAATGGACTAACTGCCGCGCAGAAATTAAAAAAACCTGGTTTTAAAACTCATATCGCCGAGTCAATCTCAAATATCAAATCTCACAGCGACTGAGTTGCACATCTACCTGCTGGAATAGCGAGTCGAGGGTTGACGAGTTGTCCAAAACAACATCAGCTTGTTGACACTTTTGAGCTAGCGGCAACTGGGCGTTAATGCGGGCATTAGCTCGATCGTAACTTAAGCCATCTCGCTGCATTAGTCGTTCTAACTGCACTTCGGGTGAACAGTACACTACCCAAATTTCGGTACACAAGTCAGTCATGTTAGCTTCAAACAGCAGCGGCACTACCAAAACCAAAGTCAACGTGTCAACCTTGGCACAGAAACCGGATTTTTTTTCAACAATACTTCGTTCTAGCTTTTGGTGAAAAAAGCCGATTTCTTGAGTCTTTTTACCTAAATCCTGTGTGTCTTGGGATACCAAACTCGATGCAGCAATGTAGCTTTGAGTTTCCTCAACTAATCGGCGGCGCACGTAAGGGTGAATCTGTTGTTCCAACCACTGCCGCTCGTCTGCGTTACAAAAAATAATACTTCCCAACTCTGGCCGATTTAAATTGCCGTCCGGGAGCAAAATACCCGCGCCGTATCGTTTTACAATAGAGTCAAGTATTGGCGAACCGGGGCTCACAGCTTCGCGGGCAAAAATATCGGCATCTAAAATCGGAAATCCACAGGCATCGGCCAGATAATTAGATATAGCGGTTTTACCGGTGGCGATGCCCCCAGTTAAACCGATCAGACGGACAATTCGATCGCTCATAATTTTCAGGCGTTTAAACGGAACTGTGTTTCGACACTTACTGTCAGTCTTTGCTATGTTGGTGACACAATCAAATTTAGACTTAAATTTTAAGATTTGCGATCGAGAGTTCGCGTTAGGAAGTGTCAGCATTGGGTGCGATCGACTCTTTTTTACCTAAAATCTCAATTTTAAACTCGAATTAAGGTCTAGACCGAGGCAAACTTATGAATGCTCAACGTGCTGTGCGGTCGATTTTGGCAGCAATTCCCATTGCTGGATTTTTGATATTAGATTTTTTCCCCAACCTGGTTTTCCTCAAAGAAAACAGCAACGGATGGGTACTCGTGGCAATTTATCCCCAATCTCAAATTGCTGCGGCACAATCTATTACTCCAGCCCCAGACGGCACCGGAACCAATGTCACCGCCCCACGTACAGCGTCGCCTCCTCGCTACGACATTCAGGGCGGCACTACCTCCAGAGACGGAGCAAATTTGTTCCACAGTTTTACTCGGTTCAATCTGAATTCGGGCGAAACTGCCAATTTCATCTCCAACCCAAGCGTTAAAAATATCCTCGGCCGTGTTGTCGGGGGCGATGCTTCCTTAATTAATGGTCTAATTCAAGTTAGTGGCGGCAATTCTAATTTGTTGCTGATGAATCCCGCAGGCATTATCTTCGGAACAAATGCCCGACTCGACGTGTCCGGGTCTTTTTTGGCTACCACCGCTAGCGGTATCGGTTTTGACGACGGTTGGTTCAACGGTACTGGGGCGAACGACTTCGCGGCCCTCGTCGGAACGCCCAATGCTTTTGCTTTTGGCCCACAGCCGGGGAGTATTGTCAATGCCGGTAACTTGGCTGTCGGCACCGGGCAAAATTTGACTTTGCTGGGCGGTACGGTCATCAGTACAGGACAACTTTCAGCCCCAGGCGGTCAAATTACTGTGGCGGCTGTTCCGGGCGAAAATCTGGTGCGGTTGAGTCAAAACGGACTTTTGCTGAGTTTAGAAGTTTCTCCGGCAGCAGCAGTGTCGGGTTCGGAAGCTGTTCCCTTCTCTGGGCTGAGTTTACCTCGGCTGCTCTCTGGCCCCGGCGTGGCTCACGCTACGGGTATAACTACGAACGCTCAAGGTGAAGTGGTGCTCACAGGCGGCCAAACAGTGCCTGCAGGGGCTGGAAATGCTCTGGTAGGGGGTGCTGCAGACGTGTCTGCCAGGGGGGGCGTCGGAGGAAGCGTCAACGTGTTGGGTGACAAGGTAGGGCTATTGGGAGCGAAGATTGAGGCTTCGGGCCCGGACGGTGGCGGAACGGTGCGGATCGGGGGAGATTACCGAGGCGAGGGAACTGTGCCGACTGCCGGGATGACTTACGTGGATGGCAAAAGTTCGATCGCAGCCAACGCAACTGAATCAGGCAACGGCGGCAGAGTTGTTGTCTGGGCTGACAACACAACAGCATTTTTGGGCAGCATCAGCGCCAATGGCGTTTCTGCAACGGGAACCGCAGGTGTTGGGGGGTTTGTGGAAGTTTCGGGTAAGCAAAGATTGATTTTTAACGGTACTGTTGATACCTCTGGGACAAACGGTTTGGGGACTTTGCTGTTAGATCCTGAAAATATTTTCATTACAGATTCCCCAGAAGCTGCGGGCGATGCGGAAATAATTGCTAACAATAATATTTTGGCAACAGGAACGCTACCAGGACAGGAAAACAATTCTGAGCCTTCGCTGACAATTTCGGCTAGAGCTTTGGAAAGTATGTCGGCGACTGCAAATGTGGTTCTCGAAGCGCTCAATGATATTACAATTGCTGATTTGGCGGACAATCAGTTGAGCTTTCAAGCAACTACTGGTTCGGTAACATTTAGAGCAGATGCGGATGGCAATGGTGCGGGTGCTTTTTCGATGAATGCGGCCGATACAATTAGCACGGCTGGCGGTGCTATAACCATTTCGGGAAGTCAAATTACAGCGGGCAATTTGTCAAGTAACGGCGGAAATATTAGTTTGATTAGTCCGGGTTCGACTGTTGCCAACAAGATTTCTTCATCCAATCCCAGCACTGGCAGCAGCGGAAATATTTTGCTCGAAGGCCTGAATGTAACGGCGCAAAAACTTGATGCCAGCGGCCCGGAAGCGACGGGAAATGTCACTGTGACGGCTCGAAATGTTCTGGGAGTGAGCTCGATCGCAGGGGGTTCGGGAAACATTACTTTGACTGGTAATGAAATTAATTTTAAAGGTGACAAAAATTCAGTCAGCGGTACTGGCTTTTTGGTACTGCAACCTTGGAGTCCTGGTCAAAATATTGCGATCGGCGGTTCTGGAGATGTCGGTACTAATATTTATTTGAATCTGACCGCAAACGACCTCGGAAGTTTGGAAAATGGGTTTGCTGGAATTACGATCGGGCGCAGCAACGGTATCGGTTCAATTCTGATTGCTAACGATTTCACATTTTACGATCCGCTAATTATTCAATCGCCAGCGGGTTTGGGGACAATCACTACTACAAGTTCCCTGACAGGGGCAGACAAGGCCTCAATTACTCTCAAAGCTGACGGCAATATCAGAACCGGAAATATCACTACCAACAATCAGGAAATTCGCATCGTCAGCACCGCAGGCAATGTCACAACCGGTCAGCTACTTACTGGAACTGCCCGCACCATCAACACTTCTGTCAATCCTCCCGAAGATATAGGCAATTCGGCGGGAGATGTGAGTGTTACTGCACAGGGTACGGTGACTGCTGGGGCGATCGACACGAGGGGCGATCGCGCGGGGAATGTGACGCTAACGGGGCGCAATGGAGTCACTGCAGGGGCGATCGAAGCTGGCGGCTCGCAAACACCGGGAAATATTACTTTAACTGGCAACGAAATTGACTTGACGGGTGACAAAAATTCGATCGCCAGCAACGGCAATCTGGTGCTGCAACCTGCCGATCCCAGTCAAAATATTATAATTCAAGGTTCTGGCGATACAGAAGCTCTGAACTTGACTGCTGCTGAATTGAACACTTTTCGGAATGGGTTTGCTTCGATGACGATCGGGCGCGCTGACGGTAGCGGTGCGATCTCGATTGGTTCTCCAACGCCAAATTCAACGCCAAATTCCACGCCAGTGGCGGTGACATTTCAAGATCCGATGACGATTCGCTCGCCGTTGGATACCGGCGCGATCGTGGGAACGGGTGCGATCGTCGGTACTGATAACGCCACGATCTCTCTGATGGGCGGTACTGTAGCCGTCGGAGACGTTACCTCGATTGCGGGGATTAATATCACTAGCACCCAAGGCAATTTGACTGCTGGTACGGTTTCATCTCGCTCAACTTCCGGGGTGGCGGGCCCTATCAATATTCGCAGCGCCGGTGCGGTAGAAACCGGCAATATCGATGCTTTTGGTGCCAGAAGCGGGGGAGATATTTCGATTGCTGCGCCGGGCCGGATCGTTACAGGGGTGATTAACTCGAGTTCGCAATCGGGAAGTGCCGGTTCGAGCCAAATTACTGGCCAGAAAGATGTTGAAGTTGTTTCGATCAAAGCTCGCGGCAATACCGGCGGCGATGTGGCGATCGAGGCTGGGGGAGCATTTCGGCCACCGGGAACAGGAACGGCTGCTGAACCCGCCCAGGTCAGCATTTCTACAGAAGGGCTGGCTCAATCGGGTTCACAGACGCTGCTGCAAAGCTCTTGCCCGTCGGGAACCTGCACGGCGGCGACTGTTGGGACTGGAAACTCGAAGTCGAATACTGCCACTTCCTCAACTGCGATCGGGCCGCTGGCGATCGTGCCGAGTCCGGCACCAACTACCACTGTGGAACTGCAAACTACAGAGAATTCTCAACAAATTGTGACTCAGGTGAGTCTCGGCCCCCCAGTGTCTGCGCCAAAGCTCAGTAACGCAAATGTCTCGCCAGAACCTGCTGTTGCGTCTGTTGAGGCGCAGTCTAACCAGACTGCTGCCGGCCCGGTAGTGCGATCGCCGTCGGTGTTAAAAGACAATTTGCCCGCGCCTGCGGTGACAGAAAACGCCAGCGTGGCAAAAACTCCACAGAAGCCGGGGAGTGCGGTAACGTCAGAAGGTATCGGGAATGTGAGGGTTCCTGAGATTTCTCGATCGAACTCGATCGCGCAAATAAATCCGATCGACGCAGTGCAGCAAAGGGATAGAACTCAGGGGCGGGACTTTGAACGTTACTTTGGGGGCACTGTGACTGAAAAGTCAGTCACACAGCAAAGTATTCGAGATACTCTCAGCAGTGTCAATCAATTGACTGGGGTTAAACCCGCCATCCTTTACGTATGGGCAAAAGACAAACATTTAGAACTTGTGTTGTTGTTGCCAGACGGCAAAAATGTTTTTAAAAGTGTGCCGGCAAGCCGCGAGACAGTGCTCAAAGTTGCTAAAGAATTTACTAATGCTATCAGAAGTCCCAGGAGATTGAATGCTGTTGATTACAAGCAACCTGCCGAGGAACTTTACCAGTGGTTAATTGCACCGCTGCAACCGGAATTGGAGGCTAACAAGATTGACACTTTGGTGTTTTCGATGGATGCCGGTTTGCGAACTTTGCCTTTAGCTGCTCTTTACGACGGCAAGCAGTTTTTGGTAGAAAAGTACAGTTTGGGGCTGATTCCGAGTTTGAGTTTAACTGATACTCGCTATGCCGATGTTAAGGGTTCTGAAGTTTTAGCGATGGGTGCGTCGAATTTTCCCGCCAAATACGATCAAAATCCTTTGCCTGCGGTGCCGTTGGAAATATCGACAATTGTGGGCAAGATTTGGCCTGGTTCGTCTTTTCTTAATGAAGCTTTTACTTTGGCAAATTTGAAGCAGAAGCGCAATCAATCGCAATACAAAATTATTCATTTAGCTACTCACGGCGATTTTCAGCCTGGGGGGGCCCAAAATTCTTACATTCAGTTTTGGGATACTAAGTTGCGGTTGAATCAGTTGGATCAGTTGAAGTTATCTAACCCGCAGGTGGAGTTATTGGTTTTGAGTGCGTGTACTACGGCGGTGGGAGACGAACAAGCTGAGTTGGGGTTTGCGGGGTTGGCGGTGCACGCGGGGGTAAAATCGGCTTTGGCGAGTTTGTGGTATGTCAGCGATGTCGGTACTTTGGGGCTGATGACTGAGTTTTACCAGCAGTTGCGTACAGCGCCGATTAAGGCTGAGGCTTTGCGGCAAGCGCAGTTGGCGATGTTGCGGGGTGAAGTGCGGTTGCAAGATGGTTATTTGGTACGATCGGGCAACAATCAAGCTCTGCCTTTGCCGTCGGAGTTGGCCGCCAGGGGCGATCGAAATTTGTCGCATCCTTATTATTGGGCCGCTTTTACAATGATCGGTTCGCCGTGGTAATTCTGAAGATAGAAGGAAGAAGGAAGAAGGAAGAAGGAAGAGGGAAGAAGGAAGATTAATGCCTAATTCCCTGCGCGGGCCAATTCCCAATTGCCAATAACTACTGACTAATCACTAATTGAGTCAGCCGTTTGAGGATGCGGAGCACGTCATAAAGTTCGTTGCCGGGGTTCCGGGTGAGATACCCCTTAGATGTGCTATATCGAGGTGATTCTCCGTTAACTAATTTGACAAAGATGAAACTGCCGCCTGTAGCAATCATGCCGTAACTAGGTTTGTCCGGGTTGGGATTTGCCAGCATATAAGCTAAAATTTGCGCCAATCCCGCTTCGATCGAAAACGAAACGAGTTTCGATTCTATTACCATCAGCCACAACTGCTCTTTTAAAACTAAAGTGTCGATGCTGCCTTTGATGATAACCCCTTCATCTTCTTCGGAAAATTCGACGGATTTTTCTGGTTTAATGTAGAAAGGATGCAGATAAAACTCGCCTGCAAATAACAGCGGAGAGACAATTGACAAACTAATGGTTTTTTCCAGCATCGGCGGATACTCTAACAAGTTGAAGTAACCCGCTTTCATCTGATCTAGCTGTCGTTTTTGAAAGTCGGTAATTTCTGGTAACTCATCTTGCCATTCTCGGAAAAATTGGTCGTCTGTGACAAGTTGAAGGTCAAAAACTGTTTTTAATTCTTCTAATGTGACATTTTTAGCTTGAATTGTTTGAACCATAATTCGAGCCAGTTAATTTTATGAGTAATTACAATTTTATCAATTTCCAGCTAATATTATGTCCCCTCGAAAGATTATAACAAAATTGGTTTGTAATGAGGACTGAGAGTCCTAATCCAAATCGCTCGGACTGGCATTCCTCCCTAAGAAATGGTAAAGGTTATTTTACAGAAGATGATATAAGTCAAAATTAAATTCTGCTAATTCCAAATTTTTTGCAAATTGAGAACAAATCCCGGCAAAACATTTTCCCCAGAAAGAATGAGAGGAGATTGTAAAACTTCCACATCTTGACCGGGGCGATAAATTTCAACTTCCCGTTTTTTGCGGTTAATTAGCCAACCCAAACGGCAGCCATTTTCCATATATTCTTGCATTTTTTCCTGACTTTTTTTCAAACTGTCGCTGGGCGAGACTAATTCAATGACAAAATCGGGACAAAGCGGGATGAATTTTTCTCTTTGTTCGGGCGTCAAAGCTGACCAGCGGGATTTTTCTACCCAGGAGACATCAGGAGATCGATCGGTGCCATTGGGCAGAGTAAATCCTGTGGAGGAATCAAACACTTCTCCGAGTTCAGTTCTATCGTTCCAAATTCCTACCTGTAAGTTAAGTTTTGAGTTGCTTTTTCCTGTTTCTCCTCCGGTTGGCGGCATGACTATTAATTCTCCGTTGGCGTTGCGTTCGAGTTTCAAGTCAGGGTTTTCTTCGCACAGTTGATAAAACTGTTCTGAAGTTAGTTTAATCAGGGAGTTGAGATTTAAGGTGATAGCAGTCATGGTTATTTACCTGCTGTTTGTATGAACGTGATTAAGAATTAAAAATGAATAATCCCATTTTTAATTCTTAATTCTTAACTTGTAAGTCTACTGCAATTGCTTGATTCTGTTGAGCGCGTCTTGATAGGCGCTGGTTCTGCCGCCTTGCTTGTAAAGTTCTGCTGCTTTTTGGAAGTCGGCAATTGCTTTCGGTTGGTCTTTGTTGTCCAGGTAAGCTAAAGCTCGGTTGTAGTAAGCGTCGGCAAAACCGGGATTGGCTTCGATCGCCAGGGTGTATGCTTGAATAGCATTGGAACCGCGTGTGGGTTCGAGTTGGGCTAAGCCGGCGGTGATGAAAGTGCGGGCATTACCGATATTAAAATACAATTCAGGGGTATATTTGGGCTTGAAAGCGAGTGCTCTGTTGAAATCCGCGATCGCCTCCCAAGCATCTCCTTGATCTAACAGCGAAAGTCCTCGAAAATAATAGGCTTGGGCGTCTTGGGGATTGGCGGTGGATACCGGGCCGATCGTTGCGGGAGTATTGTCTACTTTCAACTCGGATTTGTTTATTCCCGCCGCCACTAGCTTGGCGATAAATGTATTGATGGGAACTGCTGCGTTAAATCCGGTTTTAATTGGGGCGACTTCGCCGGAACTGGTTTGAGCAAAACCGAATTCCCCTTGTCCGTGTAAACCGATGACTCGGCCTTCGGAGTCAAAAACTGGGCCGCCACTCATGCCACTCCAAGTTACGGCCTGATACCGCAAAGTGTAACCTTCCGGGCGGTTGCTGGGGCGGCTGGTAACGAGTCCGGGAGAGAGTTCGGGTTCTCGTTCAGCGCCGAAAAGTCCGCCGGTAGCGGGATAGCCGTAAACGAAGATTTGAGTGCCGATGACGGCTTGATCGGAATCTGCGATCGTCGCGACTGGATATTCTTCGGGGCTTTCAAATTTGACTACGGCTAAATCCGGGTCAGTTTCGGCGGTTTGCAAACGGGTGACGGAGGTTGCTTGATAGTTTTTGCCTTTAGACGTGCGAACGGTGTATTTCACGTCTGCTTTTTCTACGACGTGGTTGACTGTTAAAACTGTGTAAGTTTTGCCTGTTTTGGCAATAATTACCCCAGAACCGTCTCCGAGAGCACTGTTAATTTGTACTGTCAGCGGCCCGGCAATGCTGGCGACTTCTTGGGGGGTTTTGGCGATCGCGGGCTGACTGATGACTATGGTTAAGGCTGCGGTAGTTCCTGCTAGCAGGGTGGTTAAGGTGTCGTAACGAGAAAAATTTATATTCATGGCTATTGCTAATTAGTAGCTGGGTAGCGGGATTTGGTGGAGGAAGGGCGATCGGCGGTTGGTGCTATTTTCTGTTTAGTTTTATTACTGGCTTGACGCAAGGGATCTCGGCTTTGTTCTTTAGTGATAACTTTACTCGCTTTTTTGTTCCGCGATTCGCTATTTCACTGTAGGGCGCTTATCGGCGCATCTTACTTAATCTCAATGTAGCGCACTGCCAAACTTACTTATTAAACCTCAACAATACATGACTCCAACTCGGTGGTTAGTTCTTCCTTAGTCATCGTTCCCCGCGCGACTCGCATGACTAAATCATATACTTCATCGTCGGTCAAATTCAAAGCGCCACCATTCAAACGCAAAAAGGTATCTGTCACTGCAAAAGCCGATCGTTTATTGCCGTCAATAAAGGGATGATTCATCGCTATGTGATAGAGATAGGCGGCAGCTTGTTCGCTAATCGTTGAATGCAAAAATTGACCGCCAAAAGTTGCTTGCGGTTGAGCCAAAGCCGACTCTAACAAACCTTCATCTCTAACGCCGGGAGTGCCGCCAAACCTCTCTATCTGTCTGGCGTGGATACTTAAAACCATACTTTTGCTGACAAAATTAGGAGTTGGCAAGGCGACGGTAAACCTCCTTTCTTTCGTGTTCGGAATTTAGATATGCCTGCCATGCTTTGGCTTCTAGTTTTTGTTGTTCTTCTTCAGTCTTTAAGGAACGGACAAATTCAAGCACTTTCAGCAGCACGGGTTCTGGTACTTGGTCTAGTTCTTGAAGAAGTTGGTCTTTTGCGGTCATGTTTCTTTCCTCCTAATGATCGTACAACTATTTTACAACCTCGCTTGTGCCCATTGGACGATCGCCTCAGTCAATCCGTCTAAGGTATATTCTTTGGCTTCCACATCTAACTTACCCAATAAATTCTGACAGCTTTTGGAAGTTTCCGGCCCGATGGATGCGATGCAAACGTTTTCCAACCAATCCTTAGACAGGGATAATTCTGGGCTTTTTTCGAGGAGATTGCAAAAGTTATGCACGGTTTTGGAACTGGCAAAGGTTATGATATTTACGGCTTGGTTTTGGAGTGCGGATAGGGCGATCGGATCGATAGTTTCGGGACAGCAAGATTGGTAAGCTGGCACTTCTATTACTTGCGCTCCTTTGGCGGTGAATTCTTTAACTAAAACTTCTCTGCCGCCGCTTTCTACTCTCGGAAATAGGATTTTGCAGTTTGTAGGGGCGGTGCCCCCGTGCCCGCCCTGCCAGGGGAAGTTCTCGACTAGGGAATCGGCGACAA
Organism: Microcoleus sp. Z1_A1; assembly: GCF_036700305.1. NCBI lineage: Bacteria > Bacillati > Cyanobacteriota > Cyanophyceae > Oscillatoriales > Microcoleaceae > Microcoleus > Microcoleus sp. Z1_A1. Next base: position 38,122 of record NZ_JAUBOR010000024.1, read on the forward strand.
AGTTGGGGGGAATAAAGTCGGGTTGTAGAGAGTGCGATCGCAAACTTTCTGCTGTTTTTTTCCCGACAACTGCGATTTTAATACCAAACAAGCTGCGGGCGTCTTTGCCTTTTGCTTGTAATCTTTGAAAAAAGCAGTCTACAGCGTTGTGGGAAGTGAGAATTAACCAGTGAAAGCTTGACAATTGTGCGATCGCACTGTCTAATGGTTCCCAAGTGGACGGGGGCCCAATTACCAAGGCGGGCATTTCGATCGCGCGGGCTCCTTGTTGCTGGAGTCGATCGCTAAATTCAGCAGACTGAGAAACCGATCGCGTGACTAAAATGGTTTTTCCTGCTAGCGGCAATTGGCTGTTATTAATGGTGACTGGTGTATCGATCATATTTGTGCTTTCTGGCTGGATTAAATATTCGCGCAATCTAACTACTTCCCCAATTACGATTACGCAAGGCGACAGAGATTGACCTGCTGTTTGCTGTACAATGTTGAAGAGAGTGCCTAGCCAAATTTGCTGTTCGGGGCGGCCGCAATTTCGGATAATGGCGATCGGAGTTTCGGGCGATCGTCCGTGCTTTTGCAATTGCCAAATTATCTCGCTTAAATTGCGCCCTCCCATCAATATTACCAAAGTTTCTATCTGCACTAATGCTTCCCATTCCAAAGCATCCGGTTCGTGGGCGCTCATCACTGCAAAACAGCGACTCATTACCGGATCTGTGAGGGGAATTCCTGCTAGTAAAGGTGCGGCTAAGGCGGAGGATATTCCGGGTATTACTTCAAAGTCGCAGCCCGCTGTGATTAATGCTTGAATTTCGGAACTAGAACGACCAAAAATAAACGGATCACCACTTTTTAAGCGGATTACTTGTTTTCCTAGTTGGCAATGTTCTACCAGCAAACGGTTAATTTCTTCCTGCTGGGTGGAAGGTTTGCCGCCGCGTTTACCGACTTCGATTTTTCGACAATTTGCTGGGATTAATTCGAGTTGCGGGATGTCGATAAGAGCATCGTAGATTAAGACTTCGGCTTGGGATAGCAGTTTGTGCGATCGCACTGTCATCAAGTTACAATCTCCGGGCCCCGCACCGACTAGATAAACTTTCCCTTTATGGTTTTTCACAATTCCTCCTCGATAGTATAATTTAAGGAAGAAGGCAGAAGGCAGAAGGAAGAATGAGCCATTATGAAATAACAAATAACCAATGCCCAATGCCCAATGCCCAATGCCCGATGCCCAATCCTATATTTATGCAGATTATCATCATCACGGCCGCCGATGCAAATTACTTTGAATTGGTGCAAGGTACTATTTTATCGGTGCGGGAAAAACCAGAGGGTGAAAATGTGGCGATCGGCTTTTTCGATCTCGGCTGCACTCCCGAACAGTTGCAGTGGCTAGAAAGGCAAGTAACTTTTATTAAAAAACCGGACTGGGATTTTGATTTTCCCGGTAGAAATGAATCTCCAGAACATTTAAAAGGACTATTAGTTAGACCTTGTTTGCGAAAATACTTTCCCAATTTTGATATATACCTTTGGATTGATGCGGATGCTTGGGTTCAAGACTGGAGAGCAATTAATTTGTTGGTTGAAGGAGCATCGCGCCGGGGGCTGGCAATTGTTCCCGAAGTTCACAGGGCAAGCTTGCAGCAGTACGGGCAACTTCCTCAGTTTTTGCCGTGGGTTTATCAACAATATGAAGCTAACTTTGGTGAAGAAATTGCTAATAAATTCTACACTTATCCGATATTAAATGCCGGAGTTTTCGCACTCCGACAAGATGCTTTGCACTGGGAAATCTGGGCAGAAAAAATCAATCAAGGATTGCAAAGATCCGGCTGTGTCATGACAGATCAATTTGCCCTCAACCTCGCTGTTTACAGTGGCGAATTGTTCAATCTCACTGAAATGCTCCCAGCTTGGTGCAATTGGATATTCAACGGTTTTCCGGTTTGGGACAAGCAGCGAGGCTGTTTTGTGGAGCCGTACTTGCCGCAGGAGGCGATCAGCATTTTGCATTTAGCTGGCCGCCAGCAGTTTGACCGAGTACAATTGATGGCAACTGACGGCGATATACTGGAAATTAGCGTCCGTTACCAACCTAAAAAACAGGAAGCAGTCCAAATATTTCAAAAACCCAAAATGACTTACCAACAACCGGAAATTAGCAAAAATAATTTATTACATCCAGGGGATTATGTCTCGCCAGGGTTCCAAATAATTATACCTGACTCCTATTTCCCCAATATGATTATTGCCGATCCAAATACGAGTAACTGGCCTTATTTGCGCCGGGAAGTTCCGCATAATTGGTATGCAGACAAGCGCTATCCATTTATCGGGTTTTTGAATCGCGACGAAGCACATATTCTTTACAATACTGCTCTGCAATTCAAAGGTAAAAAAGCCTTAGAAATAGGTTGCTGGCTGGGTTGGTCTGCTTGTCACATAGCCCTCGCAGGAGTTGAGTTAGATGTCGTCGATCCGCTGTTAGAAAGAGAAGATATCAGACAAAGTGTAATCGATTCAATTCAAAGTGCTCTAAATGCGTCGGGCGTTCAAACATCAGTCGAGCTAATACCGGGCTATAGCCCCCAACGAGTAGAAGAATATTCCGCTCAATTCAACCGCAAATGGTCGTTAATTTTTATTGACGGAGAACACGGAGGTGATGGGCCGTTAAATGATGCCATTGCGTGTGAAAAATTGGCGGAGGAAGATGCAATAATTTTATTTCACGATTTAACCGCTCCCGATGTTGCTCATGGTTTAGATTACTTGAAGCAAAGGGGATGGCAAACGGTAGTATATCAAACAATGCAAATTATGGGTGCTGCTTGGCGGGGCAATGTCGAGCCAGTAAAACATCAACCAGACCCCAATATTTCCTGGCAGTTGCCAGCCCATTTGCACGGTTACAATATTAGCAGTTTAGAGACAATTAATTCTCCAACAGCCAGCCAAACCAATCAAAACCAACACTCATCTTATACAAGAGATTTTTACCAATTAATCGGAGAAGGAACTCGCACTTCTGCTAGAGAAATTATTCCCCTGCTGTTAGACTTGCTGCAACCGATTTTACCTAAAAGTGTAGTGGATGTGGGCTGCGGTACGGGAAGTTGGTTAGCGGCGTTTCAGAAGTTGGGAATTGCTGATTGTTTGGGAATAGATGGCGATTATGTCGATCGCACTATTTTACAAATTCCTTTAAATCAGTTCCAATCCGCCGATTTAAAGCAACCGCTGCAAATAAACAGAAAGTTTGACTTAGCAATTTCTCTGGAAGTTGCCGAACATTTACCGGCTACCTGTGCCGAAAACTTTGTTAATTCTCTCACTCAACTAGCACCAGTGATTCTGTTTTCTGCTGCGATACCATTTCAAGGAGGCGTCGAACACGTTAACGAACAGTGGCCACAATATTGGGTTTATTACTTTCAGCAAAACGGCTATGCAGTTATTGACTGCTTGAGAAAAAAAATATGGAACAATGACAAAGTAGAGCCTTGGTACGCTCAGAATATCTTGATTTTTGTTAAACAAGAGCACTTGTCGGGATATCCGAGGTTAGTAAATGAGTATCAAAATACCGATCTGAATCAATTAGCGATCGTCCATCCCAAGATTTATTTTTACAGCTTGCAAGCTGCTAGAAATTCGGGACAGAATTTACAATCAGAAAGTGTCAAACAAGTTGCACCTTCGCCACAATCGGCAGATCGACCTTTAATATCTGTGATTATTCCCTGTTACAATCAAGCTCATTTTTTGTCGCAAGCAGTAACTAGCGTTATCAATCAAACTTACAAAAATTGGGAAATAATCATTGTTAATGATGGCAGCTTAGATACTACTAGCACAGCCGCCAAAAAATTGATAGCAACAAATCCCCAGCATCAAATTAGGCTAATAGAACAAGCTAATCAAGGGATATCAAGGGCTAGAAATACTGGCATATCGGCAGCAAGCGGCGAATACATAATGCCCTTAGATGCCGATGATATTTTAGATCCCAATGCCTTGATTTGTCTTTTAGAAATATGTCTAAAATCCAAAGTACCTTGCATAGCATTTGGTTCTTATCAACTGTTTGGCAATGAAAAGCGCACCGTACCCAGTTACGATTTGTATTCGCCGGAAAATATCAAGCAATCTAATATGATTCACCCGTCTTCATTGTATCACAAATCAGTTTGGAATTTGGTCAACGGTTACAAAGCAGAGATGAAAGAAGGTTATGAGGATTGGGAATTTTGGGTTAATTGTCACAAACATAGCATTCCTTTTTTTGGAACGAGAGAAATAGTTCTTAATTATCGTCAGGTTCATGGTTCTAGAAATGAAAAAGCTCAACAATATCATCACAAATTAGTAGCACAAATTGTTTGTTACAACCGGGAACTTTACGATATGGAAAGCGTGAATAATGCTGAAAAGCTATTGGAACTAATCGCAAGTTAATCTTGATATCATGTCCGGTGGATTACCCTGATTCCTGTAGGGGCGGGTTCACCAATAATATTTGCCAAAAACGGACAATCTCACAAACCCGCCCCGGCAATTGTATTATGGGCGATCGATCGGACATGATAGGATTCTTTATTATTTAGTCCACAAAACAAACTTCGTTTCTGTGGTAGCGAATTCTATTGGCCGTAAAAATATGATTGTTAAAGCGAATTTGATATGACATCAAGAAAGCGCTTAACCTGTTTTTCCCAAGTCCAATCCAGCATGAAATTAGCCGCTGCTAAACCGCGACTTTTAGCTTGTTCCCGATTAGTATAAACTTGCTCCAAAGCCTCGACAACTTCTGCCACATCAGACTCTCCCCAACCTTCTACACCGGAAAAAGGAGGAGTTAGTTTAACTCGTCCTTGACTCCATAAAGGATAGCAAATGTGGCTGTAAATCAAGTCTAAATGACCAGTATTTGCTGATAAAATAGTCGGAATTCCGCAGGCCATACTTTCCATCGCGACTAAATTAGTACCGCCTTCACAGCGGTTGGTGAAAACAGCGCAGTCGGCTTCTCGCAAAATTTGTCCGGTGAGGTGATTGGGAATTAAGCCTATGTCGATAAAAGAGTCAACTGGCAAACCGTTAGCCACTAACCATTGAGAAATTCCTAAACTTCCGTCGCGGTTGATATTGGGAAGTCCCGCAACGTTTCCGGTTTGTTCGATTCCTAACATATACTGAGGCCAGAAGTTGTGCCATGTTGTTAGTAACAAAGCCTCTGGATGTTTGGCGCGAAATCGTTTGAAAGCGGCAATTACAATATCTTGACCTTTGCGATATTCCAGTTTGCCGCCGGAGAAAATGACGAAGCGATCGCCAAATAGATTAGATTTGGGTGCAGGATGGAAAATTGTTGGGTCAATTCCTTGATGTACCATCGCCACATTAGTCAAGCCGCAGCTTCTCAAAACATCGGCATTCCAGTTAGAACCGGCGACAATCACGCTATATTTTTTGGCTGTTTCTAGTGCTTCTGCTGTGATTCGCGTGTCTTCAAAAAATATGACTCCTATTTGACAATCGCTGGTAATTTGATTGTCAACTCCAGAGGATGCTAAATTATTCCCTAAAGCGTAAAGTACGGGAAAATTACAACTGATTTGTTTGTCGGAATTGGTTGCTACTAATTCCTGAAAACTTTTGTGCTTTTCAATGACAGGTAACAACAGCGATTTATGCAGCGGATTCATCGATTCTGAGGTGATTGATGGCGGTGTTAAAAGTGCAACTTCCCAGGCAGGATTTTGCCGCAGTTGTAGTGTTAAATTCAGGGCGTAAATTCCCCAGCCGCTGGTGATGCCGATCGGCCAACTGATGCCCATTCCGGTAATTTGTGGGGGAGTTTCTGGGGGTTGAAGCCGAGGCGGAGCCTCTGAATATGCGTTACCAGGCAGAGCTTGGTAACGAGTAGATTGTAGGGGCGGTGCCCCCGTGCCCGCCCTCTCTAGCAAGGCTGCTTTTATACGATCGCACACTCCATCCCAATCACCGGCTTTTTGCTGGCGAAACAGACGCACAGTGGGATACCAAGGGCTATCTTCGCGTTCCAGCATCCAGCGCCAATCGGGCACAAAAGACAGCAAAATCCAGACTGGTTTGCCCAAAGCACCAGCCAAATGCCCGACAGAAGTATCTACACAAATTACTAAATCGAGTTGCGAAATAATTGCTGCGGTGTCGGCAAAATCGACGCAATGTTCGCTCAAATCTTCAATTTGGTGTTGCTTTAATAAAGTAATATCGCCCCGTGATAAATCTTTCTGAAGGCTATAAAAACTAGCTCCAGGAACATCTAAAAAATTCACAAAATCGCTCAATTTACACGATCGCCGATGGTTGTTGCGGTGCAGCGGGCCGCCCGCCCACACGATACCTACTTTGAGTTTATTGTTCGGCTTTAAATAAAATTTAAAATCCTGTGGCGGTGCTAAATAAGGAATATTCGCCGGTATATTTTCCCAAGTAGTTCCCAGAATTCTGGGCAAACTTAGCAGCGGGGCTTGCACTTGAAAATCAATCAAATCGCTCGGCTTGACTCCAATTCGATCGACTCCGGCAATTCCTTCAAATAAACGCTTCAGCAAGACATGACAAGCCACAATAACTTTGCCGCCTTTTTGCTTAACTAAAGCTGCGTAGCGGATAAATTGTATCGTATCACCAAAACCTTGTTCAGGGTGCAATAAAATTGTTTTTCCCTGCAAATCAGAGCCGTCCCAAAGTGGTTTCTCAAAAGAGCGCGGATCCAATTGTTGAGTTTGCCAGCGCGATTCGTACTCCGCAAAACCACGCTCAAAATTTCCAGTTAAGAGCAAAGCTAAGGCTAGTCTCAAGCGCCAATTTGGCGAGTTGGGACGTAGTTGAATTGCTTTATTGTAGAAGTCGATCGCCTCTGCGACTTTTCCTTGTTCTTCGAGGGCGGAACCCAAATATAAGTTTGTTTCGCTCAGATTGGGATCGGTTTCTAGCGCTTGTTTGTAATGCGAAATTGCCTCGATTATTTGCCCGTTTTCCTGTTTGAGATAACCTAAACAACTGTGGGCTTCTGCGTGGCTGGGTGAGGCGGCAATTACTTGTTCATAACGAGCGGCTGCCTCTGCTTTTTTACCTTGTTTTTCTAAGGCCTTTGCTATGTAAAATTGTACCTGTGGCGGCGATAAGGCAAATCGAGGCGAAGCTTCGGTATCTCCGTTACCAGGCACAGCCTGGAAACGAGTAGATTGTAGGGGCGGTGCCCCCGTGCTCGCCCTCTCTAGCAAGGCTGTTTTTATGCTCTCTAGCAAGGCTGTTTTTACGCGATCGAATACTTCCTCCCAATCGCCCGGTGTTTGCTGCCGAAACAGCCGCGCTGTCGGATACCAAGGGCTATCTTCGCGTTCCAACATCCACCGCCAATCCGGCATAAAACACAGCAAAATCCATACGGGTTTACCCAAAGCACCGGCTAAGTGCGCGATCGCAGTATCCACGCAAATTACTAAATCTAGTTGCGATATCACCGCCGCAGTATCGGCAAAATCGTTCAAATTGTCGCTCAAATCTATCACGGGAATTTGAGTTAACAAAGTACGATTTTCAGGCGATAAGTCTTTCTGAAGACTGTAAAAACTTACACCGGGAACATCTAACAATTGCAGGAAATAGCTTAAATCGCTCGATCGCTGAAAATCCTTCAAATGTTCCGAACTTCCCGCCCACGCAATCCCAACTTTGAAATTGCCATCGGAATTTAGAGAAAATTGCCAATGCGGCGGCGCAGCTAAATAAGGAACATTTGCGGGTATATTTTCTAAATTTGTTCCCAGAATATGAGGCAAACTCATCAGCGGTGCTTGCACTTGGAAATCGGGCAATTCATCCATCCGAACCGCCACTTGTTCGATGCCAGGAATCTGCTTAAATAAACGCTTCAGTTCTTGATAGCAAGAAAGGATTACTTTGCCGCCTTTTCGCTGCACAATGGCTGCGTATCGCACAAATTGAATAGCATCGCCCAAACCTTGTTCGGATCGGAGCAAAATAGTTTGCCCATTCAAATCTGAACCATCCCAAACTGGTCGATTAAAATTCAACCGTGGCAATTTTTTCGCCTGTTCTGTTTGCCACCGCCACTCGTATTCTGCTAAACCGCGCGGCAAGTCCCCAGTTAACAGCAAAACTAAGCTTAAATTGAAGTGACTTTTAACACAATTTGCATCAAGTTCGAGAGCTTTACTGTAACACAAAATTGCTCGATTTACGTCTCCTAATTGTTCAACAGCACTGCCTAAATTAGTAAGAGCTTCTAGATAATTAGGGTTCAAAGATATGGCTCGTTCCAAGCTAGAAATTGCCTGTTCTATTTTTCCCGCCCCCAAGCGTAACGTTCCCAGGTGATAGTGTCCTGCAGGATTGTTAGGTTCTGCTTCAATTGCCCGCTCGTAAAGCCGTTGAGCCTCGTCTAGCTGAGATTGTGTTTGCATCGCCGCACCCAAATTTACCAGCGCCGGCACGTAATTGGAATTGACAGAAAGTGCTTGATGAAAACACGCGATCGCACTTGGCAACTCGCCCTGCTGCTGGAGTATCGCGCCGAGATTGTTGAGAGCTTTGACGTAAACCGGATTCAGGGCGATCGCCTTTTGAAAGCAAGATATAGCAGCCATTATATTGCCTTGATCTTGCAGCAAAATACCCAAGTTATTGTGAGATTGAGCGCAGTTAGGGTCAATTTCGCTCGCGCGCTGATAATAGGTGGCAGCTTCGGCTAAATCGCCTGTTTGGTGCAGCGTCACTGCCAAATTCGTGGCGGTCTCTATCGAATTTGGCTGCAAAACCAAAGCATTTTTAAAATAAGCGATCGCCTCGGCAAATCTTCCTTGCGCCTTGAGAATATTTCCCTGATTAAACTGTCTTTGATATAATTCAATATTGGTTAGACTTTCTCTGGGCGGTATAGCTGGTTTATGCTGGACAATTCTTTCTCTCAGCGCCAAAGCAGCTTGTTCTAAAACTCCTTCCCAATCTCCCGCTGTAGACTGGCGAAACAGCCGCGCCGTGGGATACCAAGGACTATCTTCGCGTTGCAACATCCACCGCCAATCCGGCACAAAACACAGCAAAATCCACACGGGTTTGCCCAAAGCACCAGCCAAGTGTGCCACACAAGTATCTACAGAAATCACTAAATCCAGAGCCGAGATTGCCGCCGCAGTATCCGCCAAGTCGTGCAAATAAGAGCTTAAATCTGTTACGGCTATTTGCTCTAACAAAGCGCGATCGTCTGCTGTCATTTCCTGTTGCAAGCTGTAAAAATCTGCTCCCGGAATATCTAACAGTTTTGTCAACAATTTTAGCGGTAACGATCGCACCTTATTTTGGGAATTTTTAGGATTTCCTGACCATACAATTCCCACTTTCAAATTAGTAGTTGGATTGAGAGTAAATTCCCAACCGGGCGGCGGAGCTAAATAAGAAACTTTGGCGGGTATAGTTTCTAAAGTTGTTCCCAGAAGATGAGGCAAACTCATGAGCTGCGCGCGCACTTGAAAATCCGGCGCATCCTCTGGATTAACTATTAACGCATCGATTCCAGAAACTTCTGCAAACAAGCGCTGCAAGTGCGGCAAACACCAAACAATTACCCTACCGCCTTTTTGTTTGACTAAATCTGCATAGCGGATAAACTGAATTGCATCGCCTAAACCCTGTTCCGGGCAAAGCAAAATAGTTTTTCCCTCCAAATTTTTACCATCCCAAACCGGCTGAATAAAGTTGTGGCGCCGGAACTGTTTTTCTTTAACTAGGAGTCGCCATTCGTACTCGCAAAAACCACGCTGAAAATCTCCCGCCAGCAGCAAAGCTAAACCTAAATTTAGGTGAGATTCGGGGCTAGCGACATTAAATTTAACTGCTTGGCTGTAGTAGGTGAGAGCATCCGCAAATTGTCCGCGATCGTGCAAAGCACTTCCCAAACTGGTGAGGGGATTGATATAACCGGGTTTGAGTACGATCGCCCGACGGTAACAATCGATCGCCTCTGCCATATTTCCCGCTTCCTCAAAAGCTTTGCCGAGATTGTTCAAAGCTTGTGGAAAGTCGGGTTTCAGCCTCAAAGCTTGCTGGTAGCAGGCGATCGCATCTTCAATTTTGCCCTGTTTGTGCAGGACAATTCCCAGATTGCCGTGAGCCTGTGCACTGGCTGGCGATGCCTGAATCGCTTGCTGGCAAACAGCTAAATCCTCATCCAACTTATCTGGGCTAGACAGTGAACTCAGATAAGCGAGATCAGTTTCTGCCCAATCCGGTTGCAGCGCCAGAGCTCGATCGTAGTATGCGATCGCATCGGAAATTTTGCCCTGTCGGATCGAGGCGTATGCTAAATGCTGCAAAGCCTCCACATCATTGGGAGCGATCGCGATCGCCTGTTCGTAATTCGCGATCGCCCGTTCGTAATTCGCGATCGCATCCTCCCCTTGTGCCTCCAAAGCAATTCCCAAATTCAAATAAGCCGCCGCGCAATTAGGATTGACTTGAATCGCTTGCTCGTAGCAGCTTATAGCCTCCGCCACATCCCCTTGCTCTTCCCGCAACAGGCCCAAATTAATCAGCGCTTCCGCGCAATTCGGGTTCAAAGAAAGCGCCCGCTGATATTCTGCGATCGCCTCTTCAGTCTCCCCTGCTTCCGCGAGCGCGCTGCCCAAATTGCTCGCAGTTTCCGCCAAATTACCGTCGATGAAGAGGGCTTGTCGGTAGTGCGCGATCGCCTCTGTTAGCTGGCCGGTATGCTGTTTAACAACGCCTAAATTGCTGTGCGCGGCTGCGTAATTAGGATCGATCGCGATCGCTCGCTCGTAACAAGAGATCGCACCGCCCCAATCGGCTTGCTGCTGCAAATCCACGCCCAACCGAAACTCTGCATCCGCCCCATCCGACGGGACAAATGCAGCAGCAACCGCGCCTAGAGCTTCCGCCACCCGATCGAAAACGTCCTCCCAGTCGCCCCGCTGATGCTGGCGAAACAGCCGCGCCGTCGGATACCAAGGACTATCTTCGCGCTGCAACAGCCACCGCCAATCCGGCGAAAACGCCAGCAAAATCCACACTGGTTTGCCCAAAGCCCCCGCCAAATGGGCGACAGCGGTATCGACGCTAATGACTAAATCCAGTTTGGCGATCGCAGCAGCAGTATCGGCCAAATCGCCAAAATGCGGGCTCAAATCTACGATCGACCTTTGATTCAACAGCGCGCGATCGGCCTCAGAAACCTCTTTCTGCAAGCTGTAAAAACTTACCCCCGAAACGTCCAAAAGCGGCAGAAACTGACTCAAACTGCACGAACGCTGCTTGTTTTTGCGGTGTTTTGGATTCCCCGCCCAGACAATCCCAACTTTCAAAGTGCGATCGGGCAAAAGTCCAAATTCAGCACCCGCTGGCGGAGATAAATAAGCAGTATTTGCCGGGATTGTTTGCAGATTTGTACCAAGAATATAGGGCAAACTCAACATCGGCGCTTGCACGTCAAATTCCGGCAGTGGCTCCCCTTTAACTATTAGCAAATCAATGCCCTCAACCGTTGCAAATAAACGGTGCAATTGCGGGTAACAGCCCACAATAACCCTACCGCCTTTATTTTTGACGATCGCAGCGTAGCGAATAAACTGAAGCGAATCACCTAAACCTTGTTCGGCGTGCAGCAAAATAGTCTTTCCCAGCAAATCAGAACCGTCCCATAGAGGCCGGTATTCTCTTGCCGAAACACTATTATCCGGCCCCGTCAAAAAACAGGAATGACCAGTGTGAAATTCTTTAATTTGCCAGCGCCACTCGTATTCAGCGAGACCATTTTCCAAATCTCCCACCAACAGCAAAGCCAAGGATAAATTCAGGTGAGCGCTAGCATGATTTGGATTTAAATGAATCGCTCGTCTGTAGCAGGATATCGCATCTTCTACCGCACCTTTTTCCAGAAATGTCCTGCCTAAATTGTTGATAGCTTCCACAAAATCCGGCAGCAATTCTAGAGCTTTGTGATAATACTCCAGCGCATCTTCTAAATTGCCCTGTTCTTGCAAAACAGTTGCCAGATTGTTGTAAGCTTCCCAGCTATGCGGATTAATTTCCAGCGCTCGCCGGTACAGCTCGATCGCCCTGAAAAGTTCGCCTTTTTCTTGCAGCGCCACGGCTAAATTAATCAGTGCAGGTACGAAATCCGGTTGAGCTACAAGAGCTTGCTCGTAATGTGCGATCGCCTCTTCCGCTTGACCTTGTTCCTCAAAAATCTTGGCCAAGTTGTAAGCTGTTTGAGGAATATTTGGAGCGATGGCTAAAGCTTCTCGGTAGTGCGGGATAGCGGCTTCTAATTCGCCCTTTTCTTGCTTGAGAAAACCAAAATTAATCCGCGCTTGAACGCAATTTGGCTCAAGAGATATAATCTGTTCGTAAAGGGCGATCGCCTCTTCCCGATCGCCTGTTTCCATTAAATGCTCTGCTTGCCGCAATAAATCCTCTAAAACAACCAAATTCTCCCCGCTGTTTCCGATCGCAATCGATGTCTCAATCCCCTGCGATTGCTTAGCTGCAGAGCCTTCTGCTAACCCTTCGCTCGCAATCGCAAATATTTGTTTACTCTCTTGAACTACGCTTGCACCTGTCATTTTGACAGCTACATAATCGAGGTCAGGCTTATGATTAGCCGTCATTGCGAGTGAAACGAAGTCAAGCGAATCTTTGGCAGACTCCTCGGAATAACTAGCAGTATTGGCGATCGCAAATAAACTCAAAGCCGCCTGTACTTCCTCAAACAATTCTTGCCAACTTTCCGGCTGACTTTGGCGAAAAAGCCTCGCAGTTGGATACCAAGGATTGTCTTCGCGATCCAGCAGCCAACGCCAGTCAGGAGCAAAAGAAAGCAGCACCCAAACCGGTTTTCCTAAAGCACCAGCTAAGTGCGCCACAGCCGTATCGACACTAATGACTAAATCCAGTTGAGATATAGCCGAAGCGGTATCAGCAAAGTCGTTCAAATGCGGAGTTAAATCCGGCACTAAGTGTTGGTGTAACAAAGTGCGATCGCTCTCGGACAAGTTTTTTTGTAAACTATAAAAAGCAATTCCCGGAACATCCAAAAATCGAATAAAATCGCTCAAGCTGCAAGAACGCTGATTGTCTTTCCGGCGCTTCGGACTTCCCGCCCAAACAATCCCTACCTTCAACTTGGCATCAGAAGAAAGCGCAAATTTGCACTCAGCAGGCGGATATAAATAAGGAACATTTGCTGGTATTGTTTCCAGAGTTGTCCCCACAATTCGCGGCAAACTCATCAGCGGCGCGTGAACATCAAATTCTGGTAAACCTTCCAAACGAACTGATAAATATTCAATGCCGGCAACTGTCGCAAACAACCGCATCAGTTCTGGATAGCAAGCCACCATAACTTTAGCCCCTCGGCTGCGAAGAATCGGCGCGTAGCGAATAAACTGAATAGAATCGCCAAAGCCTTGCTCGACGTGGAGTAAAATAGTTTTTCCCTGCAAATCCGAACCATCCCAAACCGGCTGTTTAAATTGCCTCGGTTGTAGTTGCGGAGTGCGCCACCGCCACTCATATTCAGCAAAACCGCGCTGAAAATCTCCGAACAATAGCAAAGTTAAGGCGAATTCCAGGTGGGCGATCGCGTTTTCTGGCTGCAATTCCAAGGCTCGACTGTGACAAGAAAAAGCTTCTTGAAATTCTCCTAAATCGACCAAAGCGTGTCCGAGATTATTAATAGCCTCCACGAAATCTGGCTTTAAATTTAGGGCTTGTCGGTAGTGGGATATTGCTGCTTTTGCATTGCCTTGTTCGTGAAAAAATGCTCCTACATTGTTGTGAGCTTCGGGATTGTTGGGGTCTAGTTTTACCGCTTGCTGGTAGCAGTTGAGAGCTTCTGCTAATTTACCTTGCTGCTGCCAAACTGTTCCCAAACCCATCAGGGAATATGTCAAATTTGGATTGATTTTTAAAGCGTGCTGGTAACAGGCAATTGCCTCATTTAAGTAATTCTTCTGTTTAAATATATGTCCTAAATTGTGCGCTGTTTCGTGCAGATTGGGGTCAATTCGCAGCGCTGCTTGGTAATATAAAATAGCTGCATCTATTTCGCCTAATTGCTGTTTTGACCAGCCCAAATTATTGTAGGCGAGTGCGGAGTTGGGCTGGATTTTGATGACTTGTTCGTAACTGGCGATCGCCCTTTGATACTCGCCTACATCGAGCAAAAGATTAGCCTTATTTAAATGTGCTTCTACAAAATCGCGGTTTTGGGCGATCGCCTTTTCGTAAAAGTCGATCGCCTCTGCAATCTTTCCCTGCTGTCTCGCCGCTATTCCCAACAAACACAGCACGTTTGCTGATTCCGGCTGCACTTCTATTATTTGCCGATACAAATTCTCAGCTTCTAACAAACGTCCCGCTTGGTGATGTTCCCAAGCTAATTTCAAAGAGTCTTCGGCACCCAGTGTACAGGCAGATTTCCGCAATTTTTTTTGAGAAGCCATAGTTGTCTTAGTTGTTTGGGAGTTCGCTAACTGGTAATTGCCAACTTCTTCTAATGTGTTAACTCTTCCTTCCTTCTTCCTTCTTCCTTCTTCCTTCTTCCTTCTTCCTTCTTCCTTCTTCCTTCTATCCTTTACATCCGTTACATAATCCGTTGCCGAACTTCCGACTTCCTTCTTGCTTCTTCCCCCTTCCATCGGAGTGACATCCGTTACATCCGTTACATCCGTTACATCCGTTACACAATCAGTTGCCGAACTTCTACCCCAACAAACAAGCTGCGGGGAAAATCAGATATTCTAAGAAAAACAACTTCCAGATAAACTGATAAAATGCCGCAATTTCTATTTTATCGTCCAAATCAACTTTCGCGCTCCAAAACCACATCAAACCCAAAGCCGCCAAATGAGAAACTGCCAGAAACACTAAATTAACATTAGACAATACGATCGCTCCCGCAAAAGTCGCGCCCAAATAACAAACCGTCAACACCCAGCGAGATAAATTAAAGACAGCCGGCTTGCCCAGCTCAATCGTAAACGTAGTAATATTATATTGCTTGTCCCCTTCCATGTCGGGGATATCTTTAAAAATGGCGATCGCAAACGTAAACACCACAACAAAAACCGTCAGCACCCAAACTTCCGCAGGAATCTCAAAAGACACACTCTCCAAACTCCAGCCAGAAAAAGCGCTTTTCGCCCCTCCCAAACCCAACACCCAATTAAAGTGCAAAAATAACCCTAAATTTACGATCGCGCCCCGCACCGTAAAAATGCACAGCGCCGCCCACAAAGGAAACCGCTTCAGCCGAATTGGCGGCAGAGAATAAGCAGTCCCGATCGCCAAACTAACACCAACAGTAGCCAGCAAAAACGGGCCTTGTAAAACAGCAGTCAAAATTGCTATAATTCCCGTTGCAATTACAATTAATTCCCCGGTTTTCCTAGAAAACGCTCCCGACGCGATCGGCAAATACGGCTTATTAATTTTATCAATTTCAACATCTTCTAACTGGTTCAATCCCACAATATAAATATTGCCGCAAATGCAAGCCAACCAGGCAAAAGCTAGGGGCAAAAATATAGGATTCACAAACAGCCTCGTGCTTTGGGCGATCGCGTACAAAGCCAATACACTCAAGCTAGTACCCACAATTGTGTGTGGCCGAGAAAACTCCCAAAATGCCCTCACCCAGCTTTGCGGAGCCGAGCCATTTTTATCAATCCAAGACTTGCCAATCGAATCATTGCCCATAAATCTCACACCCACGCCAAACAAATAATATTCTGTAGGGTGCGTAATACGCACCTTACTCATCAACTCAAGACTCAAAACTTCTCTGATATATGCCTGTTATTTTACAGCACAAATCATTCCAAAACGAATCAACCCGCTCTGATATCCACGGCTCATCAATCCGAGAGCAAGTGCTGCTTGAATAGTCGTCCAACCGCTCGTTAGCAAACCCCAAATCGCGCTCGGAGTCAAAGCAGAATCGATCACCACATCCCAAAAAGGAGCAACAGCTTTTGACCAATCAGCGGTGCGAATACTTGTCAAAGGCAAACTGCGGACAATTTCCTCATATTCCGGCAAAGAAATCACATAAGGCAAAGCATAAACCCGGTAAATTTCTGCCAATTGCTTTCTCTCTTCATCACTTAATTCACCCGCCGTTTCTCCCAGCGGGCGGTGACACCAAGTTGCCAATATCAAAGTTCCTCCCGGCTTGAGTACGCGGCAGCATTCCTGCAAAAACTTAATTTTGTCTGGCATATGTTCGCCACTTTCGAGCGACCAAACCAAGTCGAATGACTCATCAGGAAAAGGCATATTCAAAGCATCGGCAACCAAAAAATTCACATTGCTTTCAAGCCCAGCAATTTTAGCGCGTTCGGTCGCTCTGTTGGCCTGTACCGGACTGAGAGTAATTCCGGTAGCTGTAACGCTAGCGCCCGTTTTGTTGAGTTCGGGCGATCGGCTAAAATCTCGATCGACCCCGCCATCCAACTTTAAATTATTTTGAGCGATCCTCTTCGAGGGCTGCGCTAACGAACTAAACTTTTCCGTCAAATACAGCGTGCTGCCGCCGATCCCGCAACCGACATCGAGAATGCGGTAAGATTCACCCAGTGCCTTCTCTGACGGGACTCCAGCCCAAGCCAGCAGTTCTTCTATCAAATCTATCTGAGCCTGTCGGCGCTCTTTTTTCAAATTGCCATCCGGGCCGTAGTAACCGTGGTGCATATGTTCGCCCCACACCTGCTCCCACAAACCGCTAGAAGCGTCGTAAAGTTGCTGAATTTGCTGGTAAAGTGTTGATGTCATCGCCGGATCGCAAGTTATTAAAGGAATTCTACCGTTATTTTCCCGCTGTTGTCATAGAATTTGGCGATTGAGTTCGATCGGTCTCCGGCCTTCGCCAGATAGAGATGTCCTGATTTCAAGCCCGACGATATATTTGTGGGTTCCCTCTCAAATCCCAAATCCAAAATCTCAAATCTCAAATCCCAAATCTAAAATCTAAAATCTAAAATCTAAAATCGAATGACTGTCTCGCGAACCATTGCTTTGGGCTTTCTCGCTGTCATCCTCGCAGGTACTCTATTGCTGATGATGCCCTTTTCCACAATTGATGGAACTTGGAGCGATCCAATAACAGCACTGTTTACCTCTACTTCCGCTGTCTGCGTCACCGGCTTGTCGGTTGTAGATGTCGGAAAATATTACTCTTTTTGGGGGCAACTGTGCCTAGTTTTACTGGTGCAAATAGGAGGCTTGGGCTACATGACAGCCACGACTTTCTTGCTGCTGTTATTGGGCCGCCGCTTTGGCTTGAAAGACAAAATTGCCCTGCAACAATCTCTCGACAAATCCGGGCTAGCCGGCGTAGTACAACTGGTGCAGTCAATTCTAGCAACAACACTTTTGTTTGAATTAACAGGAGTGTTTTTGCTGATGACGGTTTTCGTCCCCCAATACGGATTTAAAGAGGGTGTGTGGTCTGCTATATTTCACAGCGTTAATTCGTTTAACAACGCGGGTTTTAGCATCTATTCAGATAATTTGATCGGCTACATCAATTCGCCTATGGTTAACTTCACTGTCGGTGGTTTAATCATATTTGGCGGAATCGGCTATGAAGTAATTATGGAAATGTACCTGTGGCTGCGCGATCGCTTGAAGAAAAGCCCTATCTGCACAGTTTTTTCCCTGAACTTCAAAGTTGTTACCACTACAACGGCTGTCCTTTTGATTTTAGGAATGCTAGCCTTTTTGGTGCTGGAATACGACAACCCTGACACTTTCGGCTCTCTAAATTTTCCTCAAAAAGTGATGGCAGCTTGGTTTCAATCTCTTACTCCCCGCACGGCGGGATTCAATACAATTGACATTGGCAAAATGAGCGAAGCCTCGCTATTTCTGACTATCGCGCTGATGTTTATCGGCGCCAGTCCTGGCAGCACCGGCGGCGGAATCAAAACCACAACTTTTAGAATATTGTTTTGCTGTACCACAGCAGTTCTCGAAGGCCAGGAAGATGTGGAGTGCTATCAGCGTCAAATCCCGCCAGCAATGATTCTAAAAACCATTAGTGTAGTCTTCGGTTCCATGTTGGTCGCGTTCACATCTGCAATTTTAATTGAGCTGACCAATCCCGAAGTAGAATTTATCGCAGCGCTGTATGAAGCAGTTTCAGCTTTTGCCACGGTCGGTCTTTCCACAGGGATTACAGCCAAGATTTCAGCGATCGGTAAGCTGGTTTTGATTGCTACAATGTACATAGGTCGGGTTGGCGTGTTGCTGCTGATGAGTGCTGCCTTCGGCGATCCAAAACCTAGGTCTTTTAAGTATGCTGAGGAAAGTTTGTTAGTGGGATAAAAAAATCCTGCCTCGTTGCTGATAATCTAAACAATGGGTGACAACCCAAATCAACTTTTACTACTTACCCAAAAATCAAAAGGAGGCGGCGCTGTCTCTGCTAAAATTTAAACAGCAAGACGCTCAGCGCTGGATATTCAGTGAACCTGTCATCTTTAAATTTTTTTCGCACTTTGCGCGCCGACAACAAGCAGTTTGCAGTTATTGGTTTGGGACGCTTCGGCAAAGCTGTGTGTTCTACTCTGCACGG
Source organism: Microcoleus sp. Z1_A1 (assembly GCF_036700305.1). NCBI lineage: Bacteria > Bacillati > Cyanobacteriota > Cyanophyceae > Oscillatoriales > Microcoleaceae > Microcoleus > Microcoleus sp. Z1_A1. The sequence goes on from NZ_JAUBOR010000024.1 coordinate 56,795, forward strand.
TTTGGGTTACGAAGTCCTGGGAATTGACACCGATGAAAAAAAAGTAACTCAAGCTTTGAACGATCGCATTGCGGCTCACGTTTTGCAGTTAGATTCTACTGAGCCTAGCGCTCTTGCGGAAGCCGGTATATTTGAATTTGAAACAGTAATTGTTGCGATCGGCAATTATCTAGGAGAAAGCATTACCACAACCTTAAATCTTAAGGAAGGCGGGGTAGCTCACGTAATAGCCAAAGCTTCTTCGGAAACTCACTTAAAACTGTTGAAAAAAGTCGGCGCAGATCATGTAGTTTTTCCCGAACGAGAAATGGGCTGCTCTTTGGCCCGCCTCCTTACAAAACCCAGCATTTTAGAACGCTTTGACCTCGACCCAGCTCACAGCATCGTTGAGTTGCTAGTTCCTGAAAAGTTTGATGGCAAAACCATCTCCGAATTGGAACTCCGGCGCAGGTATGGTTTGAATTTGCTAGCAGTCGGTCGTGGCGACAAGTTCGAGATCAATCCGCAGCCAAGCGAACGCTTGAGAAAAGGCGAGGTGATGGTAGTAATTGGTTCTAACAAAGATATTAATCGCTTGCCAATTTAACAGATCGACATTTTACCCACATACAGCAACAGTCCTCGACTCAGAAACCCAGTGTCTTGTGTTCCGAGTGTCTCACTCCTAAGCAATTATTGCTGGATGTGTGACAATTTCAGACCCTCACAAACCCGGTTTATTTTAGATAAACCGGGTTTTCCTGTCCATCTTTATGTTCTAATTTTTAACTAAAATATGTAAATTGAATTTCACCAATTCTAGGGTTTTTTCCGCCTTTGCGACCCCCTTTGAGAACTTAGCCAGACACATTGCAAAAAATTTTAACAAGGTAGCAGCACTCGATCGTCGCGCTCCCGCAAACCCTAGGAGCGCTAGCCCTAAAATTTCAGCCGACTTTCAAGATTTTTTGCAAATAAGCTTTGCCCAAAACCAGTACCGCCAATACTAGAGCAAGTTCAACAGGCCAAGGACACGCCGCCACCAACCAAATTAACGAACAAATTCCAATAATTGCAGCTATGGGAGCCGGAATTCCGTCTAGCGTTCTGTTGTCAGTCCCGGCTGTCACCCACCAAGCAATCAAGCAGATCGTCAACGGAATTAAGCAACTTGCGATCATGATTTTTACCCCATCAATTTTTTTACATATGGCATCTGAGCATATTGTAACAATACATCAAAGATTCGGAAATGCGCCATTAATTACGGTAAAATTTAAGGTTAGGAAATTCATCCGCTGGGGTGATAAATTTTATAATTTTTAGCTTGGTCTCTCTCAGAAGGCAGAAGTAGGTTGGCATCAGGCAGGATTTAGGGATTTTTCTTTCTAGAGAAGTCCAGAAAGCTTTCTACCTTGAGAAGAATTGCGATGCGCCCCTCTATGCAAGTTATACTCAGGATTGCAGTCAGTTACTGTAGAGCGTGAATCCATGCTGGGCAAATTTTTTCGCAAGCCAGAATCAGAAAACATCGATCGCGTCCCCCCGGGTCAATACCTCGCCAACGGCTTTCCTGTGCTGACCTACGGCGATACACCCTCCGTCAGCATTGAGAGTTGGGAATTTAAAGTCTGGGGATTGGCAAAACCACAAACCTTCAGTTGGTCGGACTTCCAGGCCATGCCCCAAAGTAACTTTACTGCGGATTTTCACTGCGTCACCCGGTGGTCAAAACTCGACGTGCAGTGGACGGGAGTCAAAGTCACCGATTTTATGAACTGCATAGAAGTCGATCCGAAAGCTATGCACGTCCTGGAACACTGCTACGGCGGCTACACGACTAACATTGCGATCGCCGACTTCCTGAGAGAAGAAAACTTTTTCGCCCACACCGTCTTCGGCGAACCTCTATCCGCAGACCACGGCGGCCCAATGCGGCTCGTAGTTCCCCACTTGTACGCTTGGAAAAGCGCCAAATGGATTAACGGCCTGGAGTTTACAGAAACCGAAGAACTCGGTTTTTGGGAACGCAACGGCTACCATCGGCGGGGCGAACCTTGGGCAGAGGAACGCTACAGCGGTCTGTTTTGATGCGGGCGATCGGGAGCAAAGACGGGGCCACAGCTTCTCTATACAATCTTTGTTGAGGGGCAATCCGGTCTTTTACCGCTTCAATCTGCGGAAATTGCATCTTCTCGATCCCATCTTGGGGATATCTCACACCAGGGGTTCTATTTAATTCAACCAAAATACGTAGACCACACGATCGCATTTTGTACGTAATTTACCTGATAGATAAACTACTTTAACTCCCATACATAAGCCCCAAAAAACAAATATTCCCAGTTTAGGGTTAATAGAAAACTTCTGGAACTGTCAGTACCCACGAATATTACCGTATTTATACTTAAGTGTTTGCTATTGAGGATTTAGACTTGAGACTATAAAAAAAAGTAGCCATAAGCCCGATCCAAATCACTTAAGTTCATCCGCGCTCCCCTGCCCGCGACTGCAAGGTTTCAGACCACAATATTTATAATTATTTAGTGGGTATTATTAGGGATCGATCCCCCGCCCGCAGATGTGATAGAGAGAATTTATGAAGGATATGTAAAGCCTTGATAAAGAATATGTCAAACTTTACCTAAAGTGCGCCAAATACAAACAAAGTATCGCATAATGAAATTATTAAGACGATCGCACAAAAGGAACAGGTTTATGAATACCAAACTCTTATCCGCCCTAACAGCTACCGCCGCCGCCACAGCTCTGTTTGGCGCCGGAGCTCCAGCTCAAGCCTTCTCCTTTGGCACCAACGGCATCACATTCAGCCAAGATACCAGCGTCAAGTTTAACTTCAAAGAATCTCACGGTGGGTATACTTCCTCTTTGGGCATCTACAGTGTGAACAACTCGGCGGCCACTCTAGTTAGCACCCTGTTTTCGGAAACTAAATCCTCAGACAACGGCTCGAGTAACGAATGGAAAGGAACTCTGGGCAATACAGTCTTGGGTTCTGGCTCGACAGTATTCACATTCCTGGCCAATCAAATTTATACTTTGGGACTCAACAGCGGCTGGGCTGGCACTGTCTACTCGACCTCAGCCTTGAATACGCGCAACCAGCAAGCAGTGTTTGGCGCGCAATCGCAACTGTGGGACGCACTCAACACAGAAGAAACGAACAGCTTCGGATCTGCCGGAAAATTCACAAACGGAATAGGTTCTCTGTTCAATGGAGGCACACTAATCTCCTTCGACGATGGCGGTAACGGCAATGACGCAGACTTCCAAGACTTCACAGTCAGCGCAGAAGCAGTTCCCGAACCCATGACAATGACTGGTTTGGCTCTCGGTTTGGGTGGTTTGGTTGCAGCCCGCCGCCGTCGCGCTAGCAAGACGACTTCATGATTTTGTCAACCGGAACAATCTCCTCTTTTACGTGTTACAAAATAAAATTCAATTAGGAGGCGCGCTAATGAGAAATCGGCTCGCCTTTTGCTTGATTTGAAATGTCAGAAGGGAGAAGTCATATCAATTCTGGTTGCACACATCCGGAATTGTTGACTGTTGACTGTTGACTGTTGACTGTAGAAGGAGGGGTCGCCAAACTGAATGATGGTTGAGTGTTGGATGTTGACTCGATTTTACGCCCGACTTTCCAAGGGCGGATTTGAGATCGGAGGGAAGTTCGGCCCCGCCCAGAATAAGGGATTTAACGGAGTTAACGGAGGGGTGTTGAGGGAAGAAGTCAAGCGTGAAGCAAGAGGATTTTTCCAACTCTCCCACTCTCCCACTCTCCCGCTATCTCCCTCTCCCCAATCAAAATTCAAAACTCACTCACGGTAAATTGTTCGATCGTACAAAGTCACCAGTACCGATTGAGGAATGTTAATGTCCGCCCGGATGCACGCTACTTTAATCGCCACTACAGCCCTGGTGTTTGTCCGTCGCACCTATGCTGGTTCGCGCAGCGTCCAATAGCGGACAATAAGATCCAAAGAACCATCGCTAAAGCCTGAAGTATCAACATCATAGGCTACATTTAAAGGCAAGTTAGTTCGCCTGCGGGGCAGGCCTATTAGTAAGCTGTTGTGCATTTAAATTGTATATTGAGGGCGCGATCTCCTGCCCAACCCCTACTCCCCACACCAGTAAAGATTTATTTGACTATGCAATTTAAATGCGGATTAGCTTACCCGCACTGAATTGGCAAATACGATCGCCTTCGGCACGATAACTCGCTCTCCCCGATCGCTAATAACTTGAGTTGAACGCAGCAAAATCTTTTCAACCGTACCTTCAAAGCCTTCCACAATTATCCGATCGCCCAATTGAAACGGTTCGTGCCACAGCAACAATATTTCCGATAAAAAGTATTTGAAGATGTCTGGGAACGGGAAACTAATCCCTACGGAACCAAGTCCTAACCAACTGATGATATCTGCAGGGTGCCAAGCTGGGAACGCCACGCAGGCGCTCAAACTGCCAGCAGCCCAAGTGAGAGTGTCAATCGATTTTAGATTTTAGATTTTCGATTTTCGATTGAAGCCTTGACCCCACGGATCAATTCGGGGGCTTGTATCCTGGATGCTTGATTGTCAAAAAATTAAAGAAGGCCACGCTAACACAAAAGATTGAGCTCGATCGCCCGACAAGAATGTTTGACTCTCACGGTGCGGGTGACTCCATCTACTCGTTCGCTAATCATTAAAACCTAATCAAAATTTAAGATTAGCAGCGCCGACCCCGATCGAGTAAAATCACAGCACTTGCCCGCCGATGGGTTAATCTGTTAAAACTAACAAAGTTTGATGATTTCTGAGAAATAACATACATGGTTGCTACATCCGTCAAGATTAAACACGAAGTCAAAGACTTGTCCCTCGCCCCCTTGGGAAAGCAACGTATCGAGTGGGCCGGCCGGGAAATGCCCGTTTTGCGGCAAATTCAAGAACGCTTCGCTAAAGAAAAGCCTTTCGCTGGCATTCGCTTGGCTGCTTGCTGCCACGTAACCACAGAAACCGCTCATTTGGCAATCGCCATCAAACTCGGCGGTGGCGACGCCGTACTGATCGCCAGCAACCCCCTGAGCACTCAAGATGACGTAGCGGCTTGCTTAGTTGAAGACTACGGCATTTCCGTCTTCGCCCTCAAAGGAGAAGACGCGGCTACCTACGAACGTCACGTCTACACAGCCCTAGACCACCGCCCCAATATTATCATCGACGACGGCAGCGACGTGGTAGCGGCCCTGATCCAGCACCGCCCGAACCAAATTGCCGACTTAATCGGAACTACCGAAGAAACTACCACAGGCATCGTGCGCCTGCGGGCCATGTTGAAAGACGGCGTGCTGACTTTCCCCGCAATGAACGTCAACGACGCCGACACCAAGCACTTCTTTGACAACCGCTACGGCACCGGTCAATCTACCCTAGATGGGATTATCCGCGCTACCAATATTTTGTTAGCCGGTAAAAATATTGTGGTTGCAGGTTACGGTTGGTGCGGCAAAGGCACGGCACTGCGCGCCCGCGGAATGGGTGCTAACGTAATTGTCACAGAAATCGATCCGATTCGGGCGATCGAAGCAGTGATGGACGGTTTCCGCGTCATGCCGATGGACGAAGCAGCAACAGTCGGAGATATATTCATTACCGTTACCGGCAACAAACACGTCATTCGTGCCGAACATTTCGAGACAATGAAAGACGGCGCAATTGTTTGCAATTCCGGTCACTTCGACATTGAAATTGACCTCAAATCCCTCGGCGCAAAAAGCACCGACGTGAAAACAGTCCGGTCTTTCACTCAAGAATATCACCTGAATAATGGCAAGTCGATTATTGTGTTGGGCGAAGGTCGTTTGATCAACTTGGCAGCAGCCGAAGGACACCCCAGCGCCGTGATGGATATGAGCTTTGCTAACCAAGCTTTAGCCTGCGAATATCTAGTTACGAACAAAGGCAAACTAGAGCCTGGTATTCACTCAATTCCCGTGGAAGTTGACAAAGAAATTGCCCGTCTCAAATTGGAAGCAATGGGTATTCACATTGATACCTTGACTGCCGAACAAATTGAGTACACAAACTCTTGGACTTCGGGTACTTAATCATAGTATTCTCGTTCCCAGGATCAGCCTGGGAATGAATGCAGCAAGGCTCTGCCTCCCTCATGGGGAGTCGAGGCAGAGCCTCTCGATATGTGTTCCCAGGCAGAGCCTAGGAACGAGCAATGACTAATGACTTCTTCTTACCAAATTAGGGAATCAAAATGGTTGAATGGATAACTAACACAATGCAGTCTATGGGCTATTTCGGAATAGGACTGTTGATGTTTTTAGAAAATCTTTTCCCCCCCATACCCTCAGAATTGATTATGCCGCTGGCAGGGTTCACGGTATTCCAGAACCGAATGGAGTTTTCACCGGCGATCGCCGCAGGGGTAATCGGTACAGTTTTGGGGGCGCTTCCCTGGTACTATGCTGGTAAATTATTGAGCGAAGAACGCTTGAGGAATTTAGCCGACAAATACGGCAAGTGGATTACTGTATCGGGGGCCGATATTGACAAAGCAAATAGATGGTTTAACAGACACGGCAACAAAGCCGTGTTTTTGTGTCGCCTAGTACCCGGAGTTCGCACCCTGATTTCCCTGCCCGCTGGCATCAATAATATGCCTTTAATTCCTTTTTTAATCTACTCAACAGGAGGTACTCTTTTATGGGTAAGTTTCCTGACTTTTACCGGATATAAATTAGGGCAAAATTATACACTTGTAGAGGAATATCTGGCCCCGGTTTCCAAAATAGTTGTGGTGATTATTGTCATTTGGTGTATTTTGTGGGTTGTGAAGAAGAATATGCAGAAGGAAAAATATCGCAAATAAATGCAAAATTTGTGAAAATAATCTGCCTTTATTTGCGTTCATCGGCGGCTACAATCACCATTTTGACCCCACCCCAAAACGCATACAACTTTCCGACAGGAGTCGTGCGTTATCAACCCAAAATTTTAGACTAAGGTTCAACCTCCCCGATTAATCTGGGGAGTAAATCTAAAAATCTAAAATGTAAAATCTAAAATCCACTGACTTGTTTCCAGCATCCTCTCAACCGTAGCGCTGAAAGATAGAGAGGGAAATTTGATAGAAAATTCTGCTATCTTGGCTACTTTTTTAAATTAACTTTTAAATGGGCGATCGCCCAAAAGTCACAGTGACGGGCAGCCGATCGCCCAAAAATCCAACTTAAATTTATACAAATATTTAGGATTGGTGGAGGTTTAGGCAGATAATCGTGGCAAAATAGGGAACATTCCTATCCGCGCTGTTAAGATATGTACGAAAAGATTGTAGCCCCGACAACAGGTTCTAAAATTACTTTCAAAGACGGTTTGCCGATCGTCCCCAATGACCCAATTATTCCCTTCATTCGCGGCGACGGTACGGGCGTTGACTTGTGGCCTGCATCCCAGAAAGTCATGGATGCTGCGGTAGAAAAGGCTTACGGTGGCGATCGAAAAATCAACTGGTTTAAAATCTATGTAGGCGACGAAGCTTGCGATGTCTACGGTACTTACCAATATCTGCCCCAAGATTCCTTAGACGCCATCAAAGAATACGGAGTCGCCATCAAAGGGCCGCTGACAACGCCCGTAGGTGGCGGAATTCGATCGCTAAACGTAGCTTTGCGGCAAATCTTTGACCTTTACGCCTGCGTGCGGCCCTGCAAATATTATGCTGGAACACCATCGCTACACAAAACTCCTGAACTCCTAGACGTAATTATTTACCGGGAAAATACAGAAGATATTTACCTCGGAATTGAATGGGCCAAAGGCAGCGAAATCGGCAAAAAATTGATTGAATTCCTCAATAATGAGTTAATTCCGGCAACACCAGAACATGGCAAAAAACAAATTCGCCTCGATTCTGGCATCGGAATTAAACCCATTAGCAAAACAGGTTCTCAGCGTTTAGTGCGGCGCGCCATTACCCACGCTTTACGGTTGCCGAGAGATAAGCAGCAAGTGACCTTGGTGCACAAAGGCAACATCATGAAATATACTGAAGGAGCTTTCCGAGATTGGGGTTATGAATTAGCCACCACCGAGTTTCGCCAACAGTGCGTAACTGAAAGAGAGTCTTGGATTCTGGGCAACAAAGAAAAAAATCCCGACATTAGCTTAGAAGATAATGCTCGCCAAATAGACCCAGGATACGATGCTTTGACCCCAGAAAAACAAGCCAAAATTCGTCAAGAAGTAGCCGACGTTCTGTTTGCAATTTGGGACAGTCACGGCAGCGGCCAGTGGAAAGAAAAAATCATGGTCAACGACCGAATTGCTGACAGTATTTTCCAACAAATTCAAACCCGACCGGCCGAGTATTCGATTTTGGCGACAATGAATCTGAACGGGGATTATTTGTCCGATGCGGCCGCCGCCATTGTGGGTGGATTGGGTATGGGCCCCGGTGCTAATATTGGTGATGAATGTGCAGTTTTTGAGGCGACTCACGGCACTGCACCGAAACACGCTGGTTTGGATAAAGTCAATCCCGGTTCCCTGATTTTGTCCGGGGTGATGATGTTAGAATACATGGGATGGCAGGAAGCAGCAGACTTGATTAAGAAGGGTTTGGGAGCGGCAATTTCTAACGGTGAAGTTACTTATGATTTGGCGAGGTTGATGGAGCCGCCGGTGCCTGAGTTGAAGTGTTCGGAGTTTGCTGAGGCGATTATTAAGCATTTCGCCGATTGAGTTTGAGGGCTTTTTTTGAACGGGCTCGCGTGCCCGTTCCACAACCAGTCAATTTGCTTTGTGGGGAGTAGGGGTTGGGCACGCGAGCCCGCCCGCTGTTGATTAAGAACGGGCTCGCGTGCCCGTTCCACCTCACATCTTGCACCATTGTCAAGAACAGGCTTTCCGGCCTGTTCCACAAAGAGGGAATTTTCTTGTGGAACAGGCCGGAAAGCCTGTTCCTAAAAAGCTTATTGAGAATGGTGCAACCTCTGAGTTCCACAAAAGTCAACTTGTTTGTGGGGTGTCCTGCCCTCCTGAAAATACAATTTAGAGGCGGGGTTTATAATGATGGGACAGCCATGCCGCGCTCAACGGCGGGACGCTTTTGCACGGTTTCTACCCAACGTTTGAGGTGGGGGTGGTTGTCGAGGGTTAATCCTTGAAATTCGTAAATAGCAACCCAGGGATAGGTAGCAATGTCGGCGATCGAATAGTCGCCGCAGATGTATTCGTATTTTGCTAGTTGAGTGTCTAATACTCCGTAGAGGCGCAAGGTTTCTTTTTCGTAGCGCCCGATCGCATAGGGAATTTGTTCGGGTGCAAAGCGTTTGAAGTGGTTTAGCTGACCAAACATCGGGCCGACGCTGGCCATTTGAAACATCAGCCATTCCATAACTTGAAAGTATTTTTGTTTGTCTGTGGGCAGAAATCTGCCGCTTTTTTCGGCTAGATAGATCAGAATAGCGCCGGACTCGAAGACGGTGATGCCGTTATCTCGATCGACTATCGCCGGAATTTTGCTGTTGGGGTTGATGGCGATGAACTCTGGGCTAAATTGGTCGTTTTTTGTGATGTCGATGACGTGCACGTTGTAGGGTAAACCTATTTCTTCGAGCATGATCGAAACTTTGCGGCCGTTCGGTGTGGTAAAAGTGTATAGGTCGATCATAAGTTGTCCGCCTTTTCTCAAGCAGGTATAAACTATATTATAATAATTTCAGGCAAATAGCTAATCATAATGGATCTTATTGAAATTCTCAAAGACGATTATCAAAGATTTCCCGATAATCAGACTTACAGCATCTATGCAAAAGATGTTTATTTTGAAGACCCAGTGAATCGATTTACAGGAGTCGATCGCTACCGCAAAATGATCGGGTTTATGGGGACTTTTTTTCAGGATATAAATCTCGATTTGCACGGGATTTCGCGATCGGGAGATACTATAGAAACTCGCTGGACTCTGAGCTGGATCGCACCGCTACCTTGGAAACCGAAAATGGCGATCGCCGGTAGGAGCGAACTGAAAGTCAACAGCGACGGTTTAATTGTTTCTCACATCGATTACTGGGACTGTTCGCGGTTGGATGTGCTCAAACAGCTTGTATTTCCTGTGAAAACTAATGTTTGAGAATTGTTCTTAGGTTTGTTAGCAATAAAAAATAGTGTTTCAAGAGCGAGATCCCTTTTTTAAGGCAAATATTAGCAGATAAACACAGATGAACGCTGATTGATTTTTATGGGTCGCAATTGATATCTGAAATAAATAATTTTAACTTATCTTGACATGGCAGCAATTTCGTGAGTTAGCGAAAATGTGCTGTGTCCGGCGGCTGCTTGTCGCCCAAATTAATTACCCACAAAATTAATTCCCGTTACATAACGTTACAATATAGGAGTAAACTACTTTCAGGCGAGCTAAACAATCAATGCGCTTAATATTAATGACCGGAAAAGGCGGCGTCGGCAAAACCTCCGTAGCCGCTGCGACGGGGCTGCGGTGTGCCGAATTGGGATACAAAACCCTAGTGCTGAGTACAGATCCCGCTCACTCCTTAGCCGACAGCTTCGACATGGAACTCGGACACGATTCGCGGCTGGTGAAACCGAATTTGTGGGGAGCAGAATTAGACGCTCTCAGGGAATTAGAAGGCAATTGGGGAGCCGTTAAGCGCTACATTACTCAAGTCTTGCGAGCGCAGGGGCTCGAAGGGGTGCAAGCTGAAGAATTAGCCATCTTGCCAGGAATGGATGAAATCTTCGGTTTGGTGCGAATGAAGCGGCATTACGACGAAGGCGAATTTGATGTTTTAATTATCGATTCGGCTCCAACTGGCACAGCATTGAGACTGCTAAGTTTGCCCGAAGTTGGCGGCTGGTACATGAGAAAATTTTACAAGCCGCTGCAAGGCATATCAGCCGCTCTTAGACCTTTAGTTGAACCAATTTTTAGACCAATTGCGGGTTTTTCTTTACCAGACAAAGAGGTGATGGATGCACCTTACGAATTTTACGAACAAATCGAAGCTTTGGAAAAGGTTTTAACTGACAATACTGTGACTTCGGTAAGGTTAGTTACCAATCCCGAAAAAATGGTAATTAAAGAATCTCTGCGCGCTCATGCCTATTTGAGTTTGTACAATGTAGCCACAGATTTAGTAGTAGCTAACCGGATTATTCCCGCAGAAGTAACTGACCCATTTTTTAAACGGTGGAAAGAAAGCCAGGAACAGTACCGTCAGGAAATTCACTCAGATTTCATGCCGCTGCCAGTTAAGGAAGTGCCACTTTATTCAGAAGAAATGTGCGGTTTGGCAGCTTTGGAACGGTTGAAAGAAACGCTTTACAAAGACGAAGACCCAAGTCAAGTTTATTACAAAGAAAATACGATTAAGATCGTGCAGGAAAACAATCAATATAGTCTTGAACTGTATTTGCCCGGAATTGCTAAGGATCAGATCCAGTTGACCAAAACGGGAGATGAGTTGAATGTTCGGATTGGGAATCACCGCCGTAATTTGGTGTTGCCGCAAGCTTTAGCGGCGCTGCAACCTTCGGGGGCGAAGATGGAGGATGATTATTTGAAGATTAAGTTTGCTTAACAAGACTTACGCACGCTTCTACCTAAAAAACCCGGTTTCTAGGAAAAATCGTGGATTATCCCTTGAGATATTCACGCAGAAACCGGGTTTTTGGCCCGCGTGCAGGTATTGAGCTATTCAGCAGACTTACGCCATTCTTGTCCGAGGCGAACTGCTTTGTCAAAAGTAGCACGGTTGCGTCTGCGTTTATGAGACAGTGACTTTTGTAATGGTATCAATTCCGATTGTAGCGGAATGATTTAACCGCAGAGGGCGCAGAGGGCGCAGAGTCTGCAGAAGAGAGAGATGAATAATTCCGATGTCAACGGGTTGGATATGAGATGCTGCTGGCTAGATACAATTAACATGATTTAGCATGAACGACTTCCTTTAATGCCTCATCAATCACTGCATCGCTGACACCTCGGCGCTTCAAACTTGCTACTAAGGCTCTTACTGTCTCGCTCTCAAATCGTTCTAAATCAACGCGCAAACCTTGACCGATATAAGCACGAATTAATGGCTGATAACCCGAAAAACCCAACAAGGGTGCAACTTTCTTTAGATATTCCACAACATCTTCGGGCATACGAATCGTCACGCTAGTCATTGGACGGTTGCGGTTTAATCGCTGTTTTAATGCTTCAACCTTCATACTCTGCCCTCTCCTGACGAGTTGCTTTACGTGCTGAAATAAGTTGCGGCTCTTGTACCCGGTAAACAATTCCCTATTATAAGCCCCACCGATTATCTTAGAAAATCAGTAATTTTATTCCATTTCATCACTTCCGCCAAGTCAATCGCCGTCAACCCATCAGGATTCTTAATCATTTTATCAGCGCCATACTTTAATAATAATTTAACAGGAGTTAAGTTGCCAGCCAATGCCTCACATTGCAGCATAGTCCAGCCATTTTCATCAATTTGATTTACAATGGTAGGATTTTCACTTAATGCAGAATCAATTTTTGCAGCCATATTCTCACTCATTGGATGCTCGCCGATTTCATATTCATCCTTATTTCTTGATTCTTGATTTAAATAGCTATCGGGAACAATTCGGATTTCTCTCGGATCGCCGAATTCCAAACCCCAAGCATCATCATGCACACGCCTTCGATCGCTATTCATTGTAAGCCGTATTGCATTAACAGTATATGCACCATAAACCATCCCATCAATAGAATATATCCAATCATTGATATCGTTGAAGCCCATCACAATCTGGTCGCCCGATCCAATTCCATCTATCCATCTCGGATCGTTTAATAAATCTCCACTAACTTTCAGACCATCAAAATTAACATTCTCCACCCACATATGTTCAACTGATGGTGCAGAATCCGTCACCTTTCCCGTCGGAAATCCAAGTTTTACTGCACTTATATCCAGCCCAGGAATTATCCGCCGCCTTTCCCATGACAACTCACGCCAAAAATATTTAAATGATTCGCGTGCCTTCTTGCTAGCAAGATTTATATCCGGGTCATCACCCTGAAATCGATAAATATTTTGACTCATTTACCACTCCGCAGTTGATTGTTAGAGGTACTTCTAATATTAATATACATCATAAGCAGGTTAAGTATATCAAGGGAAAGGGATGAAAAGAATTCGACCTTCCTATTCATCAGGCTGACTGCAACAAATAAATAGTTCTAAATCATCAATGATCTTACCAATGGGTGCTGTTGCAATAACCTCAATAACTCCAAGCATAGGTAGTCCTTGATTGACTCGCTCGTAGGCATACATCGTAATAGTGGCCACATCATGGGTAAGTAAGATGCGTCCTTCATTAGCGGCCCATTCTAAAATATCTGGATCGTCAGTGTGAATCAGCCCTACATCTTGGACACGAACAATATCTAATTCAGGCAAACGTCTCACCAGCCCACGCAATATGGCTCCATTAAAATTTTCATCAGTTAGAAGGCGCACTTGGTATCGACTCCCCTTTTGACTGATAACGAGTAAGCAAACGTTGTCTCAGATCAACTAAGTTGTGTTGTCGAGAAAGTTCTTGTCTCAGTTGCTGAGATTGTTGGCTGCGCTGTTCCAAATAACTGTCAATTTCCTGACGATGGTTTAGATAGTAAGCAATGGTACTGTATATGTCTTCTAAGCGAACAACTGAATACTGAATAGCGATTTCTTCGGGAGTGGAGCCATTGTGGTATGAAGCAAGTATGCTATCTAGGGTGACTCGACTCGAACCTATACGGATACCTCCCGCTTCATCCCAACGGAAAGGAGGAGAGGTTGCTTGGAATTTTGCTGGGGCGCTCATTAGGGACATATTCTACCTGACTTGAACTGTATCAAAACATTGAAGCAAGAAGCCTAATGCTTTGTCGGAAGGTAATGAAAGCCAACCATAATTATAGCTGTCGTTATGCTGGCTTTGCTACGAATGCAGGATAGGTTTTGTGTGCATCTGCATAAATCCTAAGTGCTACAGACATTTGTTGTTGGGCAGTTTCTCCTTGTGCCTGAAACCAAGCAAATGTTTCAGGATCGACTTGAACTGGCATAGTAATAGCCGACTGAGGCATTCGTAATTGCGCTCTAGTAAAGAACTCCTCCGATAGTGGTGGACTATCGGAAGTATCGATATCTTCATCGCTCATTGCGTCGATTCTAGCCCAGTCGGTTTGTGAGGTATTGTTCATAGCGTCTGCGTTCATAAGACAGTGACTTTCGCCCTGGAGATAATACGAACTGTTTCCTCATCAAGCTCCGTGTAGACAACAACTACAATTCGTCCATCAAGTAAACCAATACCGATACTCGACTCCAACGCATTGTTAGGCTTTCTGATTGCTACGGATAGGGCAATAAATTTAAGTTTTGAATGAATCGATAATCTCGTTGGTTCTTAGTGATGAAAGGGTACTCCCATACTATTGCTGTAGCTGCGATCAAGCCATCGGCAATTAGTAAGCCGTGACTTAGCCGATACAACCGTAACAAGTCAACCGCCTTATCTGAAATAGACTGGTCAATTCTAATCACGTCAAACTGCTGGAGAAATTTTTCTAGAGTCTGTAACTCTACCTTGTTAGCGCAACCAACAATTAGCTCCATTTGTGTGATTATGCTAATTGCTAATCGAGAACTTGATTTTAGTCCTTGCAAACAATTAACTGCATCAGGAATACCACGACCAACATCGATGATTATGTCGGTATCTATGATAGTTGAACTAGCCATGTGCTTTTTACCACTCGTTTTCTCGGAGATTACGTACCCAGGTAGTGCTACCTAAGTCTTGACGATCTCGCCACATTCCAATAAATGGATCGTTCATTAAATCAACATTTACTGACGAAGAGACATGTTCATCATATATGTACTTTTGTTTTAAAAAGGCGATCAAACTTACCACTTGACTCTGTGCTTCAGCCGGCAGAGATAAAAATTCACCTAAAAACTCTTGATTTGTCATGGCTATACCTTTTAAACAGAACAAGATATCTTTGATTAAGTCTATCAATATTTTGAGATTTTGGGAACTACTCCCTTCCCGTCATGGGGTCAAAAGCAGAAATTTTCTGTGTGAAATCCCAATTTTGGGTAGTTAGGCAGAAACTTTCTCTGTTTCCATGACTATTCCTCTTCTTTCCCTTCCTCTGTGCTCTCTGTGCCCTCTGCGGTTCCTTCACTCTTTCCTGCATTAACCTCAATCTTTCGCGCCTGACGTTCCGACGCAGCTTTTTGCAGCATTTTCAACTTTTCTGGGTCAGCATTCGATCGCCAAAACAACTTATGATCCTTAATTTTCACGCAATTTTCCTCCAAACACTTCATCCATTCCCGATGTTTCTTAACTACGCCACGATCGAGAATACCTAACTTTTCTTCTTGGCGGGTGAGTTTCGCAAACTTGTCATAATGCGGATAACTCTCAGTAACAAAAGCTTCTTTTCTCACTAAAATTGGCGGATTGTACACATCAGAATAGTCTTGATAGCTCACAGAAAGGTCGCGCAAATCTATGTGCATAGAAGTGTGAAGGGCTGGATGCGGGTTAGTGTCAAAATCGGGATAAAATAGATAGGAAATCTGAGGTCTGCGAGCGTAAAATTTGATAATTGTCGCGCCGTCAAGTCTGCCAATTGTGCGGTTGGCGCAGCCTTCGTAGAGCCTGAGCAAAGGATCTAGTTCTTCTAATGCAGAGACGTGAACAGAAAGGGAACCATGCTGTTTGTAGCCGATCGCACTATCTTCGCAGCAATCCGCAACAATATCAGGTTTGCTCAGACTATATAGCATTAAATCTGCCAAAGTGCAAGCTTTTTGATAATTGTCAAACAAACCTTTGATGTCGTTGCGGATTTGAGCTGGGAGTCGGCGCATCGAAGGTCGATCGCCCAAACCGTTGAGAGCGAGATATACCAGCAAATCTTGGCGGCGCTTGTCGGCGATTTTCTCCCAATCATCCGCATCCGTTGCTTGCAAAATCACCCTCCAAGCGCGATTAAAACTGTGAAATTCCTCCTTAATCGCCGATTCTTCCGCTAGTTCGCCTTTAACAGGAAGCCGGCCCCGATCGCTCACAAAAGCCATCAAAGGAGCCAACATTTCCGCATAATCCTCAAACCGCTTAACTTGCGATCGCACCCTGGGAGTCGATAAGTGCGATCGAAACCGAGAAGCACGAAAACTTTCACCCTCCGCTGCATCCCGAAACACAAAATAGATTCCCAAAGCCACAGGAATTGCATCAACATTCAAAACTTGGTCAATATAAACCTTCAACTCTTCCTGTTCGTAATACTTCTGAAAAGTATTCCGAGAAGTAATCACCCCATCCCCATAAGCAATTTGGCCTCGTTCGCTATCATCAATCAAAACTTGAGCCGCTACAACTAATAAACTCTTAGTTAATTCCCAAGCACTTAGCAAAGCTTCTCGGCGTTCCGCCAAAGATTCAATCACATTAATCACATAACCAATATTCACAATATCCGCACACATTCGCGGAGTATCCGGCTGATAGTATGGGTCCCAACCAGAAATAGCATAACCCTCTTGTGCAATATATTTAACATCCCCGCCGTAACCGCAACCGTAGTCAAAAAAAGTCGCCCCGTCCCTCACTAAATCAGCTTCTAAAACCAGACGCAGGGGTTTAGAAAGCGAATTGCGTACCATTGCAGCTTTATGTCGCTCGATTTTAGGAATTGATAGCTCACTATTCTCCTCTTTCAAACGCTCGACAACAGTATGATCTTGGATTTCTACACCGCAATATCCCAAATATTTGAGCCAACCTTCGCGAGTTCCGATAACGCTAGTATTGTCAAGCAGTCCCCACTTTTCCTCGCAGCGAGTCAGCCTCGCAAACTTTTCGTAATGGGGATAATCCGCAGCTACAAAAGTTTCCTTGCGGTGCAAAACCGGGGGATTTTCGCAGTTACTGTAATCAAAATATTTAACTTCCCCTGTTGCTAGATTAATCTGGATGCTGGTTTGCAAATCAGGATGAGCATTTGTATCGAAATCAGGGTAAAAAAGATAAGATATTTTAGGTTGATGAAGCAAAAATTTAACTAAAGTTGCTTCATCAATATTTTCGAGAGTGCGTCTGGCACAATTTTCGTAGATTCCGAGGACAGGGTTGAGTCTCTGCAAAGCTGAAACGTGAACGTAAAAAGCCGTAGGTAATTTTTTTCCCACCTTGCTTTCCCGACAGCAGCGAGCCACTTTTGCTACTAGATTGTCCACAGAAAAATTATTGATTTCATCGAGCGGGTAAGGCACAGCATTTACAGAATATTGCTCAGAAATACCCTCTTTTTCATACAATAAAATTTCGCGAGCAAAAACCATCAAAGGCGTTAGCAGTTTTTCCTCGTTTTCTAAGGAATTGCTATTTGAAATAGTGTTTGTAATGGTATCGTAATTCATAGCTAAATTAATTATTTTTTTTAAATTAACCGCAGAGAACGCAGAGAACACAGAGTGAAGAAAGAAACAAAGAAATAAACAAACAAAGAAACAAAGAATTTATTTCTTAGTCCGCGTAGGCGGACTTCGTTTGTTTAGGCGCGATTTCAAGCGCCGACTAATATCGATTAATAGCGACTAACCGACTAACTAAACATTCGATTTTCCACAAATTCTTGCACCCGGGCTAAATGACTGGACAAACTTACTAATAGGTTCTCAATCCTCTCACTATTTGACAATTCCACCCCTTTTGGTTCAGATTGAAAGCTTCGCGCTTGATGCTCCAATTGTGCGGCCAAATCCGACATCTGAGCAACTCCCACATTAGCCGAAGTTCCCTTGAGACGGTGGGCTTGATATTCCACAGCTTGCCAATCTTTAGCTTCTACGGCTCTTTTGGCAGCAGCTACATCAGCTTGGGCTCCTGCCACAAAAGCTTGCAAGAGTCGCTCTGGCAATTTAATATTAACTCGTCCGAGTTGCTCCAATCTGCTCTTGTCGAACAGTCCGTCGCAGTCTCTATGTTCCCAAGTTGGAAGTGCGATCGCCCTTGGTGTCTGCCCGGCCACAACCTGCGCTTTTTCCACAACTTCTGTATAATTTGTTGCTAATTGAGATTTATTTTCCGAATTTATAGTTTTAACTCCATACTTATTTTCATCCTGAACATTTAGGGCTTCATACTTTTTCAGGGCCGCCGCCAAAGCATCTAAATCTACAGGTTTGCTGAGATAATCGTCCATCCCCGCCGCCAGACACTTTTCTCGTTCCCCCGGCATAGCATGAGCAGTTAAAGCCATCACAAAAGTATGCCGATCGCTTCCTTCGATTTCCCTCAACTTTTGCGCTGCTTTGTAACCATCCAGTATCGGCATTTGACAGTCCATCAGCACTAAATCATAGCTTTTTTTAGCCAGCAAATCCAGCGCTTCTTGACCGTTGACCACGCAGTCAGCCTGATAGCCTAAAACTGCCAACTGTTCGACAAGAACTTGTTGATTGATCGGGTGGTCTTCCGCCACCAAAATTCTCAGCGATGACAGCGAATTGGGAGTAACATATTGATGAGTATTAACTGGTGGCAACTTGCCAGTATTAGCAGCCTCCACTCTCCCAAAATCTCCCCTTCCCTTCACCGGCGCAAGCATTGCCTCAAGCAGGTGGCTTGGCCGCACCGGCTCGATCAAATATCCGTTAAAACCTCGACTGCAAAGCGATTCAGCCTTCGGCTGTTCTCGCAAAGCAGTCATGGCGATTAACGAGCAAACTGTCGAGGTCGATCGCACTTTCCTAGCAAATTCCTCCGCATCCAACTCCGGCATTTGCAAGTCCACCAGCACCACATCCCAGCTTTTTCCCCCCTCTCCCGAATTCTGAGAAATCCCGCCCTGGGTATTTTTCAACCAACTCCAAGCCTCAGCAGCACTTTCTGCCTCGTCGCAGCGCGCACCCCAACTTTGAGCGAGCGATCGCACTGCTGCCCTCCTCAAAGCACTTCCAGAGATTACTAACAACTTCTTGCCCGCAAGTTCGGGATCGTGAGGCTCAACTGGCAACTGTTTTTCCAAAGGTACAGTAAACCAAAAAGTAGCACCGCTGCCTAGCAAACTGCGAACTCCAATGTCCCCTCCCATCATCTCCACTAACTGCTTACAAATAGCCAAACCTAAACCCGTCCCGCCGTAAGGCCTAGTAGGAGAATCATCTACCTGAGAAAAAGATTGGAACAGCTTTGTTTGTCCTTGGGCCGAAATTCCAATGCCAGTATCCCGCACCGAAAATAGCAACCTTGCTTCTTGTCTACCCTCTGCCAGTCTGTTGCCCTGTTTCACAGTTACGTGAACTAGAACTTGACCGCGATCGGTAAATTTTATGGCATTCCCCGTCAAATTCAGCAAAACTTGCTTCAATCTGCCCGAGTCGCCCACCAACTTTCTCGGCACTGAGCTGTCTACTAAAATATTCAATTCAATACCTTTTTCTTCGGCCAAATGCGCTATAATTTCTATCACCGACTCAACGCAACTATCCAAATCAAAATTAGACTTTTCAAGTCGCATTTCTCCAGCTTCAATTTTAGAGAAATCAAGGATATCATTAATAACACTTAGCAAATGTTCAGCACTGCGGTAAATCGTCTGAGCACAGTCCCGCTGTTTCTGTTCCAGAGGAGCGCGCAGCAGCAATTGAGCCATTGCCAAAACCCCATTCATCGGAGTGCGAATTTCGTGACTCATGTTCGCCAAGAATTGCGACTTCACCCGGCTAGCTTCTAAGGCAGTTTCCCGCGCTTCCACCAACTCATTAATCTTGTCGGCCACCATCACAATTCCCCCTACTTTACCGTCTGGATTGTACCAAGGGTGAGCGGCCCAGCGCAGGTAGATAACAGAGCCGTCTGCTCGTTCCCAAGCATCTTCGCTCACAGAAACGACCTCACCTCTGAGCACTTCTTGATACATTACTTTCCAGCGATTCGGGGTATCTGGAAACAATTCGTAATGACTGAGATTAGTCAGCGACTGCCACTCAAAATTAAATTGAGTCAGCCATTTGTGCGAGTTAGCTAAATAGCGCATTTCCGTATCGAACATCGCCATTGCTACCGGCACGCAAGTAATAATTTGTTTCAGTTGCTGCCGTTCCCTTTCCAGAGCATATTCCGCCTGTTTCCGCTCAGTAATGTCGCTAATCATGCCGGCCATTCGCAGCGCTTTTCCTTTGGAATTTCGCTGAGCTTTTCCCTGAGAAGTGCAGTAGCGGTAAACACCGTTCGAGTGTAGCAGCCGGAATTCTACATTATAATCTATTTCTTGTTCCAAGTGAGCGGCGATCGCCGCGACAATTCCCTCCTTGTCATCGGGGTGCAGGCGGTTGTATAGAGCTTCCATAGTCCTGCCAAATTGCTTTCGCGACAAACCGATAATTTCCAAAAGGCGATCGTTCCAATAAACCTCATTTTTACTTAAATCCCAATCCCAAATTCCGTCGTTCACTCCCTCTAAAACTAACCTGTACCGTTCCTCACTTTCCTTAAGCTTTTGACTGGTATGAAACGCCTGAAATTCGGCGCGGTAAACGCGCATCGCATTGGACAAACTGCGGGACAAACTATCGGGAGAAAGCTTATTTTTAGCAATATAATCAGAAGCTCCTGCCTTCATCAATTCCACAGCGATTTGTTCGTCGCCTTGACCTGTGAGTACAATTAAGGGAACTTTCAGTCCAGCTTCTCGTAGATGTTTTACCAAACTCAGTCCGTCTCCGTCCGGCAATCCGTAGTCGAGGAATACGCAGTCAAATTTGCACTCAAATATTTGATTTAATAGCAGCCCCTTTTCTGTCTCCTCAACCTCGCTTAAAGGTTGAGATTTATTTTGTTGGGAGAGTTTTGCGGTAGCCTGCATAGAATTTTTGCTAACCGAGAGTTGTGCCAGCGCATCCGCGCAGTCTTCTGCTTCAGTAACTTCTGCAGAAACACCAGCAGACTTGAGCGATCGTTTGATTGCCATTCGATCGACTGCATCGTCATCAACTATCAGAATTGTGAGAATTTTGTCCATAAAAACCGAATTGTGGATTAGTCCGAAAAAGCTGCTGTCAAGAAAAAGGACTTAAAACAACTGCATCGCTGAAAAATCATAAAGCCCCCTTGAAAATTTTTCTATTCAAATTTCCCTATTTTAGGGAATTTCACTCAGCATCCAGTATTTGTTTAGGGTAGCCATCACTTCCACAAAGTTAGAAAAAGTAACAGGTTTAAGAATATAGCCCGCTACATTCAAATTATAAGCTTTTACTTTATCTCTATCTTCATTAGAAGTTGTGAGGACGATTACCGGAATCGACCTCAAACATTCATCCAGTCGCAATTCTTGCAAAAACTCGATCCCGCTCATTCTCGGCATATTCAAGTCCAGCAAAATCAACCGGCGCGCTTGAGGCATGGGAGGATCTATTTTTCCTTGTCCACGCAATATAGCTAGAGCTTCTAATCCATTGGCAGCAATGTAGAGGGGGTTGACGATGTTATTTTTTTTGAAAGCTCGCCGGACGTTCATCACATCAACCTCATCATCTTCTACCAAAAGAATATGAATTTTTTTGTCTTGCATAAATCAGCCATTTTCTAGATGTTTTTTAAGCGCCCGTCTCGTTGGCGAGGTTTTGTCAGCACGGATCGCGAACCCAGCAGGTTTAATATCTATTGTCCTTTGTCAAGAATCATTTATGCCGGGGTCGATGACAGTATCTACCTGCAGGCGTACTTGCCCGTCATTCGATTTTGGATTTGAGATTTGAGATTTTGGATTGACCCGACGGATAAATGCGGGGGCTTGAGGATTTTAGATTTGAGATTTGGGATGGATTCCACGGATAAATCACGTGGCGGGTACCACATGAAGAAATTCGCTTGTCAGAGGATGAGCGGTGCAGCGGAGATCCAAAAACTCGCCAATAACACCCGATCGAGCTACGGTAAAATCTAAAACTCATCTACATTATTATTAATCGCCATGTCAGCCGATCGCAAACTCTACGAAGGCAAAGCCAAAATCCTCTACTCCACCGAAGACAGCGAAATTTTGCTGACCCACTTCAAAGACGACGCCACAGCCTTTAACGCCCAGAAACGCGGCAGCATCGTCGGCAAAGGCGAAATCAACTGCGCCGTATCCGCCCACCTGTTTCGGATGCTAGAAGCCAAAGGCATTCCCACCCACTTCATCGACACGCCGGCCCCCAACCAAATGCGAGTCTGTCGCGTCCAAATTTTGCCCTTGGAAGTCGTAGTCAGAAACATTGCCGCCGGCAGTCTTTGCAAGCAAACCGGACTCGCCCTCGGCACAATTGTCAATCCGCCGCTGGTCGAGTTTTATTACAAAAACGACGATTTGGGAGACCCGCTGCTGACCCGCGACAGGCTGCTGCTAATGCAGCTAGCCACCCCGGAACAAGTAGACCAACTAGAAATCGCCGCCCGCGAAATTAACGAAATACTCAAAGAATTTTTCAGCCAGTGCGGCATCACCCTGGTAGACTTCAAACTAGAATTCGGTATCGACCAACATCAAAATCTGATCCTCGCCGACGAAATCAGTCCCGACACCTGCCGCCTCTGGGACAATGCAGAAGCCGACCCCGACGCCCGTGTTATGGACAAAGACCGATTCCGCCGCGACTTAGGATCGGTAGAAACCGCTTACCAGCAAGTTCTCCAACGCGTTCTCGCTCAGAAAGTCTAGAGGCCTTGGTAATGCGCTAGAATTGCACAGTTTGTTACCCTTCTGCTTTCGATGTCAGCAATCAGCGGTCAACAGTCATCAATTAGCGATCAGCGCGAAATTCAACCGACTTAATAACTAATGACTAATGACTAATGACTAATGACTAATGTGGTGTGTGGATTCCAAAAAAGTGAACAAAAATGCGTTTATCTGCTGTATTGGTGGCAGTTTTTACTGCCTCAGCAACATTCGGGTTATCAAATTCTGCTTCCGGCCAAACATCCTACTCTGAATCAGCAGAGGAAGCTTTGACTGCCGCCGGGCCCGCCCCGTCGATCGAATTACCCGATCGCCCCCTTCCAGAATTAACCCCAAACCCTCCTCAAAACCCTAAAGCCGCTAAAACCAGCAAAGGGGAAGCCCTAAAAATAGCGGAGGCCCCTGCCAGAGGAGGGAACGACCGCGAACCCCCAAACCAAGTCACAGACCCGCCATCCCCGGTTTCACCTCCGATCCTTGAACTCAAACCCGAGCTAGCATCCAACCCTTCCCCCGCCTCTAGCAGCCAAAACGCCCTGCCAGAGGCGCAACAGGAAAGCTCGCTCCCCCCATCGGAAGCGGCGGTAACGCCCGCCTGGATCGCAGCAGAGCTAGGGAAACCAGATGAATCCGAGGCGATCGCTCAAAACGCCCAAGTTCCGACAATACCGGCCCCGACGGGACCGCCGACTAACACCGTTCCTCCATTGCCCCCTGGCCGGGCACCGCAGCCGAGACAAGCCCCTGCACCCGCCGGGGCGGCAGAACCGCAAGTGCTAGTAGCAGAAGTTACAGTCACCGGCGCGACGGAAGACTTGGAAACCGAAATTTACCGAGTCATCAGCACCCAACCGGGACGCACAACCAACCGCAGCCAACTGCAACAAGACATCAACGCCATTTTTGCCACGGGCTTTTTTAGAAACGTGCGGGCAGTACCGGAAGACACCCCGTTGGGCGTCCGGGTGACTTTTATTGTGCAGCCAAATCCGGTGCTGCAGGGAGTGACAATCACCGGTCAGCAAGTGCTGCCCCAAAGCGTAATTGACGAAAGCTTCCGCGATCAATACGGCAAAATTCTCAACCTCCGCCGCTTTGAAGAGGGAGTGAAAAAAATTAATGCGTGGTATCAAGAGAACGGCTATGTTTTGGGCCAAATCACTGATGCCCCGCAAGTAGCAGACGACGGCACTGTCACCCTGGTAGTGGCAGAAGGCCAGATCGAATCCGTTGATGTCCGCTTCCTGAACAAGGAGGGAGAGGCAACAGATGCGACGGGTCAGCCGATCGGAGGCAACACCCGTCAGTTTGTCATCACCCGCGAAGTAGAACTCAAGCCCGGAGACATCTTTAACCGCACCAAGGCGGAAAGAGATTTGAGACGGGTGTTTGGTTTGGGAATTTTTGAAGACGTGCGACTTGCCTTGGAACCGGGAACGACTGACCCCCGCAAGGCAAGAGTAATTGTCAACGTCATTGAGAAAAATACCGGTTCTCTGGCGGCTGGTGCAGGTTTGAGTTCCGCGACGGGTTTGTTCGGTACGCTGAGTTACCAGCAGCAAAACTTGAGAGGTAGGAACCAGAAATTGGGGGCTGAAGTACAAATCGGGGAACGCCAAAATCTGTTTGACTTGAGTTTTACAGATCCCTGGATTGCGGGCGATCCTTACCGGACTTCTTATACGATTAATGCGTTTAGAAGACGATCGATCAGCGTGATTTTTGACGGCGGCGAACGGGAAGTCAGATTGCCCAACGACGATCGACCCCGCATCAATCGTACTGGTGCCGGTATCAATTTCACCCGTCCCCTGGATCGGAATCCTTTTGCCGATTCTGAGTGGACAGCTTCAGTAGGCTTGCAGTACCAGCGAGTCTCAATTACCGATCGCAAAGGCCGGCGCGAATCCGAGGACGAACTCGGCAACCTGTTGAGTTTTAGCGATTCGGGTTCGGATGACTTGACAACTTTGCAAGCAGGTGTTGTACGCGATCGGCGCAACGACCCCCTCCGCCCCACTAGCGGTTCCCTGCTCAGATTTGGGATGGAACAATCGATTCCTGTAGGTTCCGGCAGCATCCTGTTAAACCGCCTGCGGGCCAGCTACAGCTTGTACCTACCAGTCAAGTACACTAACTTTACCGCCGGCCCTCAAACCCTGGCATTCAGTTTTAGGGGCGGCACCGTATTCGGAGATTTGCCTCCCTACGAAGCCTTTGCCTTGGGCGGCGCCAACTCGGTGCGCGGATACGACGAAGGCGACATGGGAGCCGGCCGCAGCTTCCTAGAGGCCAGCGTTGAGTACCGTTTCCCGATTATTTCGTTTATCGGCGGAGCGCTATTTTTGGATGCTGGCACTGACTTGGGCACGGGCAAAGATGTCCCAGGCGACCCGGCAGGTATCCGCGAAAAGCCCGGTAGCGGTTACGGTTACGGCATCGGCGTGCGGGTTCAATCTCCTTTAGGGCCGATCCGGATCGATTACGGTATCAACGACACTGGCGACAATCAAATTCACTTTGGAATTGGTGAGCGATTCTAAGTTGACAGTTGGCAGTTGGCAGTTGGCAGTTGGCAGTTGACTGTTGACAGTTGGCAGTTGACTGTTGACAGTTGACTACTAACTACTGACTACTAACTAATGACTACTGACTACTAACTAATGACTATTGAACGTACCTTAAAATCTGAATTTGAACTGTCGGGAATCGGTTTGCACAGCGGCGAACAAACTCGCGTCCGAGTTTTGCCTGCAGAGGTTGGGGAAGGTCGCTATTTTGTCAGAATTGACTTGCCTGGTGCTCCGAGAATTCCTGCAAAAATTGAGGCGGTTTGCCAGACTGCACTTTCAACGGAACTGGCAGGTATCGATGCTCAAATTCGCACTGTAGAGCATCTATTAGCCGCTTTGGCGGGGATGGGAGCGGATAATGCTCGAATTGAGGTTGATGGGCCGGAAGTGCCGCTGCTGGACGGTTCGGCTCTGGTTTGGGTAGAGGCGATCGCCCATACCGGCTTAGTTCCTCAAGAATCTAAGCAATACCCCACTTCCTCCTTTGTCGTTAGTGAGCCAATTTGGGTGCGTCACGGGGATGCTTTTGCAGCAGCTTTACCCTCAGCCGAAACTCGATTTAGTTACGGAATTGATTTTGAGGAACAGGCGATCGGCAATCAATGGTACAGTTGGTCGCCAGAGGCAGAAAGTTTTGCGACGGCGATCGCCCCAGCCCGCACTTTTGGACTTGCTCGCCAAGTTGACCAATTGCGACAAGCTGGTTTGATCAAAGGTGGTACCCTAGAAAACGCCCTAGTTTGCGATCGATCCGGCTGGCTCAACCCGCCTTTGAGATTTGCCAACGAACCAGTGCGCCATAAAATCCTAGACTTAGTAGGCGACCTCAGTCTGCTCGGAACTTGGCCAAAAGCTCACTACTTGGCTTACAAAGCCAGTCACAACCTGCACGTCCAACTCGCCCAAGCCCTGAACTCCCAAGCTCTAGCTACGCTAGATAAAAGTTAGGAAAAAACAGGCGATCTTCTGTTAAGATTACATCTTCCTTCTGCCTTCTGCCTTCTGCCATACCACACTCAAAATTCTTCAAGAAATGTCTACGCTGACTGAAGTTAACACCCTCAATACTGCTAATTCTGAATCCGTCCCCACCAAAAACGGTGAAGATTCTCCAGCGGTTAAATCTACTTTTACTCTCGAAGAAGTTCAGAAATTATTGCCTCATCGCTATCCTTTTGCACTGGTTGACAAGATTGTTGATTACGTGCCGTCCGAGAAGGCTGTAGGAATTAAAAATGTGACTTTTAACGAACCGCATTTTCAAGGGCATTTCCCCGGACGGCCGATTATGCCTGGAGTATTAATTGTCGAAGCGATGGCTCAAGTTGGCGGTATTGTTCTGGCTCAGTTGCCCGATATCAAGCAAGGATTGTGGATGTTTACCGGAATTGATCGAGTCAAGTTCCGTCGTCAGGTTGTACCGGGCGATCAGTTGCTGATGACTGTAGAATTGCTGTGGGTAAAACGCCGCCGCTTCGCAAAAATGCAGGCTCTGGCTGAAGTAGACGGACAAAAAGTTTGTGAAGGAGAATTGACGTTTTCGATGGTAGATTAAGTTGGTGATTGGTGATTGGTGATTGGTGATTGGTGATTGGTTATGTGTTATTTGGGGATTTCTCTATATTCCTGATAACCACTGACAATTGACAATTGACAATTGACTACTGATACTAAATCCTGGTTTGTTACTCCTTGATGATTCGGCGATTGCAATCGCTACTACACAAACGAAGTCCGCCGCGGACTAAGAAATAAACGGGGTATTTAAGCTTGATTTTGTATGAAAACTGAAAACTGAAAACTGAAAACTGACTAATAAAAAATGCTTACTTTGATTCACCCAACTGCTGTGATTCATCCCCGCGCTGAACTTCACCCGACTGTAGAAGTGGGAGCTTATGCTGTAATTGGGGAAAGAGTGAAAATAGGGCCGGAGACTAAGATTGGCGCTCATGCAATTATCGACGGGCTAACAGAAATAGGCGCTCGCAATCAAATTTTCCCCGGTGCGGCGATTGGTTTGGAACCTCAAGATTTGAAATATGAGGGTTCTCTAACTAGGGTGAAAATTGGCGACAACAATCTCATTCGGGAATACGTGACAATTAACCGCGCTACTGGAGCGGGGGAAAGCACGACTATTGGCAATCATAATCTATTGATGGCTTATGTTCATGTGGGACACAATTGCGCGATCGCCGATCGAGTAATTATCGCTAATGCTGTAGCCTTAGCCGGACACGTTAAAATCGAGTCTCAAGCCCGCTTGAGCGGTGTTTTGGGGGTTCATCAGTTTGTCCAAATCGGCCGTTTGTCTATGGTGGGCGGCTTGAGCAGGATCGATCGAGATGTGCCTCCTTATATGCTAGTCGAGGGAAATCCTTCGAGAGTGCGAGCAATCAACAAAATAGGCCTCGAACGCGCCGGTTTTACCCAAGAAGATTTGCTACTTTTGAAGAAAACTTTTCGTATTCTATACCGTTCTGGCTACACTCTCGATCGAGCTTTGGAACAGTTGGATTTGTTGCCAGAAAACGCCCACTTGCAGCACCTGCGGAGATTTATGCAGCAGTCTATAACCAAAGGGCGACGCGGTTTGATTCCTGGCAAAAAGTGAATGAGGTAGAATAAACCTATGAACTAAGCGACTGTTGCCCTATGAATGTATATACTTCTGTCAAATCTACATCCCCTGAAACAGAACCAGATGGCTGCATCAGGTTCTCAGATG
This sequence comes from Microcoleus sp. Z1_A1, assembly GCF_036700305.1. Classification (NCBI taxonomy): domain Bacteria; kingdom Bacillati; phylum Cyanobacteriota; class Cyanophyceae; order Oscillatoriales; family Microcoleaceae; genus Microcoleus; species Microcoleus sp. Z1_A1. The sequence goes on from NZ_JAUBOR010000024.1 coordinate 84,908, forward strand.
TTAGTTGGGAGCAATTTGAAGCGATAGAAGCAGCTTTTAAAGATGTCAGAGGTGTGAAATTTTTCTATCTCGATAAAATACTGCAAATTATGACTGTCTCGCCCGAACACGAAATAATCAAGAAAACTCTCTGTATGCTGCTAGAGGCATATATGAGAGCAAATGGGATTAGATTTTACGGCAAGGGCGGCCCGACTCTGGGTAACAGAGAATTAGGCGGTAGAAAAGAGCCGGATGATTCCTATGATATAGGAACCCAAAAAATAGTCCCAGATATTGCTATTGAAGTGGTAATTACCAGTGGCGGGATAAATACTCTAGAATTCTACAAAAGATTGGGAGTTCGGGAAGTCTGGTTTTGGCAAAATAGTCAGTTATCTCTCTATTACTTAACAGGTGAAAATTATGAGCAGATTTCCCGGAGTACATTCCTTCCCGCTCTGGACTTAGAATTACTGCTACGCTGTGCTAATATGCCCGATCAATATGATGCTGTTACCGAGTTATTAGCCAACATCTCACCTGTATAAAGTCAGAATATGAAAATTTTTATCAGCACTGGTGAGGTTTCGGGCGATTTGCAAGGCTCTTTGTTAGTTGCAGCCTTAAAACGTCACGCTGTCGCGGCTGGTTTGGAGTTAGAAATAACAGGATTGGGCGGCCCTCGTATGGCGGAAGCTGGGGCTACTATTTTAGGCGATACTTTGGGCATTGGTTCTATGGGCCTTATAGAATCAGTGCCGTATATTTGGCCAACGATCCAAGTTCAGCAAAAAGCTAAACAATATCTCAAAAACTTCCGCCCCGATGCTGTTGTATTGATTGATTATTTGACTCCAAATCTCGGTATTGGCAGCTATATCCGCCGCTGTTTGCCTGATTTGCCCGTGGTTTGGTACATCGCACCTCAAGAATGGGTTTGGTCGATTTCTCCTCGCAATACTGATCTGATTGTCAATATTTGCGACCAACTTTTGGCAATTTTCCCAGAGGAAGCTTGTTATTATCGAGAAAAAGGAGCCGAAGTGAGTTGGGTTGGTCATCCTTTGGTGGATAGAATGCAATCTGCGCCCAGCCGGGAAGTTGCCCGCAAAACTTTGGGAATTGGACCGGAACAGGTGTCGATCGCCCTAATTCCCGCTTCTAGACACCAAGAACTCAAGTACCTGATGCCGGTTATATTTGAGGCAGCTCAAATTATTCAAGCTAAATTGCCGGAAGTTCATTTTTGGATTCCGCTTGCTAATAACGCTTTTCGCCACAAAATTGAACAGGCGATCGAGAATTACGGTTTGCGGGCTACTCTGTTAGAAAATCAAACTCTGGAAATCTTGGCTGCTGCCGATCTGGCGATTACTAAATCTGGTACTGTTAATCTGGAGCTGGCTTTGCTGGATGTTCCGCAAGTTGTCCTCTATCGCGTCAGTCCAATTACGGCTTGGATTTTTCGCCACGTGCTGAAATTTTCGATTCCTTTTATGTCTCCGCCCAATTTGGTGCAAATGAAGCCGATCGTCCCGGAGTTGCTGCAAGACGAGGCGACTGCGGAAAATATAGTGCATCACGCATTGGAATTGCTGCAAAATGCCGATCGGCGCCAGCAAACTTTGGCGGGTTATCGGGAAATGCGGGAAAGTCTCGGAGATGTGGGCGTGTGCGATCGGGCGGCTGCGGAAATAATGAAAAATGTCAAATTAAATACAGCTTCTTAAAGCATTTTTTGTATTTAAAAGTTATGTATAAACCCGGTTCCTTTGTGGCTGGCTCGTGGACAAATTCACGATTTATTACCAGAAACGCTGTTGATTTCCTTAATTTCTATTAAAGCAACTTTTTTATTGAAATGTTATGCCAAGCAATCGGAAAAAGCGACCGATCGCTGTTGATTTATTTGCAGGTGCGGGCGGCATGACTCTGGGCTTTGAACAAGCAGGTTTTGACGTACTTGCCTCAGTCGAAATTGACCCTATTCACTGCGCCACACACGAGTTTAATTTCCCGCTGTGTTCTATTCTGTGTAAAGATGTCACACAGCTTACGGGCTCGGAAATTCGGAAAAAATCGGCGATCGGGGGGCGCGAGATAGACGTAGTAATCAGCGGTTCGCCCTGTCAAGGATTCTCGATGATGGGCAAGCGCGATGTGGACGATCCACGAAATTCTCTAATTTTTCACTTTCAGCGCTTAGTTTTGGAGCTAAAACCCAAGTTTTTTGTAATGGAAAATGTACCGGGAATTGCATCAGGAGAACACAAAGAACTCCTGAATGTTTTAATTAGCTCTTTTCTGAAACGTGGCTATAAAGTAGAAGAAAATTATCAAGTTCTCAACGCTGTTAACTATGGAGTGCCGCAAGCTCGCAAACGATTGTTTTTGATTGGGTGCAAAGCAGGTTATGAGCTACCCAAATACCCTCAGCAAACTACTATATTGCCCAAAATTAAAATTCCTAAACGCTATAAAAAAATTAATTTACCTGCTGTTCCGACTGTTTGGGATGCGATTGGAGATTTGCCGGAAGTGGAAAACTACAGCGAGTTGCTGCACCGAGATTGGGTAATGGCAGAGTACGGAAAGTGCAGCACTTATGCGAGTATAATGCGCGGAATTGATGGTTTGGATGATGATTATTCCTACGATCGCGAGTACGATCGACAAATCCTCTCTTGTAGTTTGCGAACTAAACATTCTCAGGAATGTATAGAAAGGTTTCAGGCGGCAAAACGCGGCGAAAAAGAGCCGATCAGCCGTTTTTACAAGCTTCACCCCGACGGAGTTTGCAACACTCTCAGGGCCGGAACCGACAGGGCTAGGGGGGCTTATACTTCGCCGAGACCGATTCACCCGATCGCCCCTCGGTGCATTACAGTCAGAGAAGCTGCGCGACTGCATTCCTATCCTGACTGGTTTAGATTTCATGTCACAAAATGGCACGGTTTTCGCCAAGTCGGAAATTCTGTACCGCCGCTATTGGCGAAAGCTGTCGCAGCGCAAATTATTAGCGCTTTGGGCGTGACAGCCATTAAGCCGAGTCTCAAGCTGACATGGGGAGATGATTCCTTGCTTAAACTCAATTGGTCAGAAGCAGAAGAATATTATCTAAAAAGTTAAGAATTAGATTGACAGCGTATATGCAGGGCTACCCCCAATTAAGCGCGGGTTTAGCGTCCCTTGTATCCGTGGACACAGTTCGATGACCAGCACAAGATGTCCCCAGTAGTTAAACAAACCGGGAATGTATTCCGGCGCGCTGTGCAGTTTGTTCAAGGTAAAAGTGGGAACTATTTCGACTACTGGTCTGCAATCCAAGGCGTAGCATCCTAGACATAAAATAGCAAAATTAACATCTGCATATCATGGGAGATTTGAGATTGTGAAAGTCTACCGGAAAACATTTTGATAAATTTCGCTGAGTTTTGCAACAATTACGAGTCTTTTGGACTTCTAGAGCTATTGTGTAAAAAGTGTATTTTCAGGAGACTCAAATACTATGGGTTGGTTTAAAAGACTGTTCGGACTCGAAAAGCCTGCACCCCAGGCTGAACCGATGGCACAAGTAGTACAGCAAGCAGCACAAGCGCAATCCATCGCTCCTGCTAAAGTCGGCCCAGACGGAAATTTTGACGAAAGTGGCCTCGCGAAGCGGGTTGCTTTAGCTTTTGACAGCGATGCAGAAGTTGCTGATATCGAGACTGTTTGGGTTGCTCAGCTCAGCAGCACGGTTGTTCTCAAAGGTCAAGTTCCCAGTCAGGAAATTCTCGACAAGTTGGTGGCGATCGCCTCTGCTGAAGAAGGTGCCACAAACGTGCAAACCGATCAGGTGACAGTCGGCTAGTTATTCGGAACCGAAGTAGTTTCGCTCCGGGGCTGCTCGAAGCAGTCAAAAACTGGATTAATACCATTTTTCTAAAGATGTGCTATGGATGAAGTCTTAGCCCCCCCGCGGGAGGGGGGGTTGGGGGGGTAATATCTAGCGCTACTTTATGAAACTGGATTAAACCCGCTGCGGCGGGTTTTTTCTTGCCGTCTCCCCCTCAAAATATTAATTTTTGTAAAAAAAAGCGATTTATCTAAAAAAACAGTATAATTGAATACAGAAACTAAAAATGTTTTAGCGAAGAAAACCAACGCTGACCTGATTGCCCTTTTTATCTCGATAAATATAAGGATCAAAAAATATGAAACTCACTTATCGCGGTTCAAACTACGAGTACGACATTCCGACAGTCGATATGATCGAAGGGGAAGTCGCGGGCAAATACCGGGGTCAAAACTGGAACTATCGGTATCCGAGACACATTCCCAACCCCAGAAAATACGGCGGCACAAACCATACCAAAAAGCGAGATGCTCAAGCTGGCGATCGTGATGTCGCAGCAGCTAGCGCTTCAGCGAGGGTGGATTATTACCCAACAGTTGTGGAAGTGGCGCAAGTACACCAGGCGAATCTTTGCAATATTCTCGATCGTAGAAAGCAAGCAGCCAAAGCCAAGGGCGATGAAACACTGCTGCGCTTGCTAGAAATTGAGTCAAGACAAATGGTGTGTTAGAGAAAAAGCTTCAGAAAACAAAGCGTTTGTAAAGAGGGGGGAAATCAGCAGCGGCTTGATTTCCCCCCTCTTCCCATAAAGCACTTTCCAGGTAAGTGATATCAAATCCGGTAGCATCGGAATTATTCCTCTCTGTATTCTCTCCCTCTGCGTTCTCTGCGCCCTCTGCGGTTAAATCATTCCGATACAACCGGAAACGATATGAAGTACAAATAAACCAGTTTCTGTCACCCCTTGACACAAACCACCTGCTTCAAAGTCGCCACAACTTCCACCAAATCCGACTGCTGACTCATCACCTCATCGATCGACTTATAAGCCCCCGGAATTTCATCTAAAAATTGCTCATCTTTCCGGCACTCAACCCCGTCAGTCTGCCGCACAAAATCATCGAGAGTGAATACATTCTTCGCTTGAGTGCGAGACATCAAGCGCCCCGCACCGTGACTGCAACTACAGTAACTTTCAGCATTTCCCTTCCCTTTAACAATGAAAGATTTCGCCCCCATCGAACCCGGAATAATCCCGTAATCCTCAACATCCGCGCGCACAGCACCCTTGCGAGTCACATACACATCTTCGCCAAAATGCACCTCTTTTTCCGCGTAATTGTGGTGGCAATTCACCTCTAATAACGGCTTAACAGATTTGCCACCCGCGACGTGCTTTTCCACAATTCGCTTAAACCGATTCATCATTACATCGCGATTAAAACGAGCATAATCTTGCGCCCACTGCAAATCGTGCCAGTAAGCCGCAAACTCCCGCGTACCCGCTACAAAATAAGCCAAATCTTTGTCAGCCAGATTAATTTCTGCCAGTTTAGCTAAATCTTTAGCAGTCTCGATATGCTGCTGTGCGAGCAAATTTCCAATGCCGCGAGAACCGGAGTGCAGCATTAGCCACACAAAGTTTTCAGTATCAACGCAAACCTCAATAAAATGATTACCGCCGCCGAGGGAACCCATTTGTTTTAAGGCTTTATTGTTTTGGTGCTGCACACCTTGATGAAGTTCCTTAAACTCGCCCCATCCTTGCCAGTTGGTGACAGTTGTTTCTACTTCTTTGTTTTCCGAAAATCCGACTGGAATTGCTGCTTCGATATCGAGGCGAATTTGTTTGAGTTTGCCTTCTAGTTTGTTGGCTTTGAATGGCATTTTTATCGCAGACATACCGCAACCCACATCGACGCCCACAGCCGCCGGAATAATCGCTTCTTTTGTGGCAATTACTGAACCGACTAAAGCACCTTTTCCTAAATGTACGTCGGGCATTAGTGCGACGTGTTTGAATACAAAGGGCAAAGATGCTACGTTTGCGGTCATCTTGGTTTCTTTTTCGCCCAGGGCGTGATTTGCCCAAGATAATACTGGTTTTGGGGCTGATATGTCTAATTTTTCGTAGGGCATTTTTGTTTAAGTTGGTTTTGCAAGTTTGTTATGTAGTACGAGTGTAACACAAAGACTTTCGGATGTCAAACACACTAATTCTCGTAGGGTGCGTCAGTCTGGAATTTCTTTTGGGAGTCATAGAATTTTTACTGACGCACCTTACCCACTAATTCTTGCCGCGTCAACTTCACATCAGATGCAGTAGCGGTATTGTTGGTAAGTCCGACATTCCGACAGGGAATGAATTCCCTGTCTCATAGCAAAAGTCCTCTGAAAGAGGACTGAAATCCCTCGCACTTCCCGTCAAAATCTACAGTCGGTTTTAACCGACAGTCCGACAGGGAATGAATTCCCTGTCTCATAGCTAAAGTCCTCTGAAAGAGGACTGAAATCCCTCGCACTTTCCGTCAAACTCTACAGTCGGTTTTAACCGACTTTCGCTATGAGGCAGGGGTTTCAACCCCTGTCGGATTGTGGGAAAGCGAGTGAAAAGCTAACACGGCACAAGAAGCGTTTTGTATTGGAAATCCTTAAGAAATGCCTAAAGATTGAATGAATAATTTACTGTAGGGTGCGGATTCTTGTACCTTCGCCAGGGAACCAAACAGCTCTTTTCCCCCGAAGATAACTAATGTTTTCTGTTTAGAGTCAGGTTCTTGAGTCAGGATTTGTGAATGAACGGACAGAATGCTATCTGAATCCCAACGATAGAAATAGTGCAAGTCGCCGCAAAGCCCTTCTTCAACATCCTTGAGATTGGGATAAAGTTCTTTAGACGAACGCGGCTCGTGACCGATTAAAATTAGTTGCTCTGATATCTCCATTTTGTTAAGATCGATTAGATACATGAGCCCTTCATCAGTATTAACTAGAATGCGATCGTCTGATAGGTAGCACATATAGCTACCAAAACCGTCACTCAGCCCAGGCCAAGGCCATTCGCATATTCCCAGTAGATTGCGGTCAGGAAAACTGAATCGGCTGATTTTTCGGCCGCAATCATGTACTATTATAAATTCGCCACCAGCAGGGTGAAATTCTGGAGGCCCCATGTAATCATCGGCACAGAGAACCTCTACGGCATGAATTGTCATACCATCATCATAAAGCCAATAGATTTGCGATTCGCCCTGACCATCGGTAGTCCAAACAGCTAAAATTTGATTTTCTGGGTGTCGTTGAAACCAGAATCCACGGCCATAAAAAGGGTCTTTGAGCCTAATATTTCGTTGGATATGCCATGAATTAGTATCGCGAATTTGAATCTCGACTTCCTCGCCTTCAATTAATTTGATACACCAAAAATGCACGCCGTCTGCATCAAACCAGCAGTCCATAAATCTATTCTTGCTATACGAAAACTTAACAGGAGGGTTAGGTAGGAGTTCTTCAAAGAGGATCTGGTTTTCTGCTGCCACAATTGCTAAGTGATTGCCATTTGCCATAATTGCTGCCAGCAAATCGCCTTTGGGACTAATGGCTAAACAGCTAATTTCGTCGGGAAGCTGGTATTCGTATTTTGGCGACAAGTTACGATCGACTAAAGTGACTTTTTTGCGATCGCCACTGACAATCGTCGCCCACTCGGAATTAATGGGTTGATTTATGTGTGAGAACGACCAGTCAATTTGTATTTCATTTTTTGGTAAAATTAGCATAAAGATATTTCAGCGTAAATAAGCTCTATTTTAACTGAAATTTTGCAGCATTTATCGTAGGGTGCGTCAGTCTGGAATTTCTTTGGGGAGTCAGAGACTGTTTACTGACGCACCTTACCGACTAATTATCGGCGCGTCAACTTAACATCAAATGCAGTAGCGGTATTGTTGGTAAATCCGACACTCCGACAGGGAATGAATTCCCAGTCTCATAGCTCAAGTCCTCTGAAAGAGGACTAAAATCCCTCGCACTTCCCGTCAAAATCTACAGTCGGTTTTAACCGACTTTCGCTATGAGGCAGGGGTTTCAACCCCTGTCGGATTGTGGGAAAGCGAGTCAAAAGCTAACACGGCACAAGAAGCGTTTTGTATTGGAAATCCTTAAGAAAGGCCTAAAGATTGAATGAATAATTTACTGTAGGGTGCGGATTGTTGTACCTTCGTCAAGGAACCAAACAGCTCTTTTCCCCCGAAGATAACTAATGTCCTCTGTTTAGACTCAGGCTTTTGACTCGGCAGTTGTGAGTGAACCGAAAGAATCCTATCTGAATCAAATCTATAAAAGCAGTCCAAGTCGCTGCAAAGCCCTTCTTCCTCATTAAGATTAGGATAAAGTTCTTGAGAAGGACGCGGTTCATGACCGCTTAAAATCAGTTCATCTAACATTTCCATTTTGTTAAGATCGATTAGATACATAAGTCCTTCATTAGTGTTAATTAGAAGGCGATCGTCCGATAGGTAGCACATAGAGAAGAGAAAACCGTCATCAGAATCAGGCCAAGGCCATTCGCATATTCCCAGTAGATTGCAGTCAGGAAAACTGAATCGGCTGATTGTTCGCTCACAACCATGTACAACCACAAATTCGCCACCAGCAGGATGAAATTCTGGAGGCCCTGTGTCATCGGGACATGGAACCTCCACGGCGTGAATTTCCGTACCATCGTCATAAAGCCAGTAGATTTGCTGTCCGTCCTGACCTGCGGCAGCCCAAAGAGCTAAAATTTGATTTTCGGGGTGCGGGTGAAACGAGAAGGAACTCCAGCAAAAAGGGTCTTCGAGCAAAAGTTGTCGTTGAATTTGCCACGAATTGGTATCGCGAATTTGAATCTCGACTTCCCCGCCTTCAATTAATTTCATGCACCAAAAACGCACGCCGTCTGCATCAAACCAGCAGTCCTGAAATCCATTTTTGTTATACGAAAACTTAACAGGAGGGTGAGGTAGCTGTTCTTCAAAAACTAGCTGGTTTTCTGCTGTCACAATTGCTAAATGATTGCCATTTGCCATAATTGCTGCCAGCAAATCTCCTTTGGGACTGATGGCTAAACAGCTAATTTCGTCGGGAAGCTGGTATTCGTATTTTGGCGACAAGTTGCGATCGACTAAAGTGACTTTTTTGTGATCGCAACTTGTCGCAATAGTCCAATCGGAATCAGTGCGTTGATTTATGGCTAAGATACCCCAGTCAATTTGTTTTTCATGTTTTGGTAAAATCAGCATAAAGATATTTCAGCGTAAATAAGCTCTATTTTAACTGAAATCTTGCAGCATTTATCGTAGGGTGCGTCAGTCGGGAATTTCTTTGGGGAGTCAGAGACTGTTTACTGACGCACCTTACCGACTAATTATCGGCGCGTCAACTTAACATCAAATGCCGTACCAGTATTGTTGGTAAGTCCGACAGTCCGACAGGGAATGAATTCCCTGTCTCATAGCGAAAGTCCTCTGAAAGAGGACTGAAATAGATCGTATTTTTCCTCAAAATCTACAGTCGGTTTTAACCGACAGTCCGACAGGGAATGAATTCCCTGTCTCATAGCAAAAGTCCTCTGAAAGAGGACTAAAATCGATCGCACTTCCCGTCAAAATCTACAGTCGGTTTTAACCGACTTTCGCTATGAGGCAGGGAATTCATTCCCTGTCGGATTGTGGGAAAAGCGCGTATTTGCTGGCACTAAATTATTACAAATTCGGAGTCTTTCTCCCCACCTTCTGCACAGGAATAGCAACCGCCTGCGGTTTCTTATTCCCTGCAAACATACCAAATAAATCGTGCAGCAAAATGTAAAAACACGGAATAATAAACAGCGTCAGCAGCGTCGCCAGCGACAAACCGGAAAACACCACCACACCCAGCGGTTGCAAGAATTCCGAACCGTCGCCAATGCCCAAAGCTAGGGGGAATAAACCCAAAACTGTAGTAATAGTTGTCATCAAAATCGGACGCAAGCGCTGAGGTGCGGCCCTGAGAATTGCTGTGGCGCGATCGACCTTTTCATCTTCCCCAATTTGGTTCGCCAACTCCACCATAATAATCGCATTATTTACCACAATTCCCACCAGCAAAATCGCCCCCACAATCACCGTTGCGCCGATCGGAGTTTTAGTCGCATACAACCCGAAAATCCCCCCAGCCAAAGCCAGGGGCACCGTTAACATAATCACCAGCGGATCGACAAGCGAATTGTACTGCACCGCCATTACCACAAATACCAAAAACGCCGCCAAAGAACCCAAAACAATCAGCGAACTTTGCAATTCCCGGTTGGTTTCCGCCGCCGAACTCGGTATGACTCGCACTCCTTGCGGCAATTTTATTTCTGACAAAACTGCATCCACTTGTTTCAAAGCATCGCCCAAACTCGCGCCCTTATTAATATTCCCCGCAATCAAGAAAACTTGGCGCTGGTTAAGCCTTTGAATTTCCCCCGGCGCTTTTCCCAGTTCAATATTCGCCACATCGCTCAAGCGGATAATGCTGTTATCCCTAGCAGTTAAAGGAATAAATTTTAGTTCCGAAACCGATTGGACAGAATCGCGATCGAACTGTACCCGCACATCAACCAAACGGTTTCCCCGCTGCAATTGCGTGGGAACAGAACCTTGAATTGCTGTCTGAATCGCCTCTCCAATTTGCCTCGCATTCAACCCGTAGACTTCCGCTTGTTCCCAGTTGGGGCGAATCTGCACTTCCGTTTGCTGCGGGTCTCCATCCGGGCGAAAACGAGCTAATTTTACCTTTTGATCCAAAGTTGCCAATATCTCGCGGCCAGTTTGCTGCAATATTTGTTCATTTTCGCCCTGAAGCAGGACATCTACTTCAGCGCCCCGCACTGGCGAATTAGTTAAAACCAAACCCCGCACATTTTCTGGAATCAGGCGCAAACGAGTGTTTTTTGGCAAATCAATTTTATTCAATTCTTGCGTAACTCGCTGCACAAAATCCAATGTATTGGTGCCCGGTTTCAGCGTAATGTTGCAGCCGCCGCGCAGCAAATTCTCAACCGTATTGTTGCCGAATAACAGCCCGCCCACCGTCGTCAAAGTGTATTGAGTTTCTGGTTGGCTGAGGATAATTTTATCAGCTTCTGCCATGATTTTTTGGTTGGTTGCCAAATTTGTGCCTGCAGGAAACAAAGCAAACAATCTCGCTTGACCGGTATTAATTCTGGGCAATATTTCCTGGGGAATTTGACCAGCCATCAGCCAACTGCCGCCACCCAATCCAATAATCGCTACTGCAATGATAATCAACCGCCACCGCACTACTCCCGATAAAAATTTCCCGTAGCCGGCGGTAGCATTGGTAAAAGCTCGATCGAATGCGCGCAGCGGCCAAAAGTTGCTCAAACCGCTGGATACCCGCAGCGCTAGCAGTCGAGAAGCCATCATCGGTACAACTGTCAATCCGACAATCAGAGAGGCGGCGACGGAAAAGGTGATGGTGAGAATTAATTCGTTGAAAAGTAAGGAAACTAAGCCGCCGATGAGCAAAAATGGCAGTACGGCAACTAAGTTAGTGATGGTGGAAGCAAATAAAGCTGATTCTAATTCTTGGCTGCTTTTTTCTGCTTGCTGAATCAACTGCTTGTTACTTAAACGCTGCTTGCCGTTGGCACTGTTTGCATTGCTGGTTCCTTCGACAATATTCTCCAGCATGACGATCGAGTTATCGACCACAATTCCCACACCCAGCGCCAAACCACCCAAACTGAAAACGTTCAGAGATAGGCCAAAAACTCCCATCAGGATAATCGCCATTAAAGTTGCGAGGGGAATTGCCAGGACAATAATCAAAGTTTGGCGAAGTGAAGCGAGGAAAAGCAATACAGATGCCCCCGCTAAAACAGCCCCGGTTAAACCAGAAAATACGACGTTACTAATAGAATCGCGGATAAATTTAGACTCATCAAAAGTAGTAACGATAGTCGTACCTTCGGGAATTGCCCCGGATGTTTTTAATTCTTCTAGCCGCTTTTTGATGCCATCTACAACTGAAATTGTATTCGCGTCTGGCTGCTTTTGAATGCTAATTTTTACGGCTGATTTCTGATTGAGAAATACTTTAACTCGCTCTTCTTCTGTACCGTCAATTACCTGAGCAAAATCGCGCAGAAAAACTCGTTTTGGCGGATTGGAACCCGATGCTTGAAAAGAAATTGCCTGAATTTCTTTCGCGTTCTGAAATCGCCCGACGGTGCGGGTTAAAGGTTCTGCTGCTTCTTGCCGCAGCCGCCCGCCGGAAGTGTCCAGGTTCCGGGATTCGAGCGCTGATAAAACGTCAGAAATACTGACACCTAAAGATTGCAAGCGATTTAAGTCAATATTTACTTGAATTTCTTCTTGCACGCCGCCGGCCACGTCAATTGCTGCGATTCCAGGAATTACGTTTAGTTCTCTGGATAATTCTTCGTCAGCAAATACGCGCAAATCTACTCCTTGCAGGGAGTCGGAAGTGAGGGCAAATTCGTAAATCGGCTGCTGGGAAGGGTCAACTTTAAAGAGAGTGGGCGATTCAACTGTATCGGGAAGTCGGTTGCGGATGCGGTTGACAGCGGCGGTGGCGTCGTTGAGGGCCTGGTCGATGTTGCCCCCGGGTTTGAAGAATAAATCGACGCTGACTTGTCCTTCGCGAGTGCGGGAGAAAACTTGCATGACGCCTTCAGTGGCGGACAGCCCTTGTTCGAGGGGGCGGGTAACTTCGTCTATTGCTACTTCTGGGGATACGCCTGGGGCGTTCAAGCGCACGCCGATGCGGGGATAGGTGATGGAGGGTAGCAAGTCAACGGGCAGTTGGGTGATGTAGAAAAGGCCCACGATTATGATAGCAAGTGTCAGCATGAGGGTGCCGATGTGGCGACGAATCGCGGTCGCGCTAATACTGAATCCGGTTTTGTCAGGAGTCATTCGATTTTAGATTTTAGATTTTAGATTTTAGATTGAAGAGTCGGCCCCGTCATTCAGACTAATTCTAGTAGGGTGCGTCAGTCTTGAATTTTTCTAGGCGGTGAGAGAATATCTACTGACGCACCTTACGAGGAGTATAATAAATCTTAATAAATATTCCCAAAAGTTTTTGTGAATATTTCTTTAGAGGTAGTCGATCGCCCACAACGCAGATTGGCAGAAATTGCAAGGGGCTTTTGAATCTCTCTAACTTATCGCCATCAGGAACAGGCAAGATGCCTGTTCCACAACAAATAAACTTTCTTGTGGAACAGGAATCTTGCCTGTTCCTAAAGTCTTCTTCCCTTTTCCCTCTTCTTTATTCCTTCTTCCTTCTTCCCTCTTGCTGACATCCGTTACATCCGTTACAGAATCCGTTGCCGAACTTCCTTCATTTACTGTACTTGAGAGCCGTGGGCGCGGGGGTCGGAGCTACTTGTTTTCACAGGCCCTGTGGGGGGAGTAAAATTAGAAACTTGACCGCCTGCTTGGGCGTGTGGCAGAGGTTTTCCTGCAATTAAAGCTTCTAAGTTAGCTTCCATAATACTGCGCGGCATTTCGCCCATCGTTTCAGCAACGGCGCTGCCTTTATCGTTCAAATAGACAAAGTGCGGAATGCCATCTACTCGATATTTTGTGATTTCGGGCAGCCATTTGTCATTATCTACATTCAGCATCACAAAATTCATCGGTTCGGCGTATTTCTGTTTGATTTCGCTCAGATCCTTAGCCATTGCCTGACAGCTACCGCACCAATTAGCATAAAATTCCATCAGTGTCGGTTTGCCATTTACCAAAGCTGTTTCTAATGGCGTTGAAGCTTTTGCCATGTCGGTGAGACTGCTTGACGGCGTTTGGGTTTGCAGCCCGAAGAAGATGGATATTGAAAGGGCGATCGCTGTTAACACGATCAATAAGTTTCTGAGGCGCGTGGCGACTTTTGTTTCGGGATTTTTGGCGACGGGGGCGACCGTTGACTTGGGCGAATTCTGGGTCATAAAATAAATTGCGCTTTGATTTCTATGTTTTTATTTTAAATAATAGATTCAGATTATACCACATTTTGAGATAATCAGACCCATTTCATAAAAATTTGTGCTAAAGGCAGTAATTAGATTAAGTGCGCTAAAACAGAAGATAACAAAGATTGTTTGTAAATTACCGAGGACTTGCAGGGTGAAAAAACGGGTAACACTGACGTTTCCCCAACGATCGATCCAAATGCCTGTCACCTATCGACTGGCAAAGGATTTTAATGTTGCAGCCAACATTATCCGCGCTCAGGTGGCTCCGAATCAGGTGGGCAAACTGGTGCTAGAGTTATCAGGGGACATCGACCAACTAGAAGCCGCGATCGACTGGATGCGATCGCAAAATATCGGCGTTTCCCTAGCCAGTCGGGAAATACTTATAGACGAAGATATCTGCGTTGACTGCGGTTTATGTACGGGGGTTTGCCCGACAGAAGCCTTGACCCTTGACCCAGAAAGCTTTAAACTAAGTTTTGCTCGATCGCGCTGTATCGTTTGCGAGCAGTGCATCCCTACTTGTCCGGTGCAAGCTATTTCTACTAACCTCTAAGCCCTGTACAAACTCATCGGGAGCATCATCTTTTTTTTTGCCTGGTTCTCCTAATTGTGCCATTGGATGAAAAAAAACTCTTGGGTTTCCCTAACTCTACTTTTTGTTACTTATTTCACTTTTGGCTGGAAATTATCTGAGTTTGATGTTCCCCCGCACCTGACTTGGTTTCTAGCCATAGCTTCAATTCTAGTGTTGACTGCCGCCTTCTCGTTCCCGTTGAAAGACATAAAAGCATTAATTTTGCGGTGGTTTTCGAGTGATATGGGTGCTTTTATTTCTATAATTTTAGGAGCTTTTGTAGCAGTAGTAATTATTGCTTGGATGCACCTTTTTGCTACTTGTTTACTCTTGATTTCAGCCGGAGCTTTGGCAAGACTCGATATTCAAATATCTGGTTGGAAAAATTGGCGGGCTTTTGCGGTATTAGCTACCATTTCTTTAACAGGTGTGGGGTTGGGCGGAGCGATCGAGTTTTGGGCAAAAACAGGCAGGCTCGTATTCTCTTAATTCGGAACGGGAAATTCATCCAACCAAATTCTATAACTCGCAATGGATATTTAGCCGAAAACTATCAGATCGCCCATCAATAAATACAGCTTATTTTTTTTCAATCCCCCACCCCCGGATTAATTCCCCGTTCCGCGCCGTAATCATAGCAGTTTTCCAGCCTCGTGAGGTAAAGCTTCTCAATTGCCGATTCCCGGTTGCGCGTTACTAATTCCCAATTACTAATTACCCATTACCGACAAACCTGGAGTGGAACTGAAAACCCCTAGGGCAGTATTGAAGTGTAGCGACTGTTGCTCAAAATGTTATTGCCAAGAACCCGCAAGTCCCGCAGCCAAAAACTCATCGCAATAAAAAAGCAGCTTTAGGGAGCTGCTAGTCAGAATGCATGAGGTATTGTTTTTAGAATAGGACAGGTTGAATTCGATCGGTGCTGGGTTACATTTTTTGATACGGGAGAGTTGATTAGTGAATGGACGATCGTAAAATCGTCACATAGCAGAGTATCATTGATGCTAAATTTCCCGACAATCAAGTTAGCGTTTAACTGTCCTTGCGCCCTACAGCCCTTCAGCGGTGGGGCCATTTTATTTTTAGGGAGAACTCAATAGCCGACTTTAACGCATCAGATGAGTCTGCCATTAGTTCTTGTATAAAATCTCCGCATCGCCACATCCTCATAGCTGGTAAAAGTATAGTCATTTATAGACATGGGAGGCTTCAAGTCCCTCCCCTTTCACTTTTACTTTGAGC
>NZ_JAUBOR010000025.1:0-14971 GCF_036700305.1 Microcoleus sp. Z1_A1
ACTTACAATTTTAATTGTTATTGTGGGATGGGCGTCCCGCCCGTCCACTCATGACGGGCGGGACGCCCATCCCACAACAGGGTAAGCTCATCTAATTTGGTATAAATTGTACTTGACAAAAAGGGCAAGATATAAAAGAGCATCCTGTCAAGAGCGGTTCTTTGAACCCATTTGAGATATTTTGACGATCGACAGATAAGGAACGATCGAGAGATAAGGGGCGAGGGAGAGATAAGGGGCGAGGGAGAGATAACGGGCCAGCGAGAGATAACGGGCGATCAACTCGCAGCCTCAAAGATGTCAAATGGGTTCTATAATAGTGCTTCATCGGTGTCACGAATGGTGAGGAAAAATCCATGGAGAAAGGATTCGAGCGTGTTGTGAATGAGGCAAAATCATCACCGAAACCCGACAGGTCTCAACCGCTCTCAATGCAACACTTACAAGCTTGCTTATCAACTTATTTTGATGACATCCCAGATCCAAGAGTAGACCGAACAAAACAACATTTACTTAAAGACATTCTGGTCATTACCATATTAGCTGTGATCGCAGGAGCCCAGGGATGGGAAGACATCGAAAATTATGGACTCAGCAAGCAGCAATGGTTAAAAGAATTTTTAGAGTTACCAAATGGCATCCCCAGCGATGATACATTTCGTCGGGTCTTTGAAAAACTAGATCCGAAAGTTTTAGAGCAGAAGTTATCGCAATGGTTGCAACAAATTATGGGTTCAGTCTTGCAAGAAATTATTCCCATAGATGGCAAAAGTTTGCGGGGTTCTTACGATAGAGAGAAAGGTTTAAAAAACTTACATTTAGTGACAGCTTGGGCGAGCCAACAACGTTTGGTACTCGGGCAAGTCAAAGTAGAAGACCATTCCAATGAAATCACAGCAATTCCAGCCCTACTAGAACTACTCGACATTGCCGGGGCGATTATCACCATTGATGCGATGGGGACTCAAACAGAAATAGTCCGACTGATTCGTCAGAAAAAAGCCGATTATGTCGTGGCACTAAAAAGCAATCATCCCACTCTTTACAATAAGCGTGAAAGACTGGTTTGAGACTGCAAAAAGTCAGGAATTCAGGGAAAGTGAAATGAGTTATGATTCCCGAACCGAAAAGGGTCATCATCGCGTCGAAACTCGAAAAGTCTGGGCGGTATCAGTTGCCCAATTAGGAGGACTTTACAAGCAAGAACAATGGGCTGGATTACGCACTATTGTTATTGTTGAAAGAGTCCGTCATCTTTGGAACAAAACCACTCGTGAGGTGCAGTTTTACCTAAGTTCTTTGCCAGTAGATGCCCAGCTCAATGGTCGTGCTATTCGCCAACACTGGGGCATTGAAAACCAAGTGCATTGGAGTTTAGATGTGACTTTTAATGAAGATAAATCCCGGATTCGCTCGTTAAATAGTCCTCAGAACTTCGCTCTGGTAAGACGGATTGCCCTTAATGCGGTCAACCAAGAAACAACTCTCCAGCGTAGCCTGCGACAAAAAATCAAACGGGCTGCGATGAACAATGACTATATGATGCAAATTCTCAAGTGCTTTTGTCAAGCATGATTGAGATGCTCTTACCCTGCATCCCACAAACTTGTGGAAGTTATTTAATTCTCATTCCTAAGAGTGCCGGAATTGCCGTAATCTCGTTGGAATGATCCTCAACTTTAACTTGCCCTAAAACTAAACGCTGTTCACTTGCCCAAGCCGTGACCAAATGCAAAGCTTTTACGCCTTGATTACGGTTGACGCACCCTACTGGCCTCGTTAGTGGTTTAAATACTCCACAGCTTACCATTGGGTAATTCGAGAAATTCCTCTAACCATTACTGTTTAGCGATGCCATAATTTTCCATGTCTTCCCAACCTTCGGCACCGCCAATGACTGCTAAAATAGAGATTACTAAAATATCTTTTAATGAGTGTTTTTGGGTTCTTTGAACTCTGGGGTCCGGGATTTCTGCTACATAATTCAATAAATTGGCTTGGATGTCGCCCAGATGTGTTAAATGTCGTTTTTCTGCTCTTTTGGCTTGAGATTTTACAGCGAGTTTCAATATAGGTGCAAAACCCTTTGTCATTGTCTTTGACTCCGTTTCAACTTGATTGACTTTGTTAAGATTCAAACTTGATTATAGGTTTGAGTTCGGTGCACAGATATAGCTCCTATTGGCGGCTTTTTGTCAAGTACAATTTATACCAAATTAGATGAGCTTACCCTGCTTTTATCGATAATTGAGAGACTCTCTTCTGACGCACGCTAGGGCCCTACGACTGACATACCCTACGACTAATTTCTAATTGCTAGTTTTAATTTTTTTCAGGGGATAGCTATCTGCAGGCGAAGCCGACCATTCCCACATTGAACCTGCATAATTCTTAGCATTAAACCCCACATTTGTCAAGACACAAGTCAACCATGCGGAGCGAATTCCCCCGGAGCAATAACTCACAATTTGAGTTGATTGCGAAACTCCTTTTTGCTGCAAAATAGCGACAATTTCCCCACGATCCAGCAGTTTTCCTTGTCGATCCATTAACTGTTTGTAATAGAGGTGAACCGCACCGGGAATGTGGCCGCCCCGCTTTTCTCCGTAAGGCGTTTTACCTGCATATTCTCGCGGCTCTCTGGCGTCAATAATGACTAAATTCTCATCTCCTAAAATAGCTTTCAATTCATCCCGCTGAATTTCCCAATTCGAGAGGCGAGATATTACCAAATCTCCTGTTTTTGGTGGATTGTTTGCTGCTTTTAATCGATTAATTCCAGCTTTGATTAAAGCTCGATATCCTCCATCGACAAAAACTGCTTTTTCGTGTCCCAAACTCCGCAACATCCAAACAATTCGCCCGTCTTCGCCCCACCCTTTCACCGCATCGGCAACGACTATGACAGGTTTGTCTTGACAAATACCAATTGCTTGCAGTTTTTGAGTTAAAACTGTGTTATTTTCGATAATTTTTCCCTTGTGGGGAAAGTCCGATCGCGAAAATTCCTGCCAAGTTACGGGAATAGCTGGTGGGAGACGGCAAAACCACTTTAAAATAGGTGCGCGAGCATCTAGTAAAGTAGCTTCTTGTTCCAGTAATTGCTTAGCTAAAGCTGCATTTACTATCCAGTTATTTGGTAAATTACCCAGTAAATTAGACATAATTTATTGAGTAACTTTGGCTGTATTAGCACCGCAGGCTAAAACCCCTTTGGTATTAGTTGGATTAGCTGGTTTAGTCTTGCCAGGAGCAGCATTTATACACAAGATTGTTTGGGTCTTGTTTGCCACCAAAAACACTCCCCCCACAACACTTTTGAGATTAGCTTGCTTCGATACTCCGTAGTTAAATACAGCACCTTTTTTCACCATGCCGATCGAGTAGGTGTAATTGGCTGAGTTAGGTTTAAATTGGAGACCGAGATAAACCAATAGATTGGAAACTGAACTGGTAAAGCCTGCTTTTTCTGCATAGTAAACTTGCTGGGCTTTATTCATCGAACCCACAAAGTTTTTCGCTTGTAATTCCTTAGCTTTAAGCGTTTGTGAAACTTGAGCTTCGGAGACTGGACTGAAAACAACTGGCAGAGTTAGAGCTGCGATCGCAACTTTGAGCTGCCAGTTGCGGCTGCTATAAATCCTGCTTAATTTCACAGATACCCGGTGGAATGAGCAGTTGAGAAACATATAATTAAACTAATTGTTTTGCCTGAAACTGTTTCAACGCCCCAGGAGCAACCGTACCGTGTTCTGTGATTATTCCCGATATTAACTCCGCCGGAGTTACGTCAAAAGCGGGATTGTAAAATTCAACTCCCACAGGACAAATTCGCGTAGTTCCAACTTGATACATTTCAACTGGATCGCGTTCTTCAATGGGGATTTGGCTGCCGTCGGAAAGTTCAAAATCAATTGTGGACAGAGGCGCGGCAACAAAGAAAGGAACGTTGTGAGCTTTGGCAACAATTGCTAAACTGTAAGTGCCAATTTTATTGGCGGCGTCGCCGTTAGCAGCAATTCTGTCTGCACCGACAACTACTGCGTGAATCATTCCGAGTTTCATGCAGTGGGCGGCCATATTGTCAGCTATTAATGTGACAGGAATTCCTTCTTGCACGCATTCCCAAGTGGTCAGTTTTGCACCTTGGAGACGGGGCCGAGTTTCGTCTGCAAAAACTCTTCCAAGTCTTCCTTCTCGCCAAGCAGAACGAAATACACCTAAAGCAGTTCCGTAGCCGGCTGTTGCTAATGCACCTGCATTGCAGTGAGTTAGTAAGTTCAATTTTTCGGGTGTAGCTGGCAGAACTTCTAAACCTTTGTCGCCGATATCTTTACAAGTTTGCAAGTCTTCTGCTTGAATGGTTTTGGCCATTTCTAACAAACTTTTTTGGATTTGTTCGACGGAACCGCTAGTTTGATTTGCTGTTTTGAGCATTCGCGATATTGCCCAAAACAAATTAACTGCTGTGGGACGAGTGGAACCCAATAACTCCCCAACTTGTTCTAGTTTAGTTAAAAACTCGGTACGATCGCCCGTTTCGATTTCTCGCGCCCCCAAATACATCCCGTAGGCTGCTGCAACCCCGATCGCCGGAGCACCTCGGACTATCATAGTTTTAATCGCCTCAGCCATATCTTCGTAGCGGCTAATTTCGACTACACCGTATTCTTTCGGGAGTCGGTTTTGGTCAATTAGCAGAACTCGGTCTTCCATCCAAGTGACGGGGGAAACAGGGGAGTTTTGAGGGGTCATCTATTTCAATTATGTGAGGGACAAGTTTCTATGATGCCATGAAGGCGACTATTCCCGCCACTTCGATCGACAAAACCCGCCTAATTAAGCGGGTTTTGTAGTTTTCCTAAATAGTTTCACTCTTGGGCAACGATCAAACAATCACTCTCCACTTTAGACAGCATATCTGGAAACGCTGAGGTGTAATTGCCATCTTTGTCTACAACCCTGCGAAGTATATATCCATTGTCAGCAGGTCTGCCGAAAAACGAGTTTGTGCGATGCCAGATATCTCCATTCGGAGTGTTTGGATCTCGATCGATCAAAAAATCTACAAGCCACTGCGGCACAGAGAATCCAAACACTATCGGCGTAATGTGCCCGTGCTGCAAAGTTGCATCCGAGAATCGGAACAAGTAGCTGAAGCGAGAAAATTTGACTAAATAAATTAACATCCGTCCCGCCATTGATGAATGAAATGTCCAGATAACAGGGTCAATCGATTTTAGATTTTAGATTTTAGATTTTAGATTGAGCCCACGGATAAATGCGAGGGCTTGAGGATTTTTGATTTTCGATTTTGGATTGATTCCACGGATAAATCACGTGGCGGGTACCACATGAAGAAATTCCTGGTCAAAAACGCGCAGCAATAACGTCCGTTCGTCAGCATTCCAGTCTGAACTGTACATCGTCAAACAATCGTCTGGTAAAACATTCCCGTCCATAAAAAAGATACCTTGCAGCACTTCAGGTAACTCCGCTGGATGTTCTACTTTCATCCAATTCGCGATGTCTTTTAGTTGCTTGTGTTTGATTAACATGGTATTATTTATCCTCAAATTAGTTGTGTTTTGGTTTCCTATTGGATACCCCCTTGATTTCTGAGTTTATCGCTCGATAGTTTATGTGGCGTGCGGTTTCAACTCACATCTTGCACCATTCTCAATAAGGCTTTTATGTGCGGGCAGGATGCCCACCCCACAAGCAATTAATTCTTTGTGGAACAGGCCGGAAAGCCTGTTCTTGACAATGGTGCAATATCTCAGTCTCAACCGCTGTCTGATGCGAGCTTTTGGATTAATTACCGCCGCAAATTCGGCTCTGAGGCTCGTCGCACTTTGCCTACCGTACTCACGACATCCACCAGCATCTTGAGTGCGATGTCTTTACCGGGGCAAATCCGTCCCGCACTCCGATCGCCCACGGAATGAAAACCCATATGAAAAGGGCACAGATTCTCCCGCTTAGCGTTGAATTCGTATACCGTAGAGCCCCAGAAACCCTCGTCTAGCAGCCCCAAACTGAGCGGTATCAGTACCTTGGTTCCGGCGGGGAAGGTGCGCTCTTTGCCCGCTACCGTTGCGGTGAAGGGCTCTGTCGCGACTCGGTGCGTGGCGCTGACGGGAGCCCAGAGGCGGGCGCATTCGAGGAGGAAAAGCTCGATCGACTGGCGATCGTCCAAATCGAGCTGATCCCAAAAATCAGTCGGGTTAATTTTGGCCGTCTGCTGTCCTTTATAGGCGGGGAGAGGGCGGTATCCCATTGCCGTGTAGCCTAGGTGCAGGGGGCCTTGCAGTCCCGCTATGCCCATAATTGATGTCATCAGCTTTGCTAATTCCCGCTTAGTCATGCCGTTGTTTTCCGAGCTCTCCTCGAAGTTGGCTAAAGCTGGCGAATTTTCATAGATAGTCGCTGCACGCTCGATTAGAGTGGACAAATCCCCGTGTCCAAACAGGTTCAGGCTTTGCAGCAGGTTCCCGATGACGGCGAAGTAGTGCAGCGGGCTTTGGCGGGTGTAATGCAATTCGGTGAGAAGTTCGATCGACTCTGAATCGTCTGGATTAATCCCAAAGATGACGTAGTGCAGGTATCGGACTAAAAATCCCATCCAACCGCGCTTGACATGGGTAAAAAACGCTCCCCCCGCACCGTGCGACATCTCGGCATAATCTGCGGCTAGCCGATCGAGTAACCGTCGGGCGATTTCGTCTCCTTGGCGATCCGTTGTAGCACTGTTGAAGAGATATTTCTGCATACAGCTTCGGAATGCTGCGTGGTTGCTGCTAGCATCAGTTTCACGATCGGACAAAGACAGCAGGAAAAGGTTTCTGCCGCCGACATCTTGGTTGGGGGCGCTATCGGGATCGAGTACAGAAGTACCCAGCCGCCATCCGCGCGCCTGGGGCGATGTGAGTGCTTTTTCCAGCGTTGCAAACTCTCCCATCACGACTTGCCCCGCGCAGCAAAAGTTGGCTCCGAAAGCCAGCCGTTTTAGTGGCAAATAGGTGGGTTCGTTGGCAATCAAACCCTCAATCAGGGCGATCGGCGGTAGCATCGTTTTGCTGAGACTTTCTTCCGGGTTTTGCAAAGCCCAAACCTGAAACTCGTTCAGGGCCGGGTTCATCAGCGATGAGAAAATAGTATCTAAATTTAGGTTCATCATAATTCCTCCGAGAATCCTTCGCCCTAACGCGCTTTGCAGTTAGCAGCAAGAGGGTATTGAGCGACAATTGAGCGGGATTCAATACCCCCAAAATTACCAAAATCAGTACGTATAGCTCTAGCCATGTTTATTTGCGAACGCAGTGGCAATATAGATATAGTTGTACTGAATATATCTGCGCCCAAGTCTAGCCTTGTCCCGGAGATTGAGTGGAATTTTTAACAATTTCTGGTAAGTATATCTACTTTCTGCCTCTCAAGCTTCTCAAGTATTAGCCCCAATCTCTGAGAGTCGCACCTAACCGTAGATATTTACAAGAACTCGCCCCTACAAAATACTATGGTTTTGTTTGTGCTGATATATTTAGATATAGCGATTCTAAATGAATTGTGTAATTTTTGTAGGGGCAAACCCCCCGTGGTTGCCCCGATCCGTGGGGGGTAGGCACGGGGAGTAGGGGTAGCACTACCCCTACATATTTGTACAACTGATGCGAGGATTGCTATCTAATATTTTAGACTGCTGTATGCTTCTGAATTTAATTGAATAAAATCAGAGAATTAATTACTGAGTATTATTAAATACTAGAGCTAAAAATCCCCAATCCCCAATCCCCAATCCTTGAATTATTCAATTTTTCAATCAATTGAAGTTCCCAATCCCCAATCCCCAATTCTTCAATTCTTTAATCTAAAATCCCAAATCTAAAATCTAAAATCTAAAATCTAAAATCTAAAATCTAAAATCAATTGACGCCCGCTAAAGTTTCCCAGCAGTACAAAAGCACTGTACAGGAAACCCGCAGGCGTCAAAATCAAGCAAACTTAAATCTTAGAAAAGACCCAGTGTGAAAGATTTGTCGATCGGGAAAATAGCACCAATACCCAACCACAGAGTTACCGCAGTTCCCAACAGGAAAACAGTAGTAGCAACAGGGCGGCGGAACGGATTTTGGAACTTGTTAACATTCTCGATGAACGGAATCAAAATCAAGCCCACGGGAACACCGGCCATGCAAGCAATACCCAACAATTTGTTAGGCAAAACGCGCAGGAGTTGGAACACAGGCCACAAATACCATTCCGGCAGAATTTCCAGCGGAGTAGCAAAAGGATTAGCAGCTTCCCCAACCAAAGCCGGGTCTAGTACAGCCAAACCCACGCACAGAGAAATCGTTCCCATGATGACTATAGGGAAAACGTAGAGCAAGTCATTAGGCCAAGCTGGTTCGCCGTAATAGTTGTGACCCATGCCCTTAGCGAGCTTAGCGCGGAGGGCGGGATCGCTCAAATCTGGTTTTTTGATAATAGACATAGTGAGAGTGTTCTCCTTTTAGTTTTACCCGGGCCTGGGATTCCGCTGTATTCGTTAGTCTGAATCAGCGGCGCGATCGCAGGAAGTATTGACCGTAAATAAATATGATGAGTGATGAATTCTGAATTTTCAACTCAAAATGCAGCGGGGGGCAAAAAAAGTACCGCCCCCACAACTCAAAACTTACAACGGGCCAGAGATACCTTGCTTGCGAATCATCAAGAAGTGAGCCAGCATGAACACTACAATCAGCCAAGGCAACACAAAAGTGTGCAAGCTGTAGTAGCGAGTCAAAGTGCCTTGACCGACGCTGACACCGCCGCGCAGCAGTTCAACCATCAAAGAACCGACAAACGGGATAGCTTCGGGGACGCCGGAAACGATTTTAACTGCCCAGTAACCGATTTGATCCCAAGGCAGTGAATAGCCGGTTACGCCGAAAGAAACAGTGATGACTGCCAAGATTACTCCTGTCACCCAGGTTAATTCGCGGGGCTTTTTGAAGCCGCCTGTCAGATAAACCCGGAAGATGTGCAAAATCATCATCAGCACCATCATGCTGGCAGACCAGCGGTGGATGGAGCGGATCAGCCAGCCGAAGTTGACTTCAGTCATCAGGTATTGCACTGAAGAAAAAGCTTCTGCTACCGTGGGACGGTAATAGAAAGTCATGGCGAAGCCGGTGGCAAACTGGATCAGAAAGCAAACTAAAGTAATTCCGCCCAAGCAGTAGAAAATATTGACGTGCGGGGGTACATACTTTGTAGTGATGTCATCGGCGAGCGCCTGAATTTCCAGGCGTTCCTCAAACCACTGGTAGGTTTTAGAGTCGGTGATTTGTTTAGAAAACATGGAGCCAGAATTCCTAAAAGAATATTGCTGTGGTTGAGGTTCAGGGCAGCAGCCACAAGGTTTTTTGTCGCCCCGCGCCGAGCAGCTTGCTTTTACTAGCAAATGCCTGAGGCTATTTTTTAAATTTGGAGCTGACGAAAGGAAATCTCTTGTGCGATCGCCTGCAAGCCCTGGGAAACTAAGCGGTGGCTTGTCCCTACTCGCTGGCGTTGCCCGATCGAATTCCAGACTGTGATAAAAAATGTAACATAATTGCCGTGCAATTTTCACGCGGGCGATCGCTTTTTGGACACTTAAAAGGCTTTTTTCGGAATCTCAACATCCGCCCAAGCTGCTATGGGGGGAAGGCTGAGCTACAGAAAGCAGTCCGAGCCGGAAATCGGTTTGCCGGGAGAGCCCAAATTTCATCTCGATCGCAAAACTTTACCTTTTGGCCCCAAACGCCCTCACGGTCGATCGAGTAGCCCGATCCGGTTCGATCGTACAATCGAATCTTGTTTTGCAGTCAGGACTGCAGTCCTTTCTAACAAAATCTGCTGGCTGCAACCTGCGTATTTCCGTAAAAAAAGTCGGTGATTGGCCCCATCCGCAAAGTTTGATCACAATTGAAAAGAAAGCAAACTTTCCAGAAAAACTGGCAGTATTGGCGAGAAAGGAGTGGGAAGTGGCGGTATCGGAAAGGGAATTTCCGGCAGAGACGGGAAGGATGGAAAGTCTCGCGATGGCGGTGTAAAACCTGTCGAAACGATCGCGCAATCGGATAGACTCACATCTGTAACATTTTTAACGTCGGCGATTAAATCCGATCCGACCAATATCCGAGTTCCCCGTGTGATACCGTCATCATAAGATTCAAATCGGTAAGAGAAGAAGCGAGGGCCGTCACGATCTTGTACGAAGCCAACAACTTGAATTTTGTCACCTTCGACCCGGTTAAAATCCTCAATAACGGCATAGGCATTATCACCGCTATAGAAAAGGTAAGGACGGGCATTTGACGAACCGAGAACAAAGATGTCAGCATCACTTTGCCCGATCAAATAATCGATTTGTGCTACTGTTGAGGAAAAGCCGTAACCCGATATGATGTCATTACCCGGCCCGCCAATCAGGGTATCGCTGCCTTGATTTCCCTCAAGCAAATCGTCTCCTGTATTGGCGTTAATGTAGTCATTATCTAAGTCACCTATTACAGTGTCGTTCCCACTTTCTCCAAACAGGCGATCGTTACCTTTGCCGCCCGTTAAAAAGTCGTTGTTGCTGCCACCAAACAAGCGATCGTCTCCATCTCCTCCGATCGCCGTATCATTGCCTTGACCGCCGATAAGACAGTCATTGCCAGCCCCTCCCAAGATACTATCATTATCGTCTTCTCCTCTGATTAAATCCGCGCCTTCGCCACCCTCAAGAAGATCGTTCCCGGCACCTCCTTCAAGTTTGTCATTGCCTTCGCCACCGCTGAGACTGTCGTTACCAGAGTAGCCCAAAAGGCGATCGTTACCGACTCCACCTGCGAGACTATCATTTCCTACTCCGCCATCTAAAGTGTCATTACCACCCAAACCAAATAGAGTATCATTGCCTCCCAGCCCGCACAGCGAATCATCGCCAATTCCACCGGATAGCAAATTATCGAAATTGTCACCGCATATAACTACCATAAAATTGTCCTCCTGAAAACTATTTCACAATTACAGTCACTCAATTTTAGATTTTGGATTTTAGATTTTGGATTGTTCCCCTCCCTGCAATTTTAAATTTTAAATTTTGAATTTGGTAATGACTTTAGTCCTGATATCAAATCTGTTAGCATCGGATTTATTCCTATCTCTCTTTTATTCATCTGCGTTAATCAGCGTCAATCCCTTGTCCGGGGCGGTTAATACATTCTCTTTTTTTAACCGCAGATTAGGGCAGATAAACACAGATTAACGCAGATGAATTAGAGCGATTCAGGTTGCATCATCCGTGATTGTTGAACAAATATTAGGGACACACAATTTGCCTGTTCCTAATATTTTAACTGAAATCATTGATGCTAATTTGGTTAGCTGTCACGCCATTGAGCGCAGCTAAAATTTCCCCGGTTGCTGTCAAGCTGATTAAGGTTGCACTGTTGCTGGGAATAATAGAAAGTTGCGAGACGGTTAAATTTTCGGCAAGTACGAAGAAGTCGATGCCTGGTTCAAAATCAAAAATGATATCGCTGCCAGAATTGGCTGAAATTAAGAAGCGATCGCTCCCATTTCCTCCTATCAAACTGTCATCGCCGTTTTCACCGCTGAGAAAATCAGATCCGTTACCGCCCAGCAGAATATCGCTAGCTTGACCGCCGTAAAGACTGTCATTGCCTTCCCCTCCACTCAAGCTATCTTGACCGCGATTTCCAAATAGGATATCTTCCCCATTATTGCCGAACAAATTATCGCTTTCTTTGCCGCCGTAAACAGTGTCATTGCCGTCGCCACCGTCGAGGGAATCGTTGCCTTGATTGCCGTGTATCCAGTCGTTGCCGCCAACACCGCTGAGAGTATCATTGCCGCGTTTGCCGGCGATTGTATCGCTGCCGCTGTCGCCGGAGAGGTTATCGTCGCCGTCAGTTCCGGTGAGATTGGAGTTAGCTGCGATCGCATCTATTTCTCCTTCAATCACCGCAACGGCAGGTGTATCGGGCAATGTGGTTTGTTGAATTTTGGTATCTAAGGCAGTACCAGTATTTTCGGCAATAACTTGGGCGATCGATTTCGTACCTGTACCGACTGCTTTTAAGTCTTTAGAGGTTTCACCTAGGGCTACTTTTTGCACGCGGGCAACTTCTCGGTTAACTGAAGCTGTTGCAGTGTTGGATACAACTTGGTCAACGCGCTGATTTGCTGCGGCCATTACCTTAGCTGCATCCGGGGCAATTTGCAACAATTGCTGAGTGTTTAAATCCGAGTCAAATTGTTGGGCTGCTGTGGCGGCGCGATCGACAATTGTTGCTAACTGGTTGGGATCGCTGAGATTGAGAGTTGTCCCCGATTGAATTTGTTGAACGATCGCACTTACAACTGCTTTTACGCTGTCGGTATTGTCCAGAATCGACCCACCGTCTATTAAAGCAGCAGTTTGGGTAATGACGTTTTGTACCTTGACCATTGCAGTCAAAGTTTCTACCCCACCCGCGATCGCGTTTTCGGTAGCTGCGATCGGATCTAAACCCGTTATGTCAACATTAGCGGGAATCGAAAGAGAAGATTTGACGAGAGATTCGGCGCGATCGCTGTCAATTCCTTTGTCAATTAAATCCGCTACTAAACTGGTTAACAAGGTGACAACAGTAGCGTAAGGCGGGGCCGTGACAGGGGTTTCCAAAGGCAAACCAGTTGCCGTATCAATGCCACCGAAAGCAACAATATTGCCTTCCTCTGGATCGAGTTCGCCATTTTGATTTTTGTCGAAAATGGTGGAGTCGAGATCGAGATCGAATTCGCCGTTATCGCCAGTAGTGGCAGAAGGTTCGCTAGCATCGAGGACACCGTTTTTGTTGGCATCGAAAAAGACCGTAGCACCAGCAATATAACCGTCAATCACAAAACCGCCGAGGCCACCACTCTTGAACCGAATTACCTCGCTAACACTCGCGCCAGATTCATCAGTTCCAGTTAATTTCAGCCAATAATTGAACGTTCTTGGGCGAGTCGGGCCTAAATTAATCGTGCGAGTTGCCGAATTAAAAGTTAGCCAGGAAGGCAAAGGAATTTCCGGGAAAGTTGAACCGGCAATTGGTTGGCGGTAGGAACCGCCATTGCGATCGGTTCTCCAGGTAAATGCAGATGAACTTAAAGCGCTAGAATTTGCCAGGGCGATCGAATAATTAATGCTGTCGCCCGGATCGGGGTCAGTATAGGTATTGGCCGCTAAATTAAAAGCATTACCGCTTTGAGAAAAACCTAGCGCTGCACTTTGCGAAAACAGAGAACGATTGACAACTGGCGGGTTGTTGCCGACAATACCTTGAGCCAAAGCCAGCATATCAACGCGCTTGAAGTTTAAGCCAGTATTGATCACGTTATCGTCTTCGTCGTCGCCGTCATTAATCGTGACGCCGCTTGACAGCAAGAAATTCACAAACTCAGTTGGGGTTAGTCGGCGGCCCAAATCTCGCTGCGCTAACTGTTGCGCTAGCACTGCTATTCCAGCAACATGAGGTGCAGCTTGACTGGTACCGGAATAGCTAGTCAAAGGGGTGTTAGGGCCAGCACCCGTAATCAAAGTACCGGGAGCAAAAACGGTTGTTAAAGTGGAGTGGCGCTGAGAATATGGTGTAATGCGATCGGCATCGGTGGTATAGGCGATCGCGCCACCGCCGTGTGTCCGATAACCCCGGTTCGCATCGTACACCGCACCAATTGAGAGTGAGTTAGCATCGGCTGCGGGGTAGGCAACGCCCTGAACGCTGTTATAGCCCAATGGCCCGAAAGCATTACCTGATGCGGAAACAACAATTACATTCCGTGCTGCTAACTCTGCTAGTTCATCGCTAATGCCCCTCGTTTGGGGGGTGTTGTAATTGCCGTTATCACCGAGTGACATATTCACACTGGCGATATTGTACGCCGCTGCATTTTCTACCACCCACTGCAAAGCTTGTTCTATATTCGCGAAAGTGCCGCTGCCCGTATCATCCAAAACTTTGAGATGAATGATGTTAGCACGGGGTGCCATCCCTGTGTGGACTCCATTTTGGGAAGTAGCAATACTAGAGACGTTTGAACCGTGTCCGTCAACGTCGTCAGCTTCGTCATCGCCATAGGCGTAATCGTAATCGTAGACAATGCGATCGGCAATGCCGTCTGAATCACTATCAGAACCAAAGAATGGGTCGTCTAGATCGATGCCAGTATCCAAAATTACTGTTGCAAAACCATTGCCGTCTATTCCGGCAAAACGCGGTGCTGCGCGGAAATCATCGATGTTAATCAGCGGGGCAGATATGTCAGTGGCGGGGGCGAATGTTCCGTCTATAACTGATATCAACTCTCCAGCTTTGTAAACTCGGTCATCTGAACCTGTAGTGGTGATGCCTGGAAGACGGGGTTTAGCAGAGAGATCGAGATTGTAAGGAGTTTCTCCACCGTTGGCTAAGGAGACTCGGACGTAATAAGTACCGTGTTCTAAAGTGCGGTTAATTGACTCGGATGCGGTGCCCAAATTGTTGGAAGTGGCGATCGTATTTCCGCCACTGTCGAGCAACTCAACTTTAGCATCTGCATTCAGTCCGCCCAGCGACAAGTTGAAGTCATTCCTAGCACCTAAACTGAATTTGTAGTAATCATCAATCTTGCTGCTGCTGATAGCATCCTTATAGCTTCCGGTACTGGAACCTACAGTGATTTTTCTGACTAAATTATCAGCAGGTATCGCCGGCGGCATGATGATTTGCACTGGTGTTGGTGTCGGCGGCAAAACTGTAAGCGTTGGTGTTGGTGTCGGCGGAAAAACTGTAGGCGTTGGTGTTGGTGTCGGTGTAATTGGCGATGTTGGTGTTGGTGTTGGTGTCGGTGTAATTGGCGATGTTGGTGTTGGTGTAATTGGTGGTGTTGGCGTCGGTGTTGGCGTCGGTGTAATTGTTGGCGTTGGTGT
>NZ_JAUBOR010000025.1:15071-41045 GCF_036700305.1 Microcoleus sp. Z1_A1
TGGCGTCGGTGTTGGTGTTGGCGAGGTTGGCGTCGGTGTTGGTGTTGGCGAGGTTGGCGTCGGTGTTGGTGTTGGCGAGGTTGGCGTCGGTGTTGGTGTTGGCGTCGGTGTAATTGACGGTGTTGGTGTCGGTGTAATTGAAGGTGTTGGTGTTGGTGTGGGCGTTGGTGTTGGCGATGTTGGTGTGGGCGTTGGTGTTGGTGTTGGTGTTGGCGATGTTGGTGTGGGCGTTGGTGTTGGCGTGTCATTATCGGTAATGGCGACAGTGACAGGCCCGATCGCAATTCCGCTATATTTAACGTCGGTACTTGTTGCGGCGTGATTGATTGTGCCAGTGTGAGTACCTTCTACAACTGTGTCATCCGTCGCAATCACAGTTATAGTTTGGGCAATATTCCAATTAGTAGCGTCGAAGCTAATAGGGGCGATCGCACTTATTTGATTCCCCCCGTCAAAGCTGACTGTTACGGGCGCGGTTGGCTGCGAATTTAGCTGAAGTGTATAACTTCCCGTTGCACCGCCTTCTGCTGCTGTGGTACTGGCGGGATTAACGGTAACACCGACTGTATCGCTGTCGATGTTAGTAACGCTGACATCGGAGAGATTGAAATTGTTGTAATTGCTGTCTGTACTAACAGCCAAAGCAGTGACAATATTGTAAGCAATATCGCCGTCAGCGATATTGTCGCCAACACCTGTCACCGTTACCGTCTGCGCCTGATTCCAGTTATTAGGAGTGAAACTTAAGCTATTAGTAGAAACTGTTCCTTCTGCAGGATTGGAACTACTTAAAGCTATGGTAACAGGTGCCGTAGGTTGACTGTTGAGGACAACACTGAAATTAGCCGTACCTCCCGCTTCTGTTGTAGTTAATCCGGCTGTGGGATTAACGGTAATGCCGGGAGTTTCGTTGTCGCTATTCGTAACGCTGACATCTACAGGATTGAAATTGCTGTAACTGCTGTCTGTACTAACAGCCAAAGCAGTGACAATATTGTAAGTTTGATTGCCGTCAGCAATATTGTCGTCAACGCCAGTAATAGTTACAGTTTGCGGCGCACTCCAATTGGCGGGAGTGAATGTCAGCGAGGGTGTAGAAACTATTCCCTCGGTAACATTGGAACTGCTTAAGCCAACAGTCACGTTAGCAGTTGGTTGAGAGTTGAGTTGGACAGTAAATGTTGCTGTTCCTCCTGCTTCTGTTGTCGTTAATCCGCTATTGGGATTAACTAAAATTCCAGCAGTGTCGTCATTAGTAATAGTAGTTGTAGCAGTAGCAGTTGTAATTGTTGGAGTCGGGCCTGGTGCGATCGGATTTGATAAGGTGACAGTAATAGTTTCATCCGGTTCGATCGCACTGTCGCCCAAAACGTCCAAAGTAATCGTTTTCGATGTCTCGCCCGCAGCAAAATTAACCGTACCATTAACGTTAGTTGCTCCGGAAGTGCCGCCGATATTGTTGTAATCGCTGCCGTTTGTAGCAGTTCCGGCGATCGCATAATTGACGCTGCTGGCTGCACCGATACCGCCACTGCGAGTAACGGTAAAAGTAACGGATACAGTTCCCGTATTGCCTTCAGCTACCGCAGCCACAGCGGCGGCAATAGCATAAGAAATAGTGCCGTTACTGGGAATAGTTAGGGTCGCTTGATTTGTCGTACCTGCAATGCCACCTGCGATCGTACCCAAGTTGAGAATGACTGTTTCTGCATTCTCAGCGATATTGTCAGGTTTAATAGTGACTGCAATATTTTGTTCTGTACTTGTTCCGCCTGCGGGGAATGTAATTGAGGTAGGGGAAATGGTGTAGTCTGAATTTTGGGTAGCGGTGCTGTTGGGGTCGATGATAATTGGTACAATGACATCAGCAAAAGGAGTGCCGCCGCTGATAGTAACGGGGATATTAACGACTGTATCTGCATCCCCTTCAGTCCCGCTGAAAGTAGCTGCACCAAAATTGATTGTGTTCTGTGAATTTAAGAGAACTGAAACATTATTAGAACCTCTGTTAGCAACTGCGAGATCGAGTCTGTCGTCCGCATTAAAATTTGCGATCGCAATAGAACTCGGATTTGTTCCAACGCTAAAGTTGGTCGCACTGCTAAAACCGCCAGTTCCATTTCCCGCCAAAATTGAAACGTTATTAGAACCGCTGTTGCTAACCGCTAAATCTCGTCTGTTGTCGCCATTAAAATCGCCAATCTTAATCGCACTTGGGTTTAAACCAACATTAATATTGGTCGGAATTGCAAAACTGCCATTTCCTGTTCCAAATAAAATTGAGATGCTGTTAGAACCGCTGTTGGCGACTGCGATATCGAGAAAATTGTCGCCGTTCAAATCTCCAACTGCGATCGCACTCGGACTTTGACCGACATTAATATTAGTCGGATTGCCAAAACTACCTTGACCATTTGCCGATAATATGGTAATATTATTAGAATTTTGGTTGGCGACGGCGAGATCGAGAAAATTGTCGCCGTTCAAATCTCCCGCAGCGATCGCGCTGGGACTTTGCCCAACATTCACAGTAACAGGAGTGGAAAAACCGCCTTGTCCCGTTCCCAAATAAATGCCAACATTGCCTTCAGGTACAAAAGCATTGCCGCTGGATTGAGTAATGGCAATATCGAGTAAATCATCAGCATTAAAATTGCCGACAGCGATCGCGCTAGGATTTTCGAGGGCATCCAAAAAGCCCGGACTGTTAAAGTTGCCATTACCCGATCCTAAAAAGATATAAATGCTGTTAAATTCCGCACCTTGGGCGGAAGTTATCGCTAAGTCGGAAAAGTTATCGCCGTTAAAATTGCCAACTGCGATCGCGGTAGGCCGCAATACCGAAGTCAAATCAGTTCCAGCGTTAAATCCTCCTTGACCGTTTCCCAGTAAAATAGAAACCCTATTCGTGGTGGGGTTAGCAACAGCTAAATCTAAGATGCCATCGTTATTGAAATTGCCAGTCGCAACAAAGGATGGACTGGTTCCCGCATTAAAGTTACCACCAGAACTAAACGTATTGAGAACGTGGCCGTAAGCTGCGATCGCTTCTGGCACAAATGCAATGGCAGCTTTAATTGTCCCCGCTGTTACTGTTAATTTCCAATCGCCACCTTTTGCCGCACAACCTGTTAAATTATTAGAAGCGGCAACATTTGCTCCTGTTAGTTGACTCAGATTTTTGACAAATTCTTTACCTATATTTCCTTTGGCAACATTGCACCCGTAGAGCAAAATTTCGGCATTTGGTGTCAGCCCGCCCGCCCATTTCTTAACTATTTTGAAAAAATTGTCGGCGCTATCTATCAAATTTTGCCAACTCAATTCCACGTTCCCCAGTTGCAAACAACCGGGATTTCCGTGGGCAATAATGTGAATTACTGAAAATTTATTTCCCTGCAAAACTTCGGCAATTTGTTCGATGCCGTTGCGGTTAGTTTCTAATTTAATTACTTCGGTTTCAGGGATAATGCCGTCGATTAATGTTTGACAGTCGGGGACGGCAGAATCGATAAATGCGATCGCTTTTGAGGAAGGTTGAGTCATTGACTTTAGGGAAACAGCCGTTGGGGCGATCCCTAAGTCTGGGATGTTTAAGTCTGGAATGTTATCGTTATTACAGTTTTCGGCAGTGAAGGATTGGGGACTTGTGCCGGCCGGAAAGTTGGTACCGGTACTGAAAGTAGACATGATTAATTTACCTAGCTGATACTTCTGGTTTATCTGATGCCAGCAAGTCTACAAAAGCACCACCTCTGCTGTATTGTAAATACTTGCGGAAAACTTGCGAAAAATATAATTTTCTTGCGGAATTTATCCCTATTTGATGAAGAATTGTAACAGCGCCGACGGGCTAGGATTTTTATACGACAAAACTTACGCCTAAATACCAAAGAAACCGGGTTTTGTACCAAAATACACAGGTTTCCCGATCGGGAAAACAACCCGGTTTCTGAATCCCCGCAAGCCCTAGGCAAAAATACTTGGCAACTACAAACTGCTTTTAATGTGACTGAGGCTTGAGTTTTGTTAAAGCCGATCGCGATATTTCTTAGGAGTCACACCGACAATTTTGCAGAATGTCTTGCTAAAGTGACTTTGGTCGTGAAATCCCACTTGCTGGGAGATATATTTTATTGATAACTTCGGCTTTTTCAACAACTGTTTTGCTTTTTCAATTCGGCAGTGGGTCACGTACTGATGGGGGGTGAATCCAGTCGATTGTTTAAACATACGGCTGAAATGATAAGAACTAATGTTCACTAAATTAGCAAGTTCACTTAAGTGCAAATCTCGGTTTATGAATTCATTAATGTAGTGAATAACTAGCTGCAATTGGCCGGGATCAAGACCGCCTCCAACCTCTCGCCGGTTAGGTTTTTTCGCGCCATATCGGTGCAGTATGTGCAGTGAAAGCGCGTTTTTCAGTGCATCGACATAAAGAGTACCGTTTAATCCGCCTGATTCTAGTTCGGTTTTGAGAGCCCAGGCAATTCCGTGAACCAACGGATCGCGGGTTTGCCATTGCGGTATAATTTCAATGGAATTTGAATTGATCGATTCGCCAACTGTATTGTCGAAGTCGGTAGGTTCAAGAGCGATCGCCATAAATTCATAGTCTCCGGTTGCAACTGACTGGAAATAAGTACCAGCAGCAGCGATGAACATCTGCCCGCTTTGCCACGATTCGCTACCGCAGTTTTTCCCGTTCACTGTTCCTTTTAGTGTTGCTGAATTGAGCATCAAGCCAACCGTGTGCTGTTCGAGACAGTGTTCGGGACATTCGTTTGGTGGCTGACAGTGATATTCGACATGAATTCCTTGCCACTTTGCGCCGTGACTCGACAGGATTGCGGGGCGCGGGAGAATCACTTTCATCGCGTCTGTCTTGGCAAAATCAAGAATTAATGGTTTCTGTGGGGACATAGCTGGCACCGACTGGACGAGTTGCTATTTTGTAGTTGACAACTCCTCGCCGTTCTACGGCGAGGATTCTTCTAAACATCCGAGTGCCTTCGGGACTGACCGTCGGGAAACAAATCTGAGTTAAATCTGCAACAGCGTTCCCAGCGTACAAACCTAAAATACTTGACACTCCCCGCGCTTGCATCCACGGTGATTCTTAAGGCATTTCGGCCCTAATATCCTTGTTGCCAAGGTTCCCAAACTCACCACGTTTGCTCTTTGAGCGTGATGATATTTTTTGGGCGTTTAGGTGACAAACACCAAGTTTCGCGGAGTCCCCACGTACTATTTCCAAGGCTCGATCTCTGATGGTTTTTGCTGCACCAATATCAGCGTGTTCGTGATACCCACATTCAACACAGATGAATTTTTCACCCTCTCTATTGGATTTGTCAATGTGTCCACAACTTCTGCATTCAGTGCTGGAGTATTTGGGGCTAACTTTAATTACGACCTTGCCTTGCTTTGCAGCTAAATACTCGATCTTCAGAATCAAATTACCCCAACCCGCATCAGATATAGCACGGTTCAATCCTTTCTTTCTTGATTGTCCATTTTTAAGAAACCTCCCTGTTTTTTCATCAGTTTTTACTTTACATCGACGCATCATTCCAGTAATATTCAAATCTTCTAAAGCGATTGCGTCAATATTGCGAGACACAATTTTATTCGCAACTTTCCATTGGTGTGCTTGACGTTTGTTACTAATTATTTTATGAAAACGCCCTACTTTTTTAATTGCCTTGTGGCGGTTTTTACTTCCCTTAGCTTTGCGGCTAACCCGTCTCTGTCTGATTTTCAGAGTCCGCTTAGTTTTTTTAGCTGTGGAAAATTTAGGGTTTTCAATCTGATACCCGTCAGACAAATGAACCAATTTAGTAATTCCTAAATCGCATCCTATTATCTTGGTCACTTGTTCGAGAGGTCTAGCCCTGTATTCAGGAACGGATTTATCTTCTATCCTGAGAGAAATATGCCAACCATCTTGACGCTTTCTAACGGTGCAAGCCTTAATGCTAAACCCCTTGGGAATTGGACGCGAGTTATAAAATCGCATCCAACCTAATTTAGGAAGATAGATTTTATTTTCTTGTATTTTTACACCCATTACGCAGGTAAAAGATGTAAAATTACTTCGGTTTTTGAATTTAGGAAAGCCCCTACCTTCAAAGAAATTCTTGTAAGCAGTGTCTAGGCGTTTAACATTCTGCTGTAGAACTGTTGAGTCTACTCCACTGTACCAAGGTCTAGCATTTTTCAGTTGTGGTAGCGCTGTAATCTGAATGTCCGTCGCACTTCGACGGGGATTTTTAGTGTGGCCATCCTTATCAAATCTAGAATCTTTCCAAGGATTCCCAGTTGCACCGTTCTTGCTGACAAAACAAGTTAGCGGTGAAGCTTCGCCACGAGTTGTAATGTTGCAGTAACTACCTTGGATGAATTGTTGATTATATTGGACAATTCTGTCATTCAGACACCAGTTGTAGTGGCTTCTAAGCATATCTACCCAAGCTGACATTTTTGAGGCTTGGCTTTGATTGGGACGCAGCTTGTAAGCAAAGTTGGTCAACAATTGCAGTTCACCTCTTGTCTTTGTCTTGCGTTTAATCTACAGTAGGCGTAAACAAAAGTCAATGAATATGGCTAAATTTTCTCCTGATGAGTACAGACATGAGAGCAACGCCGTCTCTCTACTAAACTATCACTTGGTTTTCATTCCCAAAAAAAGAAAAAAGTGTTGACTGGTTCAATTGCTGAGCGACTGCAACAGATTATTTGCGATGTCTGCAATGAAAACCGATGGTGCATCATCACGATGAAGATTAGGCCGGATCACGTTCATCTGTTTATCAATGCTAAGCCAATAGATGACCGGGCTACAATTATCAGGAAGATTAAGGGAAGAGCGTCAATCGATTTTAGATTTTAGATTTTAGATTTTAGAGGCGACCCCACGGATAAATACGTTCGGCAAGTTTCATCTGATACAGGTTTTTTATTTCTGGACGGATGAATCACGTGGCGGGTATCCTGGATGCGGGAATTGTCACATCATTTGAGAAAGGAGTTTCCTGAACTCCTTAAATTGCCTACTTTGTGGACACCTACCTATTTTGTTTCGACTGCTGGGAATATTGGCACGGAAACCGTTAAACCCTACATTGAGGCACAAAGAGATTAGGCAGGATAAATCCTGCAAAACCCTTTCATCCCTGGACTAAAGTCACAGGGTTTTCAGGGTATGTTTTATAAAATGTAATACTTACTGGTATTTTACAGAAAAATCATGCACAGACGAGTTTCCCAGATTGCTATTGTACTTTGCCTCCAAGTCGTCCTAGTTCTAGGTGGGTGGGCGCAGCCTGCGGCGGCGCTGACTCCAGAACAGCAGCTATTGAGCGAAGCTTGGCGAATTGTCAATCGCTCTTATGTGGACGACAGCTTTAACTCTCAAAACTGGTGGTCGATTCGCCAAAAAGCTGTCAAGCAACCGCTTAACGACAGACAGCAGACTTACACGGCGATTCAGGGGATGCTGGCGAATCTCGATGACCCGTTCACTCGACTGCTGAAACCCGAACAGTACCGCAGCTTGCAGGTCAACACTTCGGGAGAATTGACCGGTGTGGGGCTGCAAATTGCGATCGACCCCCAGACAAATACCCTGACAGTGGTGGCTCCTTTGGCCGGCTCACCGGCGGATAAAGCTGGTATCCAACCCCTCGATCGCATTCTGAAAATTGATGGCACTCCCACCTCAGAATTGAGCCTAGACGAGGCTGCAACTCGAATGCGCGGCCGCATCGGCACTCCCGTTACCCTCACCTTGGGGCGCGAGGGAAGGGACGCTGCTGAGGACATTG
The DNA here is from genome assembly GCF_036700305.1 of Microcoleus sp. Z1_A1. Lineage (NCBI taxonomy): Bacteria > Bacillati > Cyanobacteriota > Cyanophyceae > Oscillatoriales > Microcoleaceae > Microcoleus > Microcoleus sp. Z1_A1. Next base: position 22,901 of record NZ_JAUBOR010000025.1, read on the forward strand.
AGCTAGTGCGCGATCGCATTGCTCTGAATCCGGTTTACGCGGAGTTGCAGTCGGGGTCAGAGAATTTGCCGGTGGGCTACATTCGCTTGAGTCAATTTAGCGCTAACGCTACTGAGGAAGTCGCTCATGCGATCGACCGCTTGGAAAAACAAGGAGCCGCCGCCTACATTCTCGATCTGCGGAACAATCCGGGCGGACTGTTGCAAGCAGGGATTGAAATTGCCCGCTTGTGGCTCGATTCCGGGACGATCGTCTACACGGTGAACAGACAAGGCATTCTCGGCAGTTTTGAAGCGTCTGGAGAAGCCCTAACTAACGATCCGCTGATTGTTTTGGTGAACAAGGGAACTGCCAGTGCTAGCGAAATTTTGGCGGGTGCGCTGCAAGATAACGGCAGAGCTCAACTGGTAGGAGAAAAGACTTTTGGCAAAGGGCTGATTCAGTCGCTGTTTGATTTGTCTGACGGTTCCGGGTTGGCTGTGACTGTTGCTAAGTACGAGACGCCTAACCATAAAGATATTAACAAGCTGGGGATTTCGCCCGATCGCGTAGTACCTTTGGAACCCATCGCGCGCGATCAAATTGGCACCGCAGCAGACTTGCAATATCAAGCTGCACTGCAACTACTGAAAGAAAAAACCGTGCTGGCAAAGTCAGTATAAGCCGGAGTTTGCAGTTTTGAGCTTGCAGCAGGTGACAATACGCAGGTCTGTCTGTCTCTGCGTTTGCTTCGCCACGACAGACAAGAATGATCTAAAAAATTTTTTACTTAGGAATGAGAATTAAATAACTTCCACTCTTGAAAGTGGGATGGGCGTCCCGCCCGTCCACTCATGACGGGCGGGACGCCCATCCCACAATAACAATTAAAATTGTAAGTTATTTAATTCGCGATCCTTAAAAGTGATATCACGTCCGACATATTCATCTGTAATTGTTCGCTGTGCGAACCAATGACATACAAGAATGATGCACATCGGACGTGATATCAAAACCCAAAACAGCCGTTCCCTTAAGGTTGGGGGGTTGATTCCTCGGCTTCGGGTACATTGGGTTCTTGCAAAATCACCGGACGCTGCTGCGGGTCAGCTTGGTTGCTTTGCTCTTGCATCACAGTTTTAGCAAGACTAGGGTCAAAGTAGCGGTTAAAATCCGATCGCGAGCGATCGACTCGCCCTTGGGTAAGATTGACTTCAGCTTGGATTTCGTGCAATTTTTCTTGCACCGCCCGGTAGTGAGGCCAAAGCTGAAGCAAAGCAGAAGTGGCACAGACTGAAAGTACCATGTTGACTGCCAACTTGACCCCTGTTTCGGCCGCGAGGGTTTGGTGAGGGTAGGAACGCTGGCGGCTGCTGCGACGAGGAGTAACCCGAGGGGATTTTTTTACGGGACGCAGTGGGGTAACGGGGGGTTGAATCGCTTGCATAATTTTTTTTCAAATACCTGAGACTGACGTTTTAGAGTTCAACAGAGCAAATTCTGAGCTTAACGCACACTCGCCGCTGTTTGTCAGGGTGCTGACAGCCAAAATTGTTGAGACAAAGGTGACGCCTGAAGACGGAATTTCCCCATAAAAATGCCTGCCCTTGCAGTCTCGTCTTGCTGAACACAAACAATCTACTGCACTGGGGCAGCAATTGTCTGTATCTGTAATGCGAGAGATTTAACTGCTCAGGCAGGCGTTTTGCGGTTCGCAACTGTTGTCTGGAAACTATTTGTACAGTTCAGTTGACAGCCGGAAAGCCAAGATTCCGGGAATCAAAGCAATTACGAGCGCTACGTAGACTTGGGTATCTGTTAAAGACATATTCGCAAAACTCCTTTTCGCGGGGACGAGCTTTCACCAATTTGAGACAAATTGGCGCTTTTGGGAATCATTTGTTACAACTTGCAACACAAATGGTGCGTCCGGGGAGGAGTGGGGCAGTAGCGCAGTGGCGCAGTGGCGGAGTTTTTGAGTGTCGGAGGGGGAGAATTTTGGTGTTGGATAATTGCGGGATGATTTTGATTGTTTTGTGGGATGGGCCCATGAGCCCGAAGGCGTGTATTTTCGCAGCAGGCGGAACGCCTAACCCACAAGAAGCCTCCTCAAGTTGTGCAACGCCAGAATTTTTCCTTGTTTCCTGGGACTGCTTCCTTCGGAGGTTGTTGGGACGATCGCCTCCCACAGAATTACCGCGTTAGGTTAAGATTTAAGTGAAGGTGAAACTAATGTTAGACAGAGCGGGTAATTTGCGCTGCGCTCGACCCTTGCCAATCTTAGGTGCACAAAATAGTTAATGATAGATCAATTTCTCGACGCTACACCCAATTTTGGAGTTGACGGCTTTTTCTTATTGTTGGTTTTGGTGGCTTTGGAGGCTGTACTTTCGGCTGACAACGCGATCGCCCTGGCCTCTATTTCTAAAGGTTTAGAAGATGCCAAGGATCAGCAAAAAGCTCTCAACTTGGGTTTGATAATTGCTTTTGTACTGCGGATCGCCCTAATTTTAACTGCTACTTGGGTGATCCAATACTGGCAGTTTGAACTGCTTGGTGCTCTCTACCTGCTGTGGCTTGTTTTCCAACATTTTACTTCAGAGACAGACTCCGAAGGAGAACATCACGGGCCCAGATTTGCGACTGTGTGGCAAGCAATTCCCATGATTGCTTTTACGGATTTAGCGTTTTCTTTGGATAGCGTGACTACTGCGATCGCTGTTTCTGACGACACTTTTATCGTCGTAACAGGCGCTACTATTGGAATTATTGCCCTGCGATTCATGGCAGGGTTGTTCATCCGCTGGCTGGATGAGTTCGTTCACCTAGAAAGTGCTGGTTACATTACAGTTGGGTTCGTGGGAATGCGATTGTTGGTGAAAGTAATTAATCCCGATTTAGTTCCGCCGCAATGGCTGCTAGTTTCCAGTATCGTCTTGATGTTTGTCTGGGGATTTTCTAAGCGTACTCCTGAGCCAGTCGAGATTGCAAAATCTCTAGAAATGGCTCTGAATCAGCCGGATTCAGAAGTTGCTGTGCCAGAATCGCAAGGAAAAAAGTCCGAAATTTAAGATACTTTCATTTGAATAAAATTAGCTTAAATCTGTCAAACCAACCAGATTGAAGGCTGGTCAAAACGTGCAAAAGCTTTTCATCCCGGTGACTTTAGTCCGGGGATGAAAGGCTTTTATTTTGTAATATTGTTTCCTTCAGTAGCCGATCGAACTTATGGGAGTAAAATGGGGCCTATGGGAAGGCAGTTATCAAAATCAGACTCAGCAATGGTTAGAGTGGTGGGATAGCTAGGGGAATTCGTTGCTGACGGGGTTGGTGGCATATTGGCGATCGATCCGGATCTGATTTGATCCTTGGTGGTGGCTGTATTTTTTTAGGATAGGAAAAGAGGGCGATCGGTGGGAAGGAGTTGCGGGCGATCGCATTTCACCTGTCTGGAAAAAATGTAACCTTCCTGTTGAGTGGCTGCCAGAAAAATTCGCGATGCACCAGAAATCTGAGTCAATCCACTCCCACAGGGATGTGATACGTCAGTCACCTACAAGTTCATTAGGAATCAATACAGGATTACGGCTCTTCCGAATTCTCTCCGAGCCGCCAAGACTAAGATTTTGTTCCGCTTTAATAACCCTAAGCTGCGCCATTTTATGATGATATCGTCGAAACTTATCCTTTAACTCTTGATCAATCATAGTTGTTTGAAACTGGGCATCCTGGGACATTAACAACATTTCAGGTTTTATTTCAATATCATTAGCGCCAATAAAAGTGTTCACAAGAACCTGAAATGTCAAGGGCTTTTTATGGTCAAGATGGCTCTCATAAATAGCTACTTTATCACCAGTAATATCGCATTCAACTCTTCCATCCTGATCGGCAAACTTTTCAAAGAATATTTTTTTAGTTAGCCGAAGATCATCTTGAACAGCGGCACGGCAGGCTTCTAAAAAATCTTGATAAAGAGACTTTCCTTTAGCAGAAATCGCTGTGCGATAAGAAAAATCTGTTTTAGATCCATCTGTTCTTTCTATCCAAAAGCAACTTGTCGGCATATCGGTTCTATATTTGTACAAACGTTTTATACCACATCCAATCTTTTTATCTGCTTCAGGATGGCGCTCCAGAAGAGCTAGTAACATATCGCGATCATCACCTGCTATGCTTTGACCATTTCGATAGCGCTCCAACATATTTCTGAAGTGTTCAATAGCATCTTTCTGGAATTTGAACTCTATTCCATTGAGAACAATTGGTTGCCTTGCCATTTAAACTCCCTACCAGTTTTATATGACGTATAACTTAAATTGTATCGCAGATGTGTTACCCTATATCATAATAAGCGATATCTGCAAGACATAGGAGTTCAAAAAGTCCCTGCTTATCTTTCCTAACCTCAATTCTCGAATGTCGAATGTCTAGACGCGATAATTTACACTTCTCTCTACGTCGCACCCTCGAAAAAGACGGGTGGACAATTACGGACGATCCTTTAGTCTTAGTGTTAGAACAGACACTTTTGAAAGCCGACTTAGGAGCAGAAAAGTTTTTTACTGCGGAAAAAGAAGGGCAGAAAATCGCTGTTGAAATCAAAGACTTCGATTCAGCCTCAGTCATCAGCGAACTGGAAAAAACGATGGGACAGCTTCAGCTTTACCAATGGGCATTGGAAGGCCAAGAACCGGAGCGTCAGTTGTTTTTAGCTGTGAGCCAAGCCATCTACATTAAACACTTTCAAAAACCGATTTTTCAGTTAGCCGTCCAGCGAAATAAAATCAACTTATTAGTTTACGAACCAAGTCAAGAGGTGATTCTCCAATGGATAACTCACTAAGCTATGCAGACATCCTCAAAAAAACCCTGCAAGAAGCAACTCGCACCCAACCCCGTTTACAAGCGATCCAGCTTTACCCCGTCTGTGATGTCGATTCGGGTCAGTTTCTGATTCTGGCTACAGGCTGGGATAAACAGCGCTGGATTGACACGATTCTGTTTCATGCTCGTTTAGTCGATAATCAAGTTGTAATTGAAGAGGATAACTTCGAGGAAGGTCTAAGCCAAGCGCTGATTGCAGCGGGTATAAAAGCAGAGGATATCGTGACTAGCCCCTTCCCTGACAACAGCGATAGACAGAAAACCTATCAGGCAGTATAAGGAAGAAGGAAGAGGGGGAAACTCCGAGATGGGAAGAGGGAGAGGATTTTTCCCCTACTAGCAATTAGCCATTAGCTATGGCTTAGGCTTACCGACAAAGAAAGCTAAGGGAGAATTATCACCACAAGATAACCGAACTTTAGAACCAATGGGAAAAACATTCCCTGTGGTTGTGAGTGCATATAACTTTTCGCCAGAAGGTGTTTTTAAACAATAACGATTTTCTCTGCCTAAAAACTGACGATCGCAAACCACAACAGGCGAATCTTCATCTAAGTATAAACTCCAGTCTTCCTGCCGGATCATCAATTCTCCTTGAGTAGAAACATCACAGGGAACTTGTGAACATGAATCTCGTTTAACAGCAAAACAACCTACTTCTGTTTCCCAAAAATCCTGCTTCAGCGATGCAGACACAAAATTAGCTTGCGTCACAAACTCAGCCACAAATCTAGATGCTGGTTCTTGATAAACTTCCTCTGGAGTGCCAAACTGTTCTAATTGGCCTTGACGCATCACCGCTACCCAATCTGAAATCGAAAGTGCTTCTTCGCGATCGTGGGTGACAAATACACCAGAGGTTCCCGTTGCTTTGAGAATCTCGCGGACTTCCTGACGCAATCTTAACCGTACTTGTACATCTAAATTACTCAACGGTTCATCTAGTAAAATAATCGCAGGTCTAGGGGCTAAAGCACGGGCCAGGGCCACTCGCTGTTGCTGACCCCCCGATAATTCATGGGGATAACGATTTTCCAATCCTTCTAATCCCACCAGCGCTAATGCTTCGGTGACACCTTTCTGAATATTATGCTTTGACTCTTTTCCTTGATGTGTCAAGCCAAAAGCTACATTTTTCGCGACTGTCAAATGGGGGAAGAGTGCATAGTCTTGAAACACCATACCAATGTCTCGCTGTTCCGGCGCGACTGACATATTAACACTGGCTACAGTTTTCCCTGCTAGGGCGATCGTCCCTGCTTGTAGCTGTTCAAAACCCGCAATTAACCGCAGCAACGTTGTTTTCCCACAACCCGATGGCCCCAACAACCCCAGTATGTCTCCCTGATGTAAGGTCAGGGTGACAGATGCCACCGCAGGTGATGCAGCTTGGGCATACTGTTTTGTTACACCATCCAAATGCAGAATTATCGGTCGAGCCATTATTGCTATAAATAATCAACAACTTACTATTCTACAATATACCAGTTTAGTGAGATTAATTATCATAAAGGCTTGACAAATGTTTACAACTACTGATAAACTAGCAGGCTAGACTTTTTACTAGCGATGAAAAATTCCCAAAAATCACTACAGCAAACAGGAATCAGGACAATCCAATGGCGATCGACCTTACGCGGTTTATCGGCGAGTGGGTGGACAGTTGCAATTATCGCTTTAGCATTGCCGATCGCCATACCAGTGATCAGTGTCTTATCCAGTATCTTTTTTGAAGCTAAAGATACATGGCAACATTTAACCGATACAGTTTTAACCCGTTATATCATCAACTCTTTTTGGTTAATGATCGGTGTAGGCTTGGGTGTTGTCGTGATTGGCGTAGGATGTGCGTGGCTAGTAACAATGTGTCGCTTTCGGGCCAGTCGCGTATTTGAATGGGCATTACTGTTACCCTTAGCTGCCCCAGCTTATGTCCTAGCTTATATTTATACAGACTTTTTAGAATTTTCCGGCCCAGTTCAAACTGCTTTGCGTTCTATTTTTGGCTGGAGTTATGGAGACTATTGGTTTCCTAACGTGCGATCGCTCCCTGGAGCCATCTTAATGCTAATCTTAGTTTTATATCCCTACGTCTACCTATTAACACGAGTTGCATTTTTGGAGCAATCAACTTGTACCCTAGAAGCTAGTAGAATACTGGGCTGTAGCCCTTGGCGGAGTTTTATGACAGTTGCCTTACCAATGGCAAGACCCGCAATTGTAGCAGGTTTAGCACTGGCTTTGATGGAAACTCTCAACGATTATGGTACTGTTCAGTATTTTGGAGTGGATACATTCACCACAGGTATTTATCGGACTTGGTTTGGCATGGGAGAACGAATTGCAGCCAATCAATTAGCGGCGATGCTATTATTATTTGTTCTGGGTTTAATATTACTAGAACGCTGGTCGCGGAGTCGGACTAAATATTATCAAGCTAGCAGCCGCTATCGCCAACTACAAACTTATCAACTTAAAGGAATTAGGGAAATCTTAGCGGTAACTGCTTGTTTGATGCCGCTGTTTTTGGGTTTTTTATTGCCAGGATGTCTTTTAGTAAAGTTGACCTTAGCTAATTGGCAACTCACCTTAGATGAACGCTTTTGGATATTTGCCCGTCATAGTTTAATTTTGGCAACACTGACAGCAATTTTAGCCGTAGTTATTGCCTTGATTATGGCTTATGGGTTACGGTTATATCCTAATTTAGGAGTGCAGTTAGGCACTAGAGTTGCGGCAATGGGCTATGCTGTACCTGGATCTGTGATTGCAGTTGGGATTATGGTTCCCATTGGAAAAATGGACAATCTATTTGATAGTTGGATGCGTGAAAACTTTGGAATTTCTACAGGCTTGTTGTTAAGTGGTACGATCGCAGCTTTGGTATTTGCTTATATAGTTCGCTTCCTTGCTGTTTCTTTAAATGCGGTGGAGTCAAGTTTGGGCAAAATCAAGCCTAATTTAGATGATGCGGCGAGAAGTTTGGGTTATAGCCCGATGCAAACTTTAGTTACAGTTCATACACCAATGATGACGGGAGGTTTACTAACTGCCATGATGTTAGTATTCGTTGATGTAATGAAAGAGTTACCTGCTACTATAATTATTAGACCTTTTAACTTTGATACCTTGGCTGTGCGAACTTATCAACTTGCCTCAGATGAGCGATTGGCTGAAGCTTCTGGCCCAGCATTGGCAATTGTTTTAGTGGGGATGTTACCGGTTATTTTATTAAGTTGGAAAATTGCGCGATCGCGCAAGTCTTCAACACAATAACCGCCAAATCTCTTCCCTGCTTGCACAGGTGATTGATTCTTTTAAAGCTATAGTCCGACAGGGGTTGAAACCCCAGTCTCATAGCTAAAGTCCGACAGGGGTTGAAACCCCTGTCTCATAGCGAAAGTCGTCTGAAGACGACTATACAGCTAGGATTTCAGTCGGTTTCAACCGACTTTAGCTATAAGAGGGGGAATTTATTCCCTGGCGGGTTTCAGGAGAATGTATCAACCCTTCTTCCATCTTCTTTTTACCTTTACAAATCAAGATGATTAATAAAAACTTAGCAATGTTTCACCGCACTACTGGCACAATCTCCTTCTTACTACTTACTGTTTTTGTCACCTTTGGATGTCAAAAACAGGCGGCGGGTCCCCTCGAAACATTACAAAAAACTAAGCAATGTCCAGGATGTGACCTGACTGATACCAAATTAAGTGACATTGATTTAACAAGCGCTAATCTCAATGGTGCTAAGTTGGAAGGTGCTATGCTAGAAAATGTCAAACTTAATGAAGCCTTACTCGATAGCGTCAATCTCAAAGGTGCAAATTTAAAAGGTGCTTCTCTGGAAAAAGCAGGTTTATTTTCTGCCGATCTCACAAATGCTGATTTGAGTAATGCAAATCTCAAGGGGGCTTTTTTGCGAGGTGCAAAACTAAATAATGCCAATCTTAGTAATGCCGATTTAAGTGAAACTGACTTAAATAGTGCTGATTTGACTGGGGCTAACCTCAAAGGGGCAAACCTGAAAGGCGCTATCATGCCGGATGGTAAAATTAAAAATTAAAGTTGATGGGATTCGGCGGTTGAAACCGCCGAATCACAAAGAGTAGCTTCTTGTTCAAAAAGCCTCTATTTCCATCCGGCGCGATCGGCAACCTTTAAAGCTTCGGGGTTATTTTTCCCAAACACATCAGGGTTGAGAGGGTCAGATTTGAATGTACCAAAACTTGCCACTACAGGATCGATCGCCACACCTGAAATCACAGGGTATTCGTTATTACTCCTAGCAAAAAGCTGTTGTGCTTCGCGGCTGGCTAGGTGTTCCAAGAATTTGATCGCGCCTGCTTTGTTACGGGAGGTTTTGACTACACCGCCACCACTAATGTTGACGTGGGTACCGCGATCGCGTTGGTTGGGGAAAAATACACCTACTTTCGCCGCGATCGCTTTTTCTGCTGGATCTTTCGATTTCATTAAGCGAGCTACATAATAGGTATTAACAATGGCAAGATCGCCTACCCCATCAGCAACAGCCTTGATTTGTGCCGTATCATTTCCCTCTGGAGGACGCGCAAAATTAGCCACCAATCCTCGCGCCCAAGCTTCTGTTTTTTGAGCTCCATGAGCTGCTAACATAGCGCCAACCAGAGACTGATTATAGATATTAGTGGACGATCGCACTAAAACTTTGCCTTTCCACCGAGGTTCTGTCAGCGCCTCATAGGTTGACAATTGGGCAGGGTTCACCTTGCTTTTGTTGTAAACAATCACCCGTGCCCGGCGCGATAGACCAAACCAGAAACCTTGAGGATCTCGCAAACTTGCTGGAATTGCCGATGTCAGGACTGTTGAAGAAACAGGTTGCAGAATACCTGCTTGTTTTGCCCGCCACAAACGCCCACCATCCACCGTGATGAAAACATCAGCGGGGCTATTTGCGCCTTCACTTCTGATCCGTTCAATTAGTTGGTCAGCATCCGCCTCAACGAGGTTAACCTTGATCCCAGTTTTTTTGGTGAAGCTTTGGTACAACTCATTATCAGTATCGTAGTGACGTGCTGAATAAAGGTTGAGAGTGCCGGTTTGGGCTGCGACAGGGGCTTTTTTGGTTAGTTCCCCCACGGCCACGACAGCCATTGCTGTACCGCTGGCAAGAAAAATACGCCGAGAAATGCTCATTGTTCTATAATGATAGATTTTTTCATCTGGTAATTGACACGATGGTCTATCTACAGCCATCTATAGTCATTGCTTTACTATATTAATGCAAGTAATTCTTATTTGATGATCGAGAGCGTAACTATTTTATGGCTGACGCACTGCTGGTCAATCGATTTTAGATTTTAGATTTTAGATTTTAGAGGCGACCCCACGGATAAATGCTCTTTCTTGAGGATTTTCGATTTGAGATTGGGGATTGATTCCACGGATAAATCACGTGGCGGGTACCACATGAAGAAATTCGTGGTCAGAAATCCGGTCTCGACTTCGCTCAACCGGCAGTTTTTTTCCGAAAAGACTTGGTTATAAGCTGTCGGGCATCTTGCGTTGTATTTTTCGGGCGGGCGGGACGCTAGGGCCCCTACTCCCCACAACAATTTCATCTGAGATGTTGCACCATTCTCAATAAGCCTTTTATGAACAGGCTGGACGGCCTGTGAAGCGAGAAAACTCATTCTTTGTGGAACGGGCCCCAGAGCCCGTTCTTGACAATGGTGCAGCATCTGAGATCCTAAGCTGTCAGGCATTTAAATTGCATATTCAGGGCGGGCTAGACGGCCCACCCCACAAGACTTAGATTGTTTGTTGACATTCTATTTAAATGCTGAACAGCTTACGGATTATTTGTGTCTAATTAGCTCGTAAATTTCCACATAGTCTTTAGCTGGATATTTCCACGAATTGTCACAATTCATGCCTTGAAGCATGAGTTTTTCAAATTCATCATGATAGTCATACCACAATCCGATCGCCCGATCGAGCGCCGACTCCAAAGCGTAGTAGTCAGTTTGGTAAAATACGTAACCGTTGCGTTCTTCCGGTAGGTGGCGGGTGTCGTAATCTCGATCGAACACAGTATTCACCAAACCGCCAACTCCCCGCACCACAGGAACAGTGCCGTACCTCAACCCAATCATCTGAGTCAGCCCGCAGGGTTCGTAATTACTGGGAACCACAATCATATCCCCACCCGCGTAAATTAAGTGCGACAGTTCCTCATTAAAACCTAGTTCTAAATGGCAGTCTGGATTATCATTTAAAAACTGTCTTTCGTGCTGGAAATGATCGTTAATTCCCGCTTCCGTCGCGGAACCCAAAAGCACGAATTGCGCCCCCTTACTCAGAGAGTAATAAATTGCATGGTGGACGAGATGGACACCTTTTTGGTCGTCCAAACGACCGATAAAGGTAATAATAGGCTTGTCAGCATCGCGCAATAACAGCCGATCGCGCAAAGCTTTTTTAGTTTTGGCTTTTCCTGCCAAATCCTCCTGATTGTAGTGGTGCGGAATATAGCGATCGGTCTCAGGATTCCACACATCGTAATCAATGCCGTTGAGCACCCCGCGAAACTTCTCTTGATATAAATGCAATGTGTGCCCCAAACCGTAGCCACACTCGCCCATATGAGCTTCCCAAGCATGGTGGGGCGAAACCGTGGTGACAAAGTTCGAGTAAACAATGCCGCCTTTCATAAAGTTGATAGCAAAAGGGTTAAAGTTATCTCGGAGGCGATCGTAATCAAAATAATAATCCGGTCTGTGCAAACCCGTTGCTTCCAAAATATCGCCACCTCCCATGCCTTGATGTTTGAAATTGTGAATGGTATAGCAGACTCGCTGATATTCCATCCAATTGTATTTGTAAATTTCAAACAGCAAGACTGGAACCAAACCAGTTTGCCAATCGTGACAGTGAATCACATCGGGACGCTTGTTGCTTCTGAGCAAAAATTCCAACGCGGCTTTGCTGAAAAATGCAAACCGCATATTGTCGTCATTGCACCCGTAATAACAGCCGCGATTAAAAAAGTTATCTTGAGAGCGAGGTTCGATGAAAAAACACAACTGCCCGTGCACCCAGCCGCACAAGACATCACAGAGGATTTCGCCGCCGTACCAGGGCACAGCCAAATCCCGGTAGGCCTCGTGAAGTCCCCAAATGTGGTCGTACCTCATGCAGTCGTACTTCGGTAGAATAATCTCGACGCAGTGGCCGGAATTCTGCAACTCCCGACTCAAGCCGTAAACTACGTCGCCCAAACCCCCTGCTTTGATAACGGGGGCGCACTCCGAGGCAATTTGTACAATGTACATTTTTTTTCTCGCTCCTGGATGAATCAAAAAAATATTTTCTTAACATGACAAAGTATATGGTTTCTCGCCAAATAAGCAAGTAGGCCATTGGGAATACAGGGCGATCGGGCTCCCAGAAGCCGAATTTGCGGCGGTTGCGATCGGCGATATCGTTTCGGCATGGCTGCAACTCGATCGCAAATTCCGCAAAACATAACTCATCTTCTCGCATTTGTCAACTCAATCTTTTGAGTCAAATCGCCATTTGTCTCGTCTAGTTCCGAATAGCGATCGAATAACTCACTCAAAGCTTCTTCTCCAACAATTTCTCCATTACTGACAAACTTCTCTACCTCCACCGAACCATCACTCAAAAATTCTATTTCCCACCGTTCCCCAGGTACAGCTACAATTACCATCAGAGCTTCATCGCGATGATGCGCTAAACTGTAATCGATAGCCTGTTTTTGCAATTTTTGCAAAAATAATATTACTTGGTCAAATCCATTATTTTTCATCTATCAAATCTCCCATCGCTCAACAATTTGCGAACCATCTTAAAGCCGGGTATATTTTATTCAGCACCTCTTTCTATTTGCTCCCATATCATTTCGCTAAATTCTTCCCAACTTGGCGAATTTGCCGGAAGCTGTGCTTGTTTTATACTACCTTTTTTACCTTTGAGAATCTCAGACACTTTCATGCCTGCAAATTTGTGTGCGATCTTTCTTCCTCCTTATCTTACATAAATCCCACTCATCATTCTCATACCGATCGAAAAAAATGCAACAACTCAACCCAAACCCATAGCATCATTTTCACATATTAATAATTTACCTTTCCCCTGATAATACCAAACATAACCCTCTCCACCGCCTTTGCCAAAATGACCTAATTTTCGATAATCTTCTTCAATCCCCTGAGTAAATCCTTTCACCAAATCGCAATCAGCTATCAAAGTTTCACCTTGTTTGAGTTCGACAACCTTAGCCGGTGAATTTGTAGCAGCTACAACTATAGCTTTTTGCTCGCGCAAAGCTGTAACAGCAATTCTCCACCTACCGTCAATCGATTTTAGATTTTAGATTTTAGATTTTAGATTAAAGAATTGAAGCATTGACTTGCGCGAGATAAATTCGGCGGGCAAGTTTCATCGGATACAGGTTTTTTATTTCTGGACGGATGAATCACGTGGCGGGTATCCTGGATGCTTTCGGTCAATTTTCCAATACACCAATGCAGCGCACCTTTTTGAATTATTACTCCCGAATTATTCAAATTAATTTCCGCTTGCTGAACCAACGGAATATTCTTAGTGGGATGATAAAACTTGTTCGTTTCTGGATTGATATTATTTTGGATGTACCACAAATCCGTCGGTTCCAAAACCTTGATTTCGTATTTCATAATTTACCTCGCCTATTTACCTGAAATGTGTTAAACATTTTACCCAAGATAAGGAGCTGCCACGCTCCCGGACTTATCTTGTGAAATTTATCTTTGGCAGACATCCTCTGCTACTGTTAAAGTATCTAGCTATCTTAGCAATAGCAGACAGCGCCCCTCCACAATTGTTGAGAAAAATTTATGCCTGCGATCGCACAATCTCCCAATGTACCCATTTTACAAGAAATCAACTCAGGATTACCCAACATTTGCGGCTCCGAAGCAGAAATCAGTGCCGCAGCCAATAGCAACGAACCAATCTTTCTACCTACCACAAATCTGCGCCTGGAAAATATTCAAGCCGGATTCGCCTGCGCCCTGCATATGCACCAACCGACAATTCCTGCCGGTGCAAACGGCGAACTAATCTGCAATCTCCAGCATATGTTTGAACATCCCAACCAAGGAGACAATCACAACGCCGGAGTCTTTGCTTGGTGCTATTCTCGCATGGGAGAATTCATTCCCCAACTAATTGCTGAAGGTTGCAACCCGCGAATTATGCTCGACTATTCGGGCAACTTATTGTGGGGATTGCGCCAAATGGGACGCGACGATATCTTTGATAATCTCAAGCGGATTACCTGCGATCCTCAATATCAACCTCACGTAGAATGGCTGGGGACAATGTGGAGTCACGCCGTCATTCCCTCAACTCCAATCCCCGATATCAAGCTCCAAATTCAAGCATGGCAACATCATTTTGCGGCAATTTTTGGCATTGATGCTCTGAAGCGCGTCAAAGGTTTTTCGCCCCCAGAAATGCACTTTCCAAATCACCCTGATACACTTTACGAATACATCAAAGCTTTGAAAGAATGCGGCTATCGCTGGCTGATGGTGCAAGAACATTCTGTAGAAAATCCAGACGGTTCGGGATTGTCGCAAGACCAAAAATATATTCCCAACCGTTTGGTTGCACGCAATTCTCACGGCGAAAAAATCAGCATCACGGCTTTGATTAAAACTCAAGGTTCGGATACGAAATTGGTCGGTCAAATGCAGCCTTATTACGAAGCAAAAGGACGCAATAAACAGCAAATTGGCAATGTCACAGTTCCTTCTTTAGTCACTCAGATTGCTGACGGAGAAAATGGCGGCGTGATGATGAATGAATTTCCCAGCGCTTTTGTCAAAGCTTGGCACGAAAACCGCGAACAAGGGGGGGGAAAATCCGGTGTTGTTGGTTTAAACGGCACTGAATATTTGGAGATAATTGAAGCGGCGGGTGTTAATCCTGATGATTATCCGATTTGTCAAGGGGTTAACCAGCACAAAATCTGGCACCTAGTCGATGCTGATAGTGCAACGCCGGAAAAAGTGGAAAGTGCGATCGCCCAACTCAAGCAAACCGACCATAATTTTCACATGGATGGTGCTTCTTGGACAAACGATTTGAGTTGGGTGAAAGGCTACGAAAATGTCTTGGAACCGATGAATCTACTCAGCGCTGCATTTCACAAAAAATACGATCCGCTGGTGCAGCAAGATGCCACCGTTACTAAGCAGTTTGAATACCAGCAAGCTTTGCTTTACAATTTGTTGGTGCAAACAAGCTGTTTCCGCTATTGGGGACAGGGAACTTGGACTGATTACGCCCGCGAACTTTACAACCGCGGCGCTGCTTTAATGAAGTAGGAGAATTTATTGTAAGGTGCGTCAGAAACAAATTGTTCGATCGGTATCAAATATCGGCGCTGACGCACCCTACGCCTGTTGGCAAAGTCCGAAAAATTACCAATTAGTAATTACCAATTACCAACTCCTACATTTCCTGCATCAGCCGCAAGTAATTCTGCCGCATCTGCGTCATATTTTCCATCATTCTATTAGCCATATCTTTCTCAACATCGCTCATTTGCTGCCAAAATAAGGCAGATCGCCTCGCCATAATTGCTTCTTCCCATAGCATCTCCAAAAGTTGCGCCGCCATTGGGTTTTCAGCATCGATAATCCCACACAATTGCTGGAATGCCCGGTTGGCTTCACTGTGACTACCAACATCCTGAGCCAGCGTCAGGCATTTTTTGAGTTGGACGATCGGGTTTTCAGAAGAGTAAGCCATAATTTCACGAAGATAAGCTACAAAATTTACGCTGATACCTTTGACATTACTAGAGTTGTGACACAGCCGTACAGTTCCCTAAATACCAGCGCCAAGGCAAATCCATGCCTTGAGAAATCCCGATCCGCGTAGTTTGGACAAAATTTATTGTACCCTCCTCCACAGCTTGCTGAAATTGCTCGCTCCGGTGTTCCAATCGCAGCGGTTGGCCTGCACCCAAGGGAAAACCGCTTAAAGTTCGATCGATCAGCAGTACCTTACACAGTTTCCCAGGCCCGGCGGCGAGGCGCGATCGCTTCTTCTCAGGAATTGCAGCGAATTCTTGGGGAACCACATCTACCTGCAAAGCTCGAATCAGCACACCACTAGCAACTCCCTCTGCATCCGTCACCACGTTAAAACAGTGATACATCCCGTAAATTAGGTAAATGTAGCTCATACCCGGAGGCCCGAACATCACCTCATTGCGAGGAGTGCGTTGTCGGTAAGCGTGACAAGCGGGATCTCCGGGCCCGTAAGCTTCGGTTTCGACAATCATTCCCCGAATCGTCTCGCCGTCAGGAAACTGCCGCACCAGCGAGCATCCCAGTAAATCTGGCGCTACGCTGGTAGATGGCCGCGCCAGCCAAAAAGATTCTACAATCTGAGTATTTGCACTCACTCAACAACAGCAGGTAAATTATGGACGTTAAGTTAGTTTTAGCAGTCTTGACAGCAGTTTTCACCGTTTGTTGTCTGTTCTTTGGCACAAAAAACGGATTCTACGATACTGACAAGTATCACGGTAACGGTTCTGCTCACTAATTTTAGGCGATTGTTAGTTGCTTAAAAAAACCGCCGCCTGTCAGTCAGTCGGCGGTTTTTTTTATGAACCACAGAGGCCACAGAGGACACAGAGAAAGAGAAACAGAGAGCGGAAAGAATGAAAAGAAGTTGACAAGTAATGACACACCAGATTGTTTTATGGGCTGCCATTAAGGGTGAATTTTGCCATCTGGCATTTGATTTTCTTGCAAGCTAGGATTCTCGAATTCGGCCCATCCCGGCAAATTTAAGCGAACTGTCGCTCGCCGCACTGTTTGGTTTGCAGCAATTCCTTGAGTTGCTTTTGTTGGTTATAAAAAATTAGATTTTTTGCCACAATAAATACAACTGCGATCGACAATCCAGCAGTAAATAAATTATTTATTTTCCTAAATATCCGAAAAGCTTCGCGGGCTTTGTCTCGCTGTTAAGAGATTTCTACAATAGTGCGATCGACCTCTCCACAATTCCCACAAAAAAATACAGGCATCTCCCACAAGCAGTCTGGCGAAATTAAACACCGCCTAACTTATAAATCCCGCCTCCTTTCCCTCGCTAGTGCTGCTTTGAGCTTGGCACTCGCCCCCCTCCGTCTGCTTCACTTTGCTTTGAGCAGTCCATAAACGGAATTTATTTTTACCCGAAGGCGCGCATTTGCATATACCTCCAGACTGAAATAAAAGAAACTTTATTTATATCCCTGGAATGAGTAAATCATCAAGAGATTTGAGGATGATTAATCTAGAAACGCAATACCGTACCTGCGCTGTTGATAAATTCTCAGCAACTACTTTTTTGGTCAAAATTGCTTTGAGAAATTAATTTACTCTAAAAACAGTTGGCAGCAGCTCAGGTTCCTTAACCTCGCCAGAACACACCCTACCTATAATCCCGACAATTCGGAGCGGCAATGAACACAATCAAACCCGAACCCAAAAGATCGCGCTTCATGGCTCTGCTGCTGACAACGCTGCTGACCTTTCCCTTTGTGAGTGCTTGCGGTTCTGACGAGCGAACTTACGCTCCCCCGCCTCCTGTTGACAACACTCGCGCTGGAGGAGTGCAAACTAATCGCGCCCCCACTCCTTCCCCACAAGCGAAAAAAGGACTGAGCAATGCTCAAAAAGTAGGGATTACTTTAGCAGGAGCCGCCGCCCTTTACTACATCTACAATCAGTACAAAAATAAACAAGAAAAGGGGCCGCAGGGAAAACATTACCTTTCCAAAAACGGTCGCGTTTACTACCGCGATGCCCAGAATCGCGCGGTCTGGGTAACGCCCCCGCCGGGAGGAATTACAGTTCCGGAGTCCGAGGCAGTGCGTTACCGCGAATTCCAGGGGTACAACAACCAAAATACTGGTCGAGACCTTACTAGCTTGCCTGAAGCTACAAGTCCTGTTCCGGCACAGTAGTCTAAGCATTTGAGATTTTAGATTGCAGGTTCCCTGACTTTCAATTAAATGTGGGATTCCCAATCTAAAACAGTCGTTTTTCAACACCTAAAAAAAGAGGAACTTTATCATGGTAGACGGATTTTTGCGGAAGTTAAAAGATGCGATCGTTGGGCCAGACAGCGAGCAATTCGATCCTGACGGCAATTACCAAGATGCCTCAAATCCCGGACAGTACGGCAACGTGACTCCAGCTAGCCAAGACCCCTACGG
>NZ_JAUBOR010000025.1:41145-72877 GCF_036700305.1 Microcoleus sp. Z1_A1
CGACCCCGCAGACTACGGACAGTACGGCAACCTGACTCCAGCCAGCCAAGACCCCTACGGCGACCCCGCAGACTACGGACAGTACGGCAACCTGACTCCAGCCAGCCAAGACCCCTACGGCGACCCCGCAGACTACGCCGGTACCGACTACGGACAGTTCGGCAACCTGACTCCGGCCAGCGAAGACCCCTACGGCGACCCCGCAGACTACGTAGCGGATGCTGGAATGTTCGGCAACCTGACTCCGGCCAGCGAAGACCCCTACGGCGACCCGGCGGATGAGGAAGGGTTTAGTTAACTACCAGCCGGGAAGTCTTGGGCGTATATTTAGAGGGGATTAATCAGAGCGCGGAACCCCGTACCCCGTTGGGAATTACTCCTTGGGATGAAAGGCTCGTCGGGTTTCGGTACCGAAACCGACAATTATTCTTTTATACCCCAAGATGCTCGGGAAATACTCTGATACTATATTAGCGAGTGGGGGTGGAACTACCTCACTATAAAAAGCCTTTGAAAAAAAGGAAAAAGAAGCCTGCGGTCTAACTGTACTCAGTTGACCGTCAGGTTTGTTCACTTGATTAGAGTCGATGCCTCAATTGCTTGAGGACACATCTCCTTCAATTAGGGTCGATGCCTGTGTTACCACACGACACCTCTGGTTCAGAACGCGGACGTGCAGCTTTCACTGCATCCGGCTCCTAGTCTGACACCTAGTAAGTCGGGTTTAACCCGCTGTTCGGACTCTCACCTGACCATGAACGGTCTGATGCTGGTGACATTCACGATGTAGAACTTCCAAATTTATAGGTTTCCAATTGTTATGGTTGCCGTCGATATGGTGTAGTTCTGCAATATCACCTGACATGAACGATATATTACATTCTGTACATTTGTGATTCTGTTTCTTGAGAAGTCGTGCCGTTATCCCATCGTAGTGAGCATTCTCTCGTTTTGACCAATAAACAAAATCGCCATCATAGGGTGATTTATCTCCCTTGACAATGACAAACTTGCAGGCTGACCAACTAACCGCAGGAAGTGCTCTTTTTATAACCTTATTGGTTTGATAACGGTTGTATCTTCCTTGTTTCCGAATGAATTTCCATAACCAATAGCGCAGTGACCACAGGTTGTGTTGACTCATATCGCAGAATCTATGGTAATTTCTCCACCCTCTTAGCACCGAACCACAGTTGTTGATTCGATGTTCGAGAGTGAAACGACTATCTTTTATCACTTTTTTAACTTTTGCCTTAATGCTAATTGTAGCTTTTTGACTTGGTGTTGAAATGAATTTACCCGACAGGTTTAACTGAGAAGTTCCACCCAAGGAAGTCGCAACCATCTGTACTATGTACATTTGTGACAAGTTAAGAAAAAGTGCAAATTGTCAAGGGGGTAGACCAACAAAGGTAAAATGGGATGAAACCTTTACCGGGCAAGCAGTTGAGCGATAATTGAACCAGTTATGAGTCGCAAAAAACGAATCAACCGAGATCATGAAAAGAAAAAAAACGTCCCCAAGTAGAAAATGAAGTAATCGCGAATCACCTGGAAGATTTATTAATTCCGGCAATGGCGGCCCAAAAAAGTTTTTATCGGCAACTAAATCTAAGAGATAGAATTCTGACACTACCATTAATGATGGCAGCAATATTAAGTTTATTATGGCGACCCGTAGCAGGAGTAACAGAATTAACCAGATTATTAAATAGAGAGGGATTTTTATGGTGTGAGCCACAAAAGATTAGTCAACAAGCATTATCGCTCAGATTTTTAACTTTGACCGCATTTTTATTTGAAAAAATATTTAAACAATTACTACCTCATTTTCGACAAAAATGGTTAACAAGAAAATCAAGACCATTACCAGATAGCGTACAATTTGCCTGAAAAAACTTTTAAAATATCTGGATAGCTGACGGCTCAACATTAGAAGCATTGTTTCGTAAACTCGAAATTTTATCAGATGTGCCAATTGGTCAATTAGCCGGAAAATGGGAGTAATCATAGACCTAGTAACTCATATTCCCGAAGAAATTTGGTTTGGGAAAAATCCCAAACAAGCAGATACTAATTGGGAGGAAGATTTACTAAAAACAGTTAAGCCTAAAACCTTACTATTATTGGATCGAGGCTTCTATCACTTCGCTTTTTGGTCACAAATAATCGAGCAAGAAATTGGATTGCTCACTCGAATTAAGAAAGGTGCATTTTATTAAATCGAGCGGGTATTAACCAATACTTATGATGTCAAATACCAGATAATTAAAATAGGTGCAGGCACAAAACAGACACCATATCTGACTATAATTTTAGTACAAATTAGCTCCAAGACTTCCTGGCGATTTTATCTAAAAACTGTCCGAAAACCCGAAGTATTGCCCCCTATGTAGTAGCAGATTTATATCAAAAACGCTGGCGAATAGAAAACGCATTTTGTACAGTAAATAGACTCCTAAATTTAAGTTATTTATGGACAGGTTTGTCCAACGGAATCCCGATCGAGATTTGGGATACTTGGCTATTTTATGCGGTTTTGGTAGACTTAGGAGATGCCGTTGCGGATGAATTAGGAGTGTCAATGGAACGTGTTTCATTAGAAATGATTTATCGGGGAAGGTCTCATTTTTCTGTGGCATATCAAAAAGGATTAGCTTCTGACCTAGTTAAGTATTTTGCCTACGCTAAAAATCAAGATGTAGGGATTGTTAAGCTAGGCATGAAAACCTCATGTCAGGCTAATTATTTCTCCTTTCCATGGAACTCAAAGAAGTCCCTAACAATTTTTTTTCAACAATAAAGGAACAAATGGAGTCATATTTTAATTGGGTCAACAGGTAAAATATGAGTAAGATTACTCATTGACAATAGTGCTTTTAGCTTAACTTGTGAGTAATGCTCAATTATCGATAAAAGAAACCTAGCTGACGCACCCTACTGAAGCCAATTAGTCCTAGGGTGCGTCAGAAGAGAGTCTCTTAATTATCGATAAAAGAACCCTAGCTGACGCACCCTACTGAAGCCAAAACCCCAATGATTCTAATGGGAATTTAACCTTGACAAACGGGCGGGTTTCAGGTTGAGATTCTCAACCGACTTGTTCGATATACTGAGCGAGATCGTCACGCAGGCGGCTGAGTTCGGCTTCGGTGGTGACGCGCACGCGATCGTCCCGAACCGTAATCAGCACTTTCGCAGCAAAAGGAGTTGGCCAGATATTCGGGTTGCAGAAAACCTCCAAAAAGACATCTCCTGCATACCGATATTCCATCGGTTTTTGGGGAGAAGCTTTAGCGCCAGCGGTTTTGGCTGCTACAGCTTTCAAGCTTTCCATCAAAGCTGCAATTTCGCTTTGCAAATCCCGCGCGGCTTGCGGGGAAAAGCTAAAGGAGACAGAACCTTCGACTAAATTCAGTGTCAGCGGAGAAAGAGACATGGGCAATGAAATTTAACATACTATTGTTAATGATAAAATATACAATAACCTAAAAGAAGTACCAGCCAACTAAATTGGGCGGCGAAACTGCTATTAATTAAAATTTGTCTCAAGAAGCTAGGCTAAATTAATGAATATAAATCTAGTCGCAAGCTAGATTCAGCAAGAGTTTTAACCTGTTATGACTTGATAAGCTTTAAACTAGAAACCAGAAAACTTGACGGCCGAGCGAGGAGATTTTATGGTTGCCGATAACCGTTCCGAAGTCCGCAAGGTTTTAATAATTACCTTATTGCTAAATTTGCTGGTGATGGCAATTAAAGCAGCGGTGGGATGGCTGACTGGTTCCCTCAGTTTGCTGGCAGATGCTTTGCACAGCGTCACGGACAGCGCTAATAATATTTTAGGATTGGTAACTAATCATTATGCCAATCCGCAGCCCGATCGCGATCATCCCTACGGACACCAAAAATTTGATGCTCTCGGAGCTCTGGGAATAGCTGCGTTTCTGGGAATTGCCTGTTTTGAAATTCTCAGCGGTGCTGTTGAAAGGCTGATTAACGGGGGTAAAGTTGTCAAAATATCCCCAAATGAACTGTGGATTTTGTTGATTGTACTGGGAATTAATATTTTTGTCACTTTTTACGAGCGCAGGGTTGGCCAACGTCTCGGTAGCGCGATTTTAGTGGCTGACGCTCAGCACACGATGAGCGATGTTTGGGTGACAATTATGGTCATCGGCGGGTTGATTGGTGTTTGGCAAGGGCAGGTTTGGAATATACCTCAATTACAATTCCTGGATGTGTTTTTGTCTTTTCCTGTGGCTATTTTGGTGTTTAGCAGCGGTTGGAAGGTTTTAAGGGAAAATCTGCCTTGGTTGGTGGATGAAATGGCGATCGCACCGGAAGTTATTCACGCGATCGCGATCGATGTACCGGGGGTTGTCAACTGTCACTCGATCGCCTCCCGTGGGGTTGTAGGGCGTCAAGTATTTATTGATATGCACATGATTGTCGATGCTGTCGATGTAGAAACTGCTCACGGGATTACAGAAGAAGTAGAAGCCCGTTTGGAAGAACGTTTCAGCCCTGTACGCATCTTAATTCACGTTGAGCCGCCGGCTTACGAGTCCGACCAAATTAGCTACGATGCTGAAAAATGAAGGCACAACCAGTGATTTTGACACGGATACACGGATTAATTGAAGAATCGGGAAAGTATTTTTACTTACCGCAATTCCTCCAATTTTTTAAATCCTATCAATCGGGTGAGAGCGATCGCACTTAATTTAGTAGCAGTTTTCCACAGGAAAAGGGGGGTTTTCCACAGAAATCGGCAAGTTTTCCACAATAACTTTGATAATTATCGGGCAAAAGACTATTGGTACAAGTGGCCAGTTTTTTGGATTTCTACGGCCATTTTCTGTCGCAAGTCCCAAGGTAGCAGAATTTCGACTTCTGAACCTAAAGCTCGCAACCACCTCAGCGGGTAGTAGTCTGTTTCTCGGTAAGTGACTTGGTAGTAAGCATCGTCGGTTGGGCGAGACTGGAGGATTTGTAAAAGTGCCGATCGATGTTCTGGGTTGGGAGTATATTGTGTGATTAATGTGGCGGCGCGATCGCAGTCTATGGCGGTAAAAGTATTGTGGATGGTGATTCCTTGCATATAACTTTGATGAAAAGTGCGATCGAACCGCAATACCATCAGCGCAGTGTCTTTATAAAAATCGCAGCCCCAAGCTTCTTTTAACATATCGTTAACTGTTTTGGGAGTTGGCAGGTTATTTTCCTGATATTTTTCCTTGAGTAATTGGGGAACGCGAGAATCTTGCCAATCCAAGGACTCTAGACGTTTTGAAATTATGCGATCGAGCCGATATTTGTACCAATTAATTTCACCTCTGGGGGTGCTGCCGTAGGCACACAAATATTTAGCTCGATCCATAAAGTAAATACAAACAGGATAAACAACGCACTCTTTAATCTGATTTTGATGAGCGCTGCGATAAGTTAATAGCAAAGGAGCGATATTTTGAGAATCCCACATTTCCTGCAACTCGCTCTGAAATTGATCGACAGCATCTTGCATGGGACTAGATTCGGGTACGAGATAATCAACGTACAAAAAGACGCGGTGATTATCTTCATCAACTACCTCTTCTGAAAATTGGTCGGCCAATAAAGGCAAACTTGGGTCGAGAAAACTAAACATCCCCAAAGTAGCAGCGAGATAAGCCTGCGTTTTTGGAGTCAAATTGCTATCTGTATTGGGGTTTTCTGTTTGACTAAAAATTGGCGGTATTTGTTCAACTCGACGGTAGTTTTTACTTCTACCAGTCACGCTGGTTAATCGTTGCAGCAAATTTCGACTTACCAAGAAATCGAAGTCATTTTGCAGCGATTTTCGCACCTGAGCGAATAACTTTTCTGCCAATAGATTGTCTAAATCAGCATCGGCAATAGCTATTTGTTTTTGCAAAGAATGCCGCCACTGGTTTACAGATACATTCCATTTTGTCAACCACTGTTGCGTTGTTTTTTTGCAAGCACAATTGGGGTCTGAATAGTTAAGAATATCTTCCTGCTTTTCATCTTTGTAATTTTTGCCAAAGAAAGCTTCGCGCCAATCAGCATAGGTAAAGGGGCTGCTAAGGGCAATATATCCCTCGTCGCTGTACAGCCAACTTACCAAAACCCATAACCTGATGGCGCGGGTGAGATTTTGCATTTGGTCGAGAGTTCCGTTGGCGAAATCCTCTAGGAGTCTGGGGTGTGGCGGATTGCGAAATGTTGGGTTCATGGTGGGTTGAGGGATTTAAATTGTGTTTTATAGCGTAAGGGCGATCGGAAGGGGGTGTTTCCGATAGTATGCAATAATTGGCGTACAAGTTGAGCAAGACGGAGAGACAGGCTTTATGAGTACATCTGAGTTCGACAAGTACAAAGTTGACCACCTGTTTTTGCTGATTGGCGAGAACCCTTTGCCTAACTATGTAGCAGCGAGACTTTTGTTAAATCCAGGAGGTACGCCCTACCTTGTGTATACGACTGGTACAGAGAAGCCAGCCAAGTGTCTGCAAACAATATTGAGTAGGGAACCAATTGGTTTAAAGACAGCTCAACTTGTGCCGCTCAACGATGGCGAAGCTGATGCCTATCAGATTCAAAAGGCAATTCGCTCTAAGCTAGAAACTATCAAGGATGGAAAAATTGGATTGAATTATACGGGCGGTACGAAGGCGATGGCTGTACACGCTTACAGAGCAGTTTTTAGCAAAAAGTCTCCTGATACTGTTTTTAGCTATCTCGATCCGCGCAAGCTAAAGATGTGCATAGACAGCGAGAACACTCCCATCAAACCGATCAAAGTGAAACCAGAAGTGATCCCCGTCGAACTTGCCAAAGTGTTTCAAATACACGGATGGACGTGGCAAGACAAGTCAGATCCTATTGACAAGCCGGAATTACCTGAAGCTGCAAAAGCCTTTGCTGAATTTCATAATAATGGTGATTTAGTGCAACTATGGCGTGATTGGTGTAATGAAGTTTTGCGGAAAGCAGCAAGAGATGAAAAAGATAAAAATAAATGGAAAAAGGAAACTAAGCTAACAGAGATTTCTACTTTGAGCCTTGAGAAACTGAAGTCTAAGGAAAACATCATGAGTACCTTGAGTCACTTAGGAGTTGTGGGTGAAAATTTATCACTTCATGCTATCAAGGAGAAAGGAATTAAAAGCTTAGAATCTGCCTGTAAATGGTTAGACGGCGAATGGTTAGAGCATTATGTTTTACAACAAGTGCAAGAAATTCCTGAAGACTTATCTATTTACGATAGCGCTACTTCATTTTGGATTCGGAATCCAATCGATCCGAAAAATACTAAATTTCAGTTTGATGTTGCCTTCATGCGAGGATATCAGCTATTTGCGATCTCTTGTACAACGATCGCTCGTAAATCTGATTGCAAGTCGAAGCTATTTGAAGCTTACATCAGAGCGCGACAACTCGGTGGGGATGAAGCGCGAGTGGCTCTAGTATGTTGTGCTAGCGAAAAAGATGTTAACGCCCTTGAAACAGAAATTGTAAATGTTTTTAACCCGGCTCCCGAAAGTGGGCAAAGAAACCACAAAATCGCCGTATTTGGACGTGATGACCTAATGGATTTAGCGAGCAGGATTGCAGAATGGATTAAGCAAAATGATGAGGATGCAAGATGAAAAATTTTACTGTCACTGTACTAGACACAACAGGAATTCAACCCTACATTTTTGGTAGTAACCGCCTGCGCGAAAATATTGGTGCCTCTTACCTAGTTTCTCAGGCAACAGATGACTGGGCTAGAGAAGCTTTAGATACCTTCGCGCGCCAAGATATAAATCGCAAAGTTTATGCTTTCAATCCTAAATATCCTAAAAAGCATCAACCAGATGCCAAACCACGTATTGAAGATGATGGACTAGCTGCTGAATTAGTTTATGCAGGTGGCGGCAATACAGTATTGTTGTTTTCAGACAAGCAATATGCCGTGCAATTTACTCAAATTTTGAGCAAGCGAATCTTAGAAGAGGCACCAGGAATTAATCTTCTAGCTGTTCATCAAGAATTTGATTGGGATAGTCAATCTCTATATGATGTCGTTCAGAATTTGATGAAAAATGACTTAGATGCCAAAAAGCGCAGCCGGATACCCTCTGCACCATTGCTGGGTTTGGGTGTGACTGCAACTTGTCGATCGACTCAGTTAGTTGGCGTAAAGATGAGCGAGCCATTTGAGGATGACGCACCCTATCTTATTTCAACAGAGATTGATGCAAAACTCAAATTGGTTCCTCAAGCTAACGATAAGTTGCAACAAATGTTTGTCACTTCTTTAGGTTCCTATGAATTCCCTCTAAGAACAGACGAGATGGGTCGTTCTGAAGGAGATTCCAGCTATTCGGCTGTGATTCATGCTGATGGCAATGGTATGGGTAAACGCTTTCAAAAGTTTGGCAAAGATAAGTGTAATCGAGACTACATTATCGCCATGCGGGAACTATCCCACAGCGTCAATCAGGCTGGTATTGATGCGCTGAAAGAAGTGGTAGAGATACTGGTTAAATCAATTAAGGTAGATTCCGAGGGAAAAAGAAAAGTAAAGGGTCAGTTTGAGATCAAAGATAATTACTTGCCCTTCCGTCCTCTAGTCTACGGTGGTGATGACATTACCTTCGTTTGTGATGGAAGATTGGGATTAGAACTCGCGGCAATTTTTTTGCAAGAATTTGAGAAACAGCTAGTTGTAGGCAATGAAAATGGTAAAAATCCTCTCACTGCCTGTGCAGGGATATGTGTTGTTAAGACTCACTATCCCTTTGCACGAGCTTATCAACTAAGCGAAGATTTGTGTCGCAAGGCTAAAGGGTTTGTTAAAGATGAGAAAAAATTTGGTAAAGAAGATTTCTCAGCTTTGGATTGGCATTTAGCAGCCAGTGGATTAAGCGGTTCGATTTCTGAAATTCGTCAGCGCGAATTTCAAGTACCCGCAGGTAGTTTATCAATGCGGCCTATCAGTTTAAAAAAACAAATCGATAGCGATTGGCGTACTTGGGAGGGCTTCACAAAAGTAGTCAAACACTTCAATGAAGATGAGGAATGGAACGGTCGTCATAATAAGGTGATTGCTTTAAGAGATGTACTGCGACAAGGAATTGATGTAACTCAGAAGTTTCTCAAAAACTACAGAATAAAGGATGAGCAACTGCCAACTTTCCCAGAATCTAGTGGTCGTAGTGAGAATTTAGCTAAAGATGGTTGGCTAGATAGAGTTTGTGGTTATTTTGATGCCATTGAAGCAATGGACTTTTATATCTCACTGAGGGAACAATCAAATGCCGATTTACCAAATGAAAATCAAACTGCTGAGTGATACAACTTTTGGACGGGGAGATGGAGTCGCAGGTTTAATTGACCAAGAAGTCGAACACGATCCTTTTGGTTTTCCGTACTTGCGGGGACGTACTCTCAAGGGATTGCTGAGCGAAGAAGGCGATAACTTAATTGCAATGTTGACTAATCATCGCCCATCTTGGGAAAGAGTTGCTTGCGATTTGTTCGGTACGTTGGGTAGTACCATCGGGACAATGGGTGCAGTTCATGTAGGCGATGCTTGTTTGCCAGAGGATTTACGTCAAGCTGTTGCTTTCCAGATTAAGGATGAAACTTTAACAAAAACAGAGGTACTTGATTCGCTAACAAGTATCCGTCGTCAAACTTCTATAGATCCACAATCTGGTACACCGGATGAGGGGAGTTTGCGTTCATTTCGCGTAGTTTTGCGCGACCTTAGTTTCACGGCTGACTTAATTTTTGAGAAGAGGCCAAGTGATGAAATGCTATCGCTTTTAGCAGTTGGTGCGTTGGCACTCCGACGCTTGGGTAGCGGACGCAATCGAGGTCGGGGTCACGTGCAATGTACGTTACATGATGATGCAAACGGTGATGACATTACGCATCACTATGCTAACTATTTTGCCAAAAAAATTAAGGAGAAAGTTGCATGAAAGCAATTACTTTAACATTACAAACTCAGCAACCAATTCTCGCCACTTCATTTCAAGGCGATCCCAACAGCGATGTATCGTACTCTTACATTCCGGGCAGTATGATTCGCGGTGCAATTATTGGGCGTTACATGAGGCAGCATCACTTGTCCGAACTGGATTTAACCAATAAGGATGTGAAGCGACTTTTCTTTGATGCCAATAGTACCCGCTACTTAAATGCTTATCTTTTGAGTTACGAAAAGCAACCGCAACGCACTCTTCCCCTACCTTTATGTTGGTTCAAGGATAAGGATGCAGAACTTAAGGAGGATTTACCTATAACTGTCTATGATTTCAGTATTGAGAGAGGAGACGATCCAGAAACTCCTAAATCTGTGGGTGAATACTTCTGGACTAAGGAACGGGGAGTTGTCAAATTATACAAGGAAAAGCGGCGGATTAATATTCATAATTTTCGCGATCGCCAAAAAGGACGTTCTACAGATAATCAAGGTGAAATTTTCCGCTACGATGCCCTAGATGCGGGACAAATCTTTCAATCAGTCATTCTCTGCGAAGATGAAGACGTAACAGCAATTCAAGATTTATTAGCAGAACCTAACTTATGGTTAGGAGGTTCTAAAAGTGCTGGATACGGACATACCAAGATTATCGATCCAAAACCTCTTAATGCTTGGAATGAAATTGGAGTTCCTGCAGAAAAACGCGAAGATAATGACGAAGTTTTAAACATTACACTTCTCAGCGACACGCTTTTAAGGGATGAATGCGGTCAACCTGTAGCAGATCCGATGTTAATTAAACAAGCTGTCGAGGAAATGTTAAATATCTCATTGCCTGAACCTAGCAATATTTTTGCTGGTAGCACTTTAATTGGTGGATTTAACCGTAAATGGGGATTGCCTTTACCTCAAGTGCCAGCATTGGCAGCAGGAAGTGTGATGGTTTTTGAAGGTATTGAGATTAATGAATCACAAATTCAACAACTTGAAGATCGGGGAATTGGAGAGAGAAGAGAAGATGGTTTTGGTCGAATTGCTGTAAATGGGCTGAAAAATCTTCTTTTTTCAGCCAGTTTAGCGAAGTCATCTGATACATCTAGTTTGCCTCCCTTGAAAGATGAAGCATCAAGGCTTTTGGCTGAACAGATGGCACAAAGATTATTAGAGCAAAAACTAGAGGAGTATCTTCAAAAAAAGGTTGGACCTTTAAGCTTGGATGATGGCATCAGTAACAGCCAACTGTCAAGACTACAATCTGTTGCACGACAAGGGCTTCCCAATGGGGATTGTAGTTTAGTTATCTCGCTGCTAAACAACTTACCATCGAATGCTAAGAGTCAGTTCGATCGCACAAAAATAGGTAATGAATCAGACAAAAAATCCTTCAGGCAACAGCTAGACGAGTGGCTGGGGAATCCGACTGATTGGATTAATGGAATAGAAGTAAAAATTGCTGATGTAGAGCGCAAGTTTGATGACGATCGCGCCAGAGAGGATAAGCTAGCTGAAAAATATACGCTGCGGCTGATTATGGCGGTAGCGAAGAAGGCAACTAAGGAGAAAAAATGATGACTAAAGAACGTCTAAAGCGCTGTCACCGCCCGATCACCCAACGCATCATTGTACGGGGTACGTTAATCTTAGATACGCCGACTTGCTTGGGAAGCGGTGACGCAGAGAGTCCAACGGATATCGCATTGCTGAGAGATAGCGTGAGCGACTGTGCGCTTTTAACTGGTGCATCGATTGCAGGTGCTTTGCGAAACTACTTGCGGGAGTACCAACACGGATACGGTGTAGAGGAACAAAAGGGCGATCGGGCTACTAACTTATTTGGTGGTACTCGTCGCGATCCTGAAGGCGAACAAAGTCCATTAATTATCAATGATGCTATTAGCAGCACTATCCCGACTGTGGAATTAAGAGATGGTGTAGAAATTGAACTCACAACTGGCACAGCCAAACCAGGCCATAAATATGACGTGGAACTGTTAGCGGCAGGAACAGAATTTCCGCTCTACTTTGAATTGCTCATAGAAAAAAATAAAGCTCAGACAGAACAGCAACCATTAATTAATTGTTTAGCATTAGCCTTAGAAGGTTTAGAACGAGGTGAAATCAGTATTGGCATGAAAAAGCGGCGCGGTTTTGGTCGCTGTCATGTCAAAGAGTGGCAGGTTTGGAACTTTCATCTGGAAGATCCTGATGAGCGAATGGTATGGTTAAAGTTTGAGCATTGGTGTAGGGAGTTATTGCCCGATCGCGAAACTTATTCATCAATTGCTACAGCTCTGGGAGTATCATTAGAGAATGAGGAAGATAAGCGCGATCGCTTCCTCATCCACGCCGAATTCAAATTAGTCGGTTCTCTCCTGATCCGTTCCGGTCAAGATTCTACTGGACGCGCCCCTGATGTTGTACACTTAAAATCTCATCGACATAACGAAACTAATCCAGTATCAGTATTATCTGGTACGAGTTTAGCAGGAGTATTACGACATCGTGCTGAGAGGATTATTAATACCCTTGAGAAGCCAACAAGCATCATTGATGAAGTATTTGGCCCTGACTTTAGCAAGGATAAAAGCAAACAGGCAAAAGCAAGCCGTTTAGTTGTCCATGAAAAAGTTATCAAAGATGCAACTGAATTAGTACAAAATCGGATTGCGATCGATCGCTTTACAGGTGGTGCGTATCACGGTGCATTATTTGAGGAACAACCTATCTTTGGTGGTGATAAAACCATTGTCACTATTGAACTAGAGTTACGCAATCCATACAACCATGAAATTGGATTATTGTTACTCTTGCTAAAAGATTTGTGGACAAGCGATTTACCTGTTGGAGGTGAAAGTAGTATCGGGCGGGGAAGGTTACAGGGAAAAAACGCAACCTTGACCCAGTATATCTGGGATCGGGAAAAAAAGTTACAGCATAAAGAGGTATGGACGATCGATCAAACAGGTGAAAAAGAACCCCTTGTAGTGAGCGATTCTGGTAGATTAGAAAAATTTGTTCAAAAATTAGTCAATTATCCAACTGAGGTATTGAATGCTAATGAATAAACCCGATTGCAAAACCCTTGAAGATACTCAGGATATTATGGATACGCCTTCTTTGTACAACTGGTTACAAGCTAAGGCAAAGCAGTATCAATTTCAAAACTTATTAGCTCATGGTGACGATAGAGTAATTTGGTTATTAGCTCATGCTGATGATGGAGTAATTTGGGGTAAATTTAGAGGCGATGACTACAAGTTGGTGACATCAGGAGATGAGGATGTATTTCCCCAATTGGCTAAATTGCGATCGCCTACTCTCCAACAATGTCGAATCTTTGGTGAAAATGCTGAAGTTATGCTTTGGAAAGTCGGTCAAAACTGGAAAGCACGTCTAGTTCAAGATGACAATAAACCAGAATGTCTACCAGATGAAGATCAAATCCTTTGGGGAACTCAAGTTGAGAAAGAATCAAATGGATTTAGTTTAGTTTCCGATGGTTCTCAAGGATTAAAACACGCTGTACCTTTAACTGCGATTACTTTGAAAGGTAAAGATTCTCGCCCCTTACGTTTGAAAGTACGTCATTATATTGATTATGATGAGAGCGGTGTAGCCAGAATTTATCTGAGTCGCCTGGTAGATTTATATTCTCATCCAAAAAAGTAGATTGTAGTAACCAGTTATGTAATTTCAAAAACACTTGTTAAAATAGGAATACATTGCATCAAGGAGGGAATTATGATCGCCAATCGTGAACAAGATCAAAAAATGACGGCGGCAGAATACCTAGTATGGGAAGCCAAGCAGGAACTTCGCCATGAATACATTGACGGCGAAATTGTAGCGATGACAGGAGGCTCTCTACCTCATAATGACATTGCTCTTAACTTATACAGGGCTTTGTACCCTCATTTGCGTGAGAGGGGCTGTCGAGTTAATGTGTCAGATGCGAAAGTTCAGGCTCGTAAAAATAGTCGCTATTTCTATCCCGATTTAGTTGTCAGTTGCGATCCTGATGACTTGAAATCACGAGAATTTATTCAAAAACCGAAAGTTATTGTTGAGGTTCTTTCTCCGGGTACAGCCAATTACGATCGCACCAAAAAACTCAAATATTATCGCCAGATTCCGAGTTTGCAAGAATATGTCTTAGTTGATTCAGAAGAAATAGTAGTTGAGGTTTATCGTCGAGGAGAAGGTAAAATGTGGCTTTATTATGAGTATGAAGCTGGGGAGGCAATTTCTTTAGAAAGTATTGAGTTTGAATGTGCGATCGAACTTGTGTATGAAGGGGTTAGTTTTGAGCAAGAGTTACAGAATCAATAGAGATTAAGTGAAATTACTGAACTATAAGGAGATTGAATTATGAATCCTAAACATATTGGTGAAGTTCCCGCTCACAGAAGAGCGATCGCACCTTACAACTTTGTCGAGCTACCTGATAAAGTTGTTGAAGCTGAAGTACCTTTACCTGATGGCGATCGCTATCATCCAGATTATCACACAGGAAGGATTGAATGCACTTTAACCACTGAATCTCCTTTGTATATTCGTTGTGGAATGACTCCAGCTAATTTTATTAAGTATTCAGAGATCCCAGAAAAATACTTAAAGCCACCAAAAGATGTGAGAGAGAAACAGAAGAAACAGTGGGAAGAGGATAAAAAACAATGGGAAGCTGAAAGAAAAACAGTTTTAGCTCCATTTTTTACATACAGAACCGACCTTATTCCTAGTGTTCCTGGTAGCAGTTTACGAGGGATGCTACGAACTCTAGTTGAAATTGTGAGTTTTAGTAAACTTGATAGAGTATCAGATGAGCATCGCCTATTTTTTCGTGCAGTAGCGGCAAATAAAACTAAAGAATCTTGGGGTGAAGAATACAATAAGTATGTCGCTCCAGAAAAAATTAAAGCTGGTTATATTAAAAAAGATAGTGAAGGATGGTATATTCAACCTGCTAATACTGAACAAGGCGCAACATTTTGTTGGGTTAGAGAAACGTCTCTTAACTTGCCTAAATTTAAAAATTTCAATGATGATAAATATGAGCCTCAGTATGTTTCTGTTAGCTACAGAAGTGTAGCTGTAGATAATACAGATAGAGCTAAACGCTTATTTGCTCATAATGTCGAATTACCTGACACTCACCCAAAAAAAGGTGTACTTGTTACCAGTGGCAACATGAAACAAGGAAATGAACCGTCACCTCGTCGCAATCACTGTGTAGTTTTTGAATGTTTAGTATTTGAAGCAAGTTCAACTTCTCCTAAGCTGAGACTAAATGAGAAAGCAATTGAGCATTATCGTAATGCTTTGACTGATTTTCAGAAAGAATCTCCCTTTGATAAGGATTGGGGAGTATTAAAAGAAAAAGAAAATGCTCCCATCTTCTACTGTCTTCCTGAAAAGGGAAAAAATATAGTATGTTTTTTTGGGCAAAGTCCTAATTTCCGTATTCCGTACTCTCCTGAAGGTAATGGTCATGCAACCACTGTAGTAGATTTTCTTCCTAAAGATTTGAGAAAATTAGCTTCAATCGATATAGCTGAGGCCATATTTGGTTGGGTCAAAAAAGAAACTAAAGATGAAAAACTGCCTAAAGATTTTGATAAACAAAGAGCAGGACGTGTGTTTGTTACTGATGCTTTATATCAAAGCAGTCAAAATAGTATCTGGTATGAAAGCGAACCATTAACTCCACAAATCCTATCTGAACCAAAGCCAAGCTATTTTCCACATTATCTAGTTCAACCCAATGTAGATAAATCAGAACTCAAACATTATGCAAGCCAACCTGTTATAGAGACGGTGATTCGCGGTCATAAGCTGTACTGGCATAAAGGAAGCGCTCCAGATTTCAAACTTCCTACCCCGAAAAAAGTTATTGGTTCCCCCAAACAAGTTTCTGATACCCAAACAACTCTGATTAAACCAATTAACAAAGGAGTTAGCTTTAAATTCTACATTCACTTTGAAAATCTGAGCAAAGTTGAACTAGGTGCGCTGCTGTGGGTACTCGATATTGCTCAAGAAGATCGCTATCGTCTTAAACTTGGCATGGGTAAGCCTTTGGGATTAGGAGCCGTTAAGATTGAACATAAGCTGTATGTAAGCGATCACAAAAAACGCTACACTCAGTTATTCAGCGATAGTAGCAACAAGTGGGAAACTGCTGAAAGTTTAGAAAACGATCCATACTACAAGCAATGCTTTGAAAACTATATGCTGGAGCAACTTAAGCAAACAGGCAAGTTTGATGAGCTTGGCAGAATTCAGATCCTTTTAGCCATGCTGAGTTGGCCTGGGCCACAAGATGTGGAGCTAACGAGTCGGTATATGGAGATAGAGCGAGACATTACCAAATCTCATATTGGTAAGCGTGTCAAATCAACTGATAAAACAGTCAATGAATACAAAGAGCGTCCCGTTTTACCAACTCCTTTACAAGTAGCAGGAATTGATGACTGTCGCCGACTTAATAATCCAGTCTCTCCAGTAGTTAAAAGAAAAGATAATGTAGTCAAGTCAGAACGGCAAGTGGAAATTGCTAAAGCTGTTCAGTCAAAAAACTTTGAGATTGGACAAATTTTGGAGGCTACTGTAGCTCGCATCAACAGCAATCACGTAACTTATCATATGTTGGAAGTCTTAAAACTTACGGAGAAGGAGCCTAAAAAAGCAGCTTTATTGAGAGAAGGACAAGCAGTTCATGTAAAGATTACTGCTCTCAAAGAAGATGGGAGTATTAAAAGTGTCAAATGTGCGGATTGAGTGGCTTTCCCATAAAAGCGATCGCACTTCCAAGTTTTTGCACAGAGGCTTTATTTAGATCTAAACGGGCGGCTCCTTTCCTAATTTATGTATCACCTTGTTGATATGCTTTAACTATTTTTTCACTAAACTCTATCTGATAACGTTTCATTTTTGGCTCTGATCTACTGAATACCTTGTACCACATACAAATGGAATATGCTAGATGATTAGAAATACCGATCGCAAATAGGACAACCGTACAACATGGGTGGGAGTTGTGCGAACCAGCTTTACTTTCTCAAATGTTAGAGAAGAAGGCAGGCACGACACGGATTGACACGGATACACGGATTAAGTATGGAGCGTGATTTACTTTAAGTAGCGTGCGTCAGTTAGCATGATTTTTCCTACAAACCAACAATTTCATAACTAACGCATTTTGCAACAAATAGTGCGTCAGAATCACACTTTCTATGCTGACTAAGAATCTCCAACCTGACGCACCCTACCCATCTTATCTATCTTTAGAGTGGTGACATAATTGTGAAGTTTCGCATAATTTGTTGGCGCGGGGATTTTTTAGGACAATGCTCGATATGAAACTTTTAAAATTAAAATCAATGCTGGCGGCGACGATCGCGATCGCCTTTTGTTTAATTGCGATCGCCAGCTACGCCCAAGCCAACAAGACTTTAACACTCGCGACTTCCCCAGACTACCCGCCATACGAATTTAAAGATACGGCTGTTAGCGGCAACGAAATTATCGGTTTTGACATCGATATTGCCAAATATATTACTAAAAAATTAGGCTACGAACTGAAAGTAATTGGCATGGATTTTAACGGCTTAATTCCCGCTTTGCAGGCCGGAAGAGCCGATTTTGTGATGGCTGGAATGACTCCTACAGCAGAAAGGAAAAAAAATGTTGATTTTTCTGACCTTTACTACGAAGCTCAAAATACAATTGTCGCCAATAAAGGCAGCAATTTGACCAAAGCTGAAGATTTAGCCGGGAAAAAAGTAGGCGTTCAACTGGGAAGCATTCAGCAGGAAGCTGTGAAAAAAATGGCCGGGGTGCAACTGGCTGCTCTCAATAGGATTCCTGACATCATTCAAGAAATTAAATCGAACCGGATCGCGGCGGGAGTGATCGAGGATACTGTCGCTACGGGTTATGCAGCAGCGAACCCGGACTTGGAATTTAACACAATCCCGAATACTGAAGAAAGCGGTTCGGCGATCGCCTTTCCGAAAAATTCGAGATTAGTTCCAGAATTCAACCGAGTTCTCCAGCAAATGAAAGCCAGCGGTCAAATTAAGGAACTAGCTACTAAGTGGTTTTCTCGACCAATTCCGCAAGAACCTGCTCAAGCAAATCAGCCTGCGGTAGCCTCTAAGTTCGGGTTAGATTTTGGCAAAATCTTGCCGAGTTTGCCTTATATTTTGTCCGGGCTTTGGGTAACGCTAACTTTTACCTTGCTGTCGGCATTTCTCGGATTTATCTGGGGAATCGTGCTGTCTCTGTTTAAGATTTCTAGCATTAAACCGCTGGCTTGGTTCGGTACTGCTTATACTTCTATTTTTCGAGGAACACCGCTAATTTTGCAGTTGACTTTAGTTTATTTTGCCACGCCGCAGCTTACGGGCTATAATATATCGGCGCTGCAAGCTGGTGTGATTACTTTTTTCCTGAATTCTGGGGCTTATATTTCCGAAACAATCCGCGCCGGAATTCAAGCCGTAGATAAAGGTCAAAAAGAAGCCGCAGA
Source organism: Microcoleus sp. Z1_A1 (assembly GCF_036700305.1). Lineage (NCBI taxonomy): Bacteria > Bacillati > Cyanobacteriota > Cyanophyceae > Oscillatoriales > Microcoleaceae > Microcoleus > Microcoleus sp. Z1_A1. The sequence continues at coordinate 59,661 of NZ_JAUBOR010000025.1, forward strand.
ATCCCTTGGTGTTCCCTACAAACTGATGATGGGCGATATTATCTTGCCCCAAGCGTTGAAAAATATTTTGCCTGCATTGGTGAATGAAAGTATTGCTTTGCTGAAGGATTCAGCTTTAGTTTCAGTAATTGGCGTAGAAGACTTGCTGCGCCGCGCTACAATTGTGGGAGCCGAAAAGTATATTTACTTTGAACCTTTGATATTTGTCGGCGCAATTTATTATTTGATGGTGCTTAGTTTAACTTGGGGGGCCAATGTACTCGAACGCAGACTCCAAACTAGCAGTTAAGGTCGATCGCCTGTATAAATCTTTTGGCAATCTGAAGGTTTTGCGCGAGATAACTACTGAAATTCATCAAGGAGAAGTGATTGCCATTATCGGCCCTTCGGGGTGCGGCAAGTCTACTTTTTTGCGGTGTTTGAATTTACTGGAAATTCCGACTTCGGGGCACATATATATTGACGGGGTGGATATTACTCTGCCGAAGGTAGATATTCTGAAAATCCGCCAGAAAGTGGGGATGGTTTTTCAGCATTTCCACTTGTTCCCCCACATGACTGTGCTGCAAAATGTGATGTATGCCCCTGTAAAGGTGAAGCATGTGGCTAAGGATGAGGCGCGTCTGAAGGGGTTAGAATTGCTGGAAAAAGTGGGTTTGTCAGATAAGGCCGAGATTTATCCTTCTAAGCTTTCGGGGGGACAAAAACAGCGGGTGGCGATCGCCCGCTGTTTGGCTATGGAACCGGAAATTTTGTTGATGGACGAACCGACTTCTGCACTCGATCCTGAAATGGTTAAAGAAGTCTTAGATGTGATGAAAGCTTTGACAAAAACTGGAATTACAATGGCGATTGTAACTCACGAAATGGGTTTTGCGCGGGAAGTCGCGCACCGGATATTGTTTCTGGATGGCGGAAAGGTGGCGGAAGATGTGCCGCCCCAGGAGTTTTTTAGTAACCCGAAGTGCGATCGCGCCAAGCAATTTCTGGAAAAAATGCTTTAATCTGATATCGCATCCGCAATTAAATAGGTTTGTTGTTCGATCGCACATAATCTCACCTTCTCAGCCCCGCACCCTACAATCACGAGAATATTTAGTTTTAAATTCACCTTTTTTTACTGTGCCGATCGCGCTGGCGATCGAGTTTAGCTAAAAATGCACCCGAAACATCCGCCAGAATGCTAATTATCCGATACAAAGCCACCGCACCCAGAATTATACCCGTAGAAAAGCGATCGGACAACAGGGCGATCGCCGTTGCTTCAAATACTCCCATTCCCCCCGGTGCTCCCGGTACGACTAAACCGACAACAAACGCAAAACAAAAAGCACCAAACAAGTTGGGAATATTGCTAAATTCCACCGGAGTTAAAGCCATTACCGTTAGCAAAAAACCGCAGCCCCGCAATCCGATAAAACATATTTGTCCGATTAACGGCACTAAAGGATAGCGTTTAATTGGCAAATTAATTTTGCGGTTTGACTTGACACTCGATGTTTTTTTAGTTAAAGTGGAGGTAGACTCTAAACGCAAAGTTTGTCGCTCGCCCCGATCCTCCCCAACTTCTGAATTTTCCCCATTGTTCTTGGATAACTTCAACCGCTCTACAAATAGGACGATCGGATTTAAAATTCGGGGATGAATCGCCGTTAAAATAGCAGCACAACCGACAATTCGCAAAAACCAATTGAATTTGTCAAAACAAATCAACCCAATCAAAACGCCAGCAGAAGCCATCAGCAGCGGTTCCAGCAACACGCTGAGAGTAGCAGCTTTAGGGAAAATGCCTGCCTTTTTGGCGTCCAATATTCTACCCCAAAAATGCCAAATATTCCCCGGCAAATACTTGGCAATATTAGTTTTGAGAAAAACTTGAATCGCCCAGGCAGCAGTTACAGGTTGGCGGAATTCCCGCAAAATCAACATCCACACCCAGCCGACAAAAATTAGAGAAAGTAAAGTGACGCCAAGGGCGATCGCCAGCAACGGAAAACTTTCGGCTCGAATTTGGATATTCGCGACTTCTCGCCAGTGAGTTAAAAAAGCTTTGGCAATAAATAAAAACGTCCCGCCTAAAATCAAATAGCGCAAATAAGGCTTTAAATGCGACTTCGCGATGTTGAAAAAATTCTGAATTCGATGCAAGTGTTGTTTTCCCATTTTCTGATCCCGATTTTGAATTTGGGATTAAGTTATACTGTTTGAGATTTTATATTTTATAGGGGCAAAGGCGGAATTGTGGTTAATTTACACGGCATGATATGACGGAATAAATCTGTTTAACCTGAGATGTTGCACCCTTGTCAAGAATGGGCTCTCCGGCCCGTTCCACAATAACTCAACATTTTTGTGGCACAGGCCGAAAAGCCTGTTCCTAAACGGGCTCTCCGGCCCGTTCCACAATAACTCAACATTTTTGTGGAACAGGCCGAAAAGCCTGTTCCTAAACAAGTAATTGAGAAGGGTGGAACATCTTAGTTTAACCTAACCTATGCACACCTCTACAGACTGTGCGTAATGCCCGCCTTACAGAGTATTTAGGGCACTTTTAACCACAAACTTAAATTTAAAATCTAAAATTTAGATCGATATACCTCGCTAGGAGTACATTTCTATGCCCGGCCCGAGCCCTGACGGTTTTTCCTATCTTTTAGATGATAGCCCCAATAGTTTCGCCTTGACTCCGGGCTTTTTGACTCCTTATCCTAACGGACTTTTTGCCCTCGGCGGCAACGATTTTATTGTCGGTTCGTCGGATGCCGAAATAATTAGCGGTGATAATGGTAACGATCGCATTCTCGGCGGTGGCAATTCCGATACCCTCTTCGGGGGTGCGGGCAACGATTTGCTTAACGGTGGTGCCGGCGCAGACTTCCTGTTTGGCGATGCTGGCAGCGATACCTTGCAGGGAGGTAAGGGAGATGACGTGCTCAACGGCGGCGACGGCAGCGACGTTTTAGTGGGCGATGGGGGTAAAGATACGCTGACAGGGGGTTTGGGCCCAGATACCTTTGTCCTCCGCAGCGACTCCGCAGTCTCCGATCCGGCTGCGGCAGACGTGATTACTGACTTTAACAGTTTTGTGGATTCGATCGGACTGACTGACAATCTTACCGAAGCTGACTTGATTCTCGAAGAAATATCGATCGCCCCCGGTATTTCCAATACATTAATTAAAATTCGTCAATCCAATGCTATTTTAGGCTTGGTAGCCAACGCATCTCCACAAGACCTCGCCAATACATTCATCTCTGCAACTACCGTATTAGGCAACCAACTGGATCAAGCTCGCGATTTAGGCGTTTTGGGCGGCACTCAAACGATCGCAGACTCGCTTAGCAATGCCCGGCCAGACGGCCTTTACCGCTTTACTTTGCCTGCAAATAGCGACTTTAAATTAACTGTCAGCGGTTTGACTGCGGATGTTGATGTTGCTCTAATTAAAGATATTAACGGCGACAATTCTATTGACTTCACCGATATTATTGCTTCTTCTCAACAACCGAATTTATCGCCGGAAGCGATCGACATCAACGGTTTAGCCGCAGGAACTTACTTTGTCCGAGTTTATCAATACCAAGGCAGTACAAATTTCTCCCTCAATCTGTCTGCAACTCCTGCAACTGTTTCTCCTAACAATCCGAGCAACTTGCAAGGTTTTGACTCTCGTTTTGGGTTCGGTTTGGTGAATGCAGCGGCGGCAGTTGCCAAAGCTCAAGGTACTGCAACTTTTCCTGATGTTCCCGACTTGGGGGGCGACGAGTGGGGCAGAGATTTAATTAAAGCTCCAGAGGTTTGGGCCCAGGGCTTGACTGGAGACGGAATTGTGGTGGCAGTTATTGACAGCGGAGTTGACTACAATCACCCGGATTTGACGGGGAATATTTGGAGTAATGTCGGGGAAACTGGCGTTGATGCGATCGGTCGCAATAAAGCTAGCAACGGGGTTGATGATGATGGCAATGGCTTTGTTGACGATTTCCGAGGATGGGATTTTGTCAATAACGATAATGACCCTATGGATGATAACAATCACGGCACTCATATATCGGGTTTAGTTGCTGCGAAAAAAGATGGGGTTGGGATTACTGGAACGGCTCCGACTGCGAAGATTATGCCTTTGAAAATACTTAATGGAGCAGGGGTGGGTAAAATTCGGGATGAAATTAATGCGATTAATTATGCGGTGGCAAATGGAGCGAAGATCATAAATGTGAGTTTGGGCGGCCTACAGTTGAATGCTCAAGAATTGGATGCGATTCGAGCGGCTGAAGCTCAAGGCGCGATCGTGATTTCGGCTGCGGGAAATGATGCTCGTCCACAAGTAGATTATCCGGCTCGGTTTGCCAATGAGGTAGGAATTGCTGTCGGTGGTGTTACCCGAAATGGCTTGTTTGGGGAGTATTCTAACCGGGCGGGTTCGCAAGCAATTAATTATTTTGTTGCTCCGGGTGGCGACGGTGGTAGGGCGGATTCTGGTGATGTTTATTCAACTGTGGCGCTTTCTCAACCGGGGATTCCCTATCGATATTTTTCCGGTACTTCAATGGGAGTGCCACAAGTATCCGGCGTGGTAGCTTTGATGTTGCAAGCTAATCCGAATCTGACTCCTGCTGATATTAAGAGGATTCTTGCGGAAACTGCGAATCGAGCTGTTTGAATTAATTGATAATTGGTAATTGGTAATTGGGAATCGGTAATGGGATTGACATACTGTTAGCAGATTTCGTAGGGGCGGGTTTCACCAACAATATCGAATTTCTACTAACAATATACCTAAACCCGCCCCCACACAACTAACAATCTACATCAACATGGATTTGTATTGAATGCGAAAAATGTACCAGGGGTTTACCGTGGGATAGGGGCGGGTTTTATAGATTGTTAATTAACCTAAATATTGTTGGTGAAACCCCCCCCTACAAGCCCAATTAAAAATTGGCGGCGTAAGTTAAGTCAAATTGGCGGCACAGGGTGATGCAGCAGTAGCTTGGTCGATCGAATACTAACTCGTAATTCATCTGGCCGTCTATTTTGGTGATCGGCTGCTTTAAGGGGATGCCCTGAATGTCGTATTGACGGCGTTCTAAGGCACTCCAGTCGATAATTTTGAAGTCGATTTGGTTCTGTAACTCACTTGCGATCAGATATAGGTGCATCTTGTCTTGAACTTTCCCAGTCAGGGGAACTTTTATTAACACTGACTGGGTGACGAGGGGTTTTTGGTCGTTGGGATGCTTCTGGGTGTGGCAGCTTTTGAATTCTATATCGTAAGGTTCTACCTTGAATTTCTCTCCACTGGCGATCGCAGATGAGTGCAAATCTTTCAGGCACTTTTCTAGGTGAGGAATCAGCCCTAAGTCTGGATCGCACAGCAGTTTACGAATGTTGGAGGTTTCAGTGACTGTCATTGGAGATTTTTGATGTTATTTTTTTATTCTTAACTTTTAGCTTACCACTAAAAGCAAACCTATCGAACTCTCCTTGCGACATACTTTCAAAAATGGCGTTTATGGCCAGTATGTCGCAGTGAATAAGACATTTTTGGGCCACAAACCCGTGTTTTTTGCCTTAATATTTGAGATTATTTCTTGGTAATTTTCCACAGATTAAGCTCGACATTAGTGTCAGCCGGATCTATTTGATAGTTTTGTTGCTGAATTGCCGATCGCAAAGTAGAGGACGGTCTGTATAAAAACAACTCATTGAAACCGGCGGGAATTTGCGGGGGTTGGGGTTTTTTCTTTGCCAATTCTCGATTTTTGTAGCAAGAAGTGTAACAGCGGGGTTCTATTAGCAGTTTTACTTTGGGTTCTAGGTAATAACTTAAAGGCATGATATATGCAATATTGGCATCGCTGATAAATAGGGGATTGCTGGCTTGATTGACAGTCGCGGCTACTTCCAAGGCACGCAACCAACCGCTGCCTTTATTCCACCAAATATCTGCTTGAGAACTAACTCCACCGGATATAATACCTGCGGAAAAAACTCCCACTATAACTATTTTCCACAGTTTTTGCTGTTTTAATTTCTCCAAATTGCTACTGATTTTCGCAGACAGCAGGTAAGCCACTGCTATCTGAATTCCCACATAACAAGGAACTAAATATCGCGGATTTGCCGATCGCCTTCCACCCTTGATTATATCAGGCACTGCTAAAAACAAAGCAGTTGTTGCAATTAATAACAATACAATCAACCACACTCGCTTTGGTGTTTGTCGGCATAGATAATAAAGGGCATAGCCGACTAAAGCTAGAATCATGATACCAACTGGAATTAGCAAGGCAAGTTGTGTGGCGTTGGCAGTTCCATCAATGCCAATATCAAAAAATGCTATGGTGATGGAACCAACCCATCTGCTGACTAATCTTAAGAAATTTGTTTGTTCTGCCCATATTGTTGTGCTTCTAACTTGATTGAAATTTTCTACAGTATTTACCAGGGAAGGCATGAAGCATATCAAAGCGATTAAAGATGCTACATAATAGGAAATAAATGTTTTCACATCGCGCCAGTTGGCAATAACTGCGACGTAGATTGCGTGGGCGGCAGCGACGCAGACAAATAACAAGTGGGTGTACAATCCCAGTGTTGCTGTGGCTGCATAAAGCGCCCAGGAAAGAACAAGGGCGACAGGATTTTGATTTTCGTCAGGGCGTGTTGCTCGCAGCAAGGCGGCAGTGGATAAAATAGTAGTTACTGTCCACAAACTGTACTGTCTTGCTTCTTGGGCAAAGAGGATGTGGTAGGGAGAAATTGCGAAAATTGCGATCGCCATCCATGCTACTGCTGAAGATTCAAATAACTCCCAAGCCAGCCAATAAATTGCGGGAAATACTAGCAGGCTAATCACGGCTGCCAAACTTCTCATTGCTGCAACGGAAGTGCCGAACCATTGCGCCCAATATCGCGCTAATACGTAATACAGCGGCGGGTGGTGGGGGTCTTCTGTTGCTAAAGAATTCAGGGTATCCCTTAAGGTTTTTTCGGAATTTATCTGCTGATATTTTTGTAAATCCGCAGGCGAGGTTATTTTCTGGTAGGAAATTTCTTTGATTATTTCGGCTTCGGTGTAGCCAGAAACTCTTAAAGAAGTATATGTTTCGTCGATCCAGTAAAATTTGCGATCGAGATTGGCGAACCGAAATAAAATACCTATGACTAATACGGCTATAATTAAAAAATGCAGCCAATTTCGGGGAACATTAAAACGCATTTTTCCAACCATACTTCATTTTTTTAGCAATTTTCTCAAAATTATATGTTGATTTTGTAGAGTGTAAAGAGTTGGTATTTCATAACGAGTATTTTTTTCTATTTCTGTTTTCAATTCTCTGGAAATACCATACAAAAAAATCTCGTTAAAATTTGGTGGGATTTTCACAATTTTAGGTGGCAATACTAAAAACTTAGCAGGGGAATTGATTAAGTAACTCAAACTGAGTAAGTTGCCGATCGTATCTACACTATACACCCACAAGTCTGTTATGAGTAATGGCCGAGAAGCTGAGTTTACCGTGCGGGCGATCGGGATGTTAATATAAGAGCGGTCTTTATTCCACCAAGAGTCTGCTGGCAAATAGATGCAGCAGGATATAATTCCAATAGAGAGCAAAGCAGCCAGAGCCAGTCTCCACAGCTTTAGCAACTGCATTGTAACTTGAGGAGATGTCATTTTTACCGCCAAAAAATAGGAAACAGCTATCTGCATTCCTAAATAACAGGGAATCATGTAGCGGGTGTTGATCGATCGCATTCCGCCCCAGATTAAATCCGCTGGCAGGAAAATGGCTAATGTCACGCACGTTAATGTCATAACAAACAACCAAACACGTCTTTCTGTCTGACTCAGCAGCAAATAAAAAGAATATCCGACAATTATTAAAATCATTAAAATAACTGGGATAGTTAATAGGAAATATAATCGTGGCAAATCAGAGTATAATCCTACATCAAAAAATTGCCTAATAATGTTTAAAACGAAATTTAAAACTAATTTTGAAATTGGAATTCTTAAGGACTGCCATGCTATTTTGTCACTGACATTTTGCGAATTTATTAAATAAACTACAGTCCAAGGAAATAAGGCAATAAATCCTGCGCTTGCTGCTATAAAATACCCAATTACCGTCTTGTTAAACCGCATATTTTCCGAGAGGGCTACATAAATTCCATGCCCTAGCACCACCAGTGCAAATAATAGGTGAGAATAAAATCCCAGTGCTACTGTTACCGCATAAATTGCCCAACTGCTGTTAGTTTTTAGCCGCATTGCCCGCAGCAAAGCAGCGCTAGACAGCAAAATTATTAATACAAACAAGCTGTAAGGTCGAGCTTCTTGAGCGTAAACTATTTGAAAAGGCGATACAGCTAGTAATGAAACTGCCAACCAAGCTGTCAGCGAGGAATCAAATAATTCTAAGCACAGCCAATACATACAAGGCAATGCGAGCAAACTAAAAACAGCCGACATACTTCTAGTTACAGCCACTGAATCGCCGAACAGTTGCACCCAAAATCTCGTCGCTACAAAATACAGCGGAGCGAGTTGGGGTTCTTCTAAAGCTAATCCTTTTACGGTATCTACGACGGTTTTTTCTGAATTTATCCGTTGATATTTTTGTAAAAATTTAATGTCCCGACTTTCACCGTCAACTACTTGCTGAATAAACTCAGATTCTGTATATCCAGATAACCGCAGGGATGTGTAACTTTCATCTATCCAGTAAACTTTCTTTCCTAGGTTGGCGAAGCGAAAGAATATGCCGAGGACTAATACAACTATAATTAAAAATCGCAGCCACTTGTCAAGTGAAGGGTTGTGAGAATTTAGTCGATCGCGATCTTTGGTAGATTCCATTTTATAACTAGCTAATCTCCCACAATTTTTTTCTGTCACCCCACCTGTAAGGTGCGCTGGGCGCACCCTACCAACTTAACAGCCAGAGAGAGGACTTCAGTCCTCTCTACAAACAAAGGAATGATTAATCATCCACTCCTTCAATCGGCGCAAAACCTTGGCGCTGAATATTTTCGGTTATGGTGCGCGGTTCGAGGAATTGTAGCAAATAATCCGGGCCGCCAGCTTTAGAACCAACTCCCGAAAGTTTGAATCCTCCGAAAGGTTGGCGCGATACCACAGCCCCGGTAATTCCGCGATTGATGTACAGGTTTCCGACTTCAAAATCGGATGCGGCTCGATCGATATGCGAAGGCGTGCGAGAATACAATCCGCCGGTTAAAGCAAAATTAGTACCGTTAGCAATCGCAATCGCTTCGCTGAAATTACGAGCCCGAATCACCGACAAAACCGGGCCGAAAATTTCTTCTTGGGCGAGAGTTGCTGTGGGCGATACTTCGGTAACAATGACTGGGCCGACAAAATAACCGGTTTCTGGTGCCGGCATTTCTAAAGCTATTTTAGCTTCGGCGCGACCTTTTTCGATGTATTCGCGGATGCGCGAATGGGCATTTGCATCGATCACAGGGCCGACTTGAGTGCCGGGATTTTCTGCGGGGCCGACATTGAGCGATCGCGTCGCTTCTACCAATCTTGCCACAAAATTATCGTACACCGATTCGACCACAATTACTCGCGAACAAGCGGAACATTTTTGGCCGCTGTATCCAAATGCCGAATAAACTACGCCTGCAACTGCTTGGTCTAAATCCGCACTTTCATCGACAATAATTGCATTCTTGCCACCCATTTCCGCAATTACTCGTTTCAGGTGTTTTTGTCCAGGCTGCAAAATCGCAGCATCGGCATAAATCTGACAGCCAACTTCCTGAGAACCCGTGAAAGTAATCATGTGAACGTCGGGATGTTTCACCATGTAAGCGCCGACGGTGGAACCTTTGCAAGGCACGTATTGAAATACGCCTTTGGGGATTCCGGCTTCTACCAATATTTCAGCTATTTTTGCTGCAATTACTGAGGAAACTTCCGCAGGTTTGAGCAAAGTACAATTACCTGCCACCAGGGATGCAACTGTCATGCCCACAGGAATTGCGAGGGGAAAATTCCAAGGTGAAATGATTAAAGAAATGCCGCGTGGCTGATAGCTGTAGCGGTTAGTTTCTCCGGGAATGTCGTAATTTTTCCCTTGTTCTAACCGTTCCATTTCGTCGGCGTAGTAGCGGCAAAAATCAATAGCTTCGGAAACTTCGGCATCGCATTCTCTGACGGGTTTGCCGACTTCAAACACCATCCAAGCTGATAGTTCGTGCCGCCGCTGTTCCATCAATTCTGCGGCTTTGCGGAGGACGCCTGCCCGCTGGCGGACGGGGGTTTTTCGCCAACCGGTGAAGGCTGCTTTTGCTGCTTCAAGGGCTTGTTTGGCCTGTTCTTCGGAAATCAATCCGATTGTGCCAACTACTTCTGTGGGATTGGAAGGGTTGAGTGAGTTAACTGTGGCTTCAGTATTTTGGTACTCGCCATTGATTAGCGGTAAATAGGTTTTACCTAGGTTGGCGCGCACTGATTTGATGGCTGTTTCTGCTTGTTGCCGCAATTTGGTATTGGCGTAGTCGGTATCGGCAACGTTGGGAAATACTTTGCTGTAAACTAGCTGGTCATTTCCGTTAGCAACTGGTGCGGCTAACAATTGTTCGATCGGCATTTCTTCGGAACTTTGCCGGATGAAAGAACTGTTGGCGGTATTTTCCAGCAAACGGCGGATCAAATAAGCCATTCCCGGCAGCAAATCGCCGTAGGGGCAGTAGACTCGCACGCGATAACCCCGATCGACCAAAAGCTTAGCCAATTTGTCGCCCATGCCATACAGCACTTGCATTTCAAAGCGGCGGCGCGGTATATTGAGAGTTTCGGCAATGGCGATCGCCCTCGCTTGCGATCGGACATTATGACTGCCAATAGCTGCATACAAATATTCGTGATTTTCTAGCAGCAACTGCGTCATCTGCTCGAAATTGGCATCGGTAGCAACTTTGTCATTGTAGACCGGCTGCGGCCAATCTTTCTGCATCGCTTTGATAGTTTCCTGATCCCAGTAAGCGCCTTTTACCAGCCGCACTGTTACCGGATTTCCGCGTTTTTTTGCCCAGGAAATCAGGTTTCGCAAATCTTGGGCACTGTCGCGCAAATAAGCTTGCAATGTAATTCCAATATCCGTGCGACTGCGAAACTCTTCCTCTAACAATAAGTCTTTGAGAATGCTCAGAGTTAAACTTTTGTAAGCATACTGTTCCATATCGAAATGAACCGCCGCGCCCAATTCCTTCGCGCGACGCAGTAAAATGCGAATTCTCTCGCTTACTTTCTCCTCACTACCTTTAGCATCCAAAGGGTCAAACTGAGAATAAAAAGCCGTTAACTTTACCGATACTTGCACTCGCGGCAAAGTTTCGCCGTCAGCTTTGTCAATTGCATCTACCTGCGGCCAATTCTTCGCTGCATTGGCGAGTTCCTCCATCAATTCCAAATAGCGGTTAAGATAAATTTCCGCCTCATTTTCAGTGATGACAGCTTCCCCCAAAAGGTCAACTGTAAAACCCATTTTATCTTTGCGAAGCCGCTCTAAAGTTTTAACTACCTGCTTGATATTTTCCCCAGAAATATACTTGTGCGCCAAAGTTTCCACTGCAGGCGCAACCGTCGTCGCAGCCAATTGTCCAGGAATCGAATCAGCGTTAGTAAAATTGAGTAATTTTTTCAAAGCTTCGGGCAATTCTACCTCTTGGGCGGTCAGGTATTCTTGCAGGTGGCGGGCAATTTCCGGCTTGCTGCGGAGTGCCGGCAAACAGTCGATGAATCGAAACAATTGCACCCGCAGTCCGGGGCTAGCCATCGCCCAATCCATTAGTTTGTCGTCCCAGCGCATTTGGTCTTGCAGTTGACCGAAAAAAGAGCGCTTTTTGTCTTGAGTTGCCTTCAGGATTTCTTTGGCAATTTCCTGGGTTTTTGCTTCGTAGATGCTTGGAGATATTTGTGCAACCATTGGTAATTAGTAATGGGTAATTTGTAATTTGCAACCAGGGCGGGTTTATGTATTGTGTAACTACCCCCTGAGACAATTATACTTGCTATTTGACTTCAATCTTAACTTGGTAGTTTGCTTGGCGATCGCCTGAAATTTCAATAGTATAATCGCCGCTACTGGCTAGTTGACCTTGCCACTGACCTGTGCTATCAGTAGTACCTAAATTTTCACCGTTAGGAGCAATAATTGCGGCGCTAACTTGACCTTCTTGAACATTAATTGTCATGCTTTGGCCGCTATTGCACTCCAGTAAGTAGCGCCTGGATATGTTGGCTCGCAAACTATTGCTCAGAGTCGTTCCCGTAGCACCGGCTTGAAAGTAAACTCGCTCGGTTACAGGGGTTTCAACCGCAGCGGGAGTTGGAGTTGGAGAAGGCAACGGCAAAGGAGAAGGCAACGGCGAAGCAAGTTGCGGAACACCAGACAGAGAGGGGATTTGAGTGGGACGGGGCGACGGAGGGAATGTGGGGGGCCGTCCATTTCCAGGGGCTGGGGGAAGTCCGGGCCTGCGGTTGGCGGGCGCTGCTGCGACAGGCGGAGGGCTTTCGGGGAGGGGTACGTCAGCGGGTAGTTTGATTTGAAGGTTGGCTCTTTCCTGATACATTTTCCACGCTAGCAAACTGCCGAGACTAAGGACGGAACCGACTAAGATTCCGCTGAGAAAAACTGCTAAGATTTGCCACGAGCGAGCTGGTTTTGGTTCGGGGTTGGCAGTTGGAATTGTTGGAGGCGGATAACTTGTAATTTGAGTTGTTTCCGGCGTGCTATCGGCGACAACTGGAATTGTTTCGGCTGCGTCGATGGGCGCTGAAATATCTTCGGGCGTGGCAATTTCTGCGGGAGTTTCTGCTGATGCGGAAGTTGAATCAGCCCTGGCAATTTCACTGCGATCGAACTCATCGCTGGTAGTGGAAATTATTTCCGGGTGCTGAGTCAAAATTTGTTTTTTTTCCTGTTCGTCGCTCATGGGGCTAAAATTATTTTACAAAGACCGCTTTTAGACATTTTACGTTACTGGTGCGATCGCCTGCACTGAAATTATCTAGCAGAATGAAGAAGGCACGACACGGATTTTGACACGGATACACGCATCTTGCCTGTTCATAAAAATGGTACTTGTGTGGAACAGGCATCTTGCCTGTTCATAAAAATGGTACTTGTGTGGAACAGGCATCTTGCCTGTTCATAAAAATGGTACTTGTGTGG